>OMIY01000211.1 GCA_900299215.1 bacterium | reverse complement strand
CTGTTTAGAGTTTTTTGAAAACTATCCTCGCTACGCGAGTAAAGCAAATTTGAAGAGGTGATTATTGGACCGTCATAGACTTCAAATGATACCTCATGGTCGTGTTCGTAAGTTTTACCGAAGATACCCTGCATAAGGTCCACGGCTCTAAACGGGCTATAAATGAAGCCCTCGATTGCAGATCGACGCTGGTCTAGATTTTCGATGTTTGCATCTTTACTGTATTTGGGCACGTACAGCAGAAATCCTGGCTGAGGTGCAACGTCCGTCTCCTGTCGCAGTCGAACCTTACCGCTCAATGTAAGTAGACCTGTGTCACGTGCTGCTTCCATTGCTTGCCGACGCACGCTTTCGGTCATCATGTCGTAGCCGAAAGCGCGTTGATTGCGCCAATTAAATGGCTCAAGCATGATGATCGGATAGTAAAAATCGCGCGGATTATCGGGGTGGACTTGGTAGTTGGGATAGCCCTCTGATCTAATGGACCGAAGGTGGGACTCCAAATTTTGAGCAGGTATCTTAACTGCAACCCCGATGCCTTGAATTCCAGGATACATCCTGTCGAAGTCAATGCTCTTAACGTACGTAGCAAACTCAGATCGAGTGACCGAGCCTTCAGCGTCAAGGAAGCCGCGTGTTTGCACCAAAGCCTGACCGCATTGTATCAGGCGCTCGCTAATGTCACGTTCAATATCTTTAGCTGCGAGCTCAAACAATGCCTCAGCTTTATTATTGATATCCTGCTGGGCGAAGTAAGTCGCAGTAACTGTGAGTGCAATTGCCAAAAGTACGACGATGCAACCTATTGCTCGTTGCAGTTGATGATCCAATTGCCTCTGTATGGGCAAGGCATTCAAAATAGGAATTTTGCTTAGCGTCTCTATCACATATTTGCCAATGGTTAAGGGGCCCAGAAGCAATGAGATCGACGCCGTAATACCTAGCAGTAAAAAAGTATGAATTAAATGATAATATCGGATTCTCTAACCATTGAGGTTGAAGATGGTCTCGACAGTTAGTCTTCTCATAATTTCAAATTTGTTCATGACTTTTGCTTGGTATGGGCACCTTAGGAATCTGGCAGACCGTCCCTTGTGGATGGTGGTGTTAATAAGCTGGGGGATCGCCTTTTTTGAATATTGTTTTCAGGTGCCAGGCAATCGCATCGGTGCCACTCAGTTCACGCTGCCCCAGCTTAAGATCCTACAGGAGGTCATCACACTTAGTGTGTTTTGCGTCTTTGCCGCTTACTATATGGGTATTAAATTAACCTGGAATTACCTGTGGGCTGGGCTTTGCCTAATCGGCGCTGTATTTTTTATTTTTCGTGATGGTCCGGTAGGCTAGGTCTCAGCCTTTGGTACCACCTTGGTTTTTAACAAATTGCTGCAGAAGCTGAATGCCGAGTTCAGCGGCCGACTGTTTGGCGTCATCCAGGTATTTTTCATCGCAGACTAACTCGGCGATATCGACTTCAAGGCACGAGGCTACTTTTGCCAAGGACTCAATGCTCAGGTTGCGTGCATTTTGTTCCAACATGGAGATGTAGCGCAGCGACACACCCAGCTTGTCGGCCATGGCTTCCTGCGTCAGCCCCGCTCTCTGTCGGCATCGTTTGATGTTTGCCGACACTCGTTTTCTTATCGCAATAGCCGTCAAGATAAGTCCCCCTCTAATAATTTTAGGGGGATAGATGAGCTTTGGACATCGAACCGATAAATTCTGTTGCACGAACTTATAAGTTCTGCTTTGAAGAGCCGGTCGTTGTTTCTAATGAAGGGCTCAAAAGGCTGTCTCTGAGTGCCTGGAGCCGGTTTGGTGGCTTTGAGTATATCATGAAATTTATGGGTCAAATCAGTTTGTTAATCGATGATCTAGAATTGAATCTGGTACTGTCTAAGGTGCTCAATTGGGCGTTAAGCGATGACTGTCCGGATGAACTTGAGCTAGCTGATGGGCACTGCAATAGCCCCTGTCAGCCCACAATGACAGCTGGTTTCGACGCCGAAGCCAACTGCTTGTTGCCGTCAACGAGCGGAGTTTGGGGCTACTTGGTACTGTTAAGTTCGGCATTTATTTGGGTTTATGTCCTTTTGCGCCTTTCAGTGGGTAAAGCGCCAAAAGATTATAAAAATATTAAAATTGTAAAAAAATGATAAAAATGTTGATAAAAAATTTAAAATATATTAAAAATAAGGTCCGTCTCATTTAGTTCCGATTGCCAACACCTAGCCCAGGACTTGCCCTATGCAATTATCCGAGCGTATCAAGGCTACGGCATCAGAAGTCTTCCGCCGCGCCAAGCTGCTACTAACGCCATTCGACATGGATCAATTTGCACGCCACGTCATGGCCAAAGACGTTAGTCTGTTGCGCCAACGCTATCGCAATCAGGTGCCGCAATCGATTACCGCAACCGACCTTGCTGCTTACCTAGAATTGCATGACGCTAGCTTGAAACTCGTAAGTGAGCATTGCGTGACCGAAGGTTTTCATATCTTGCGTGGCCCAGACTTTCTGCAAGTGGTGAAAACGGAACATGGTCGGCGGCAAAACATTGCCGTGGTGAAGCATATCCATGCAGCGTTGATTATCTACTGTGAGCATTTGCTCGCTGATCTGCGTCAGGTCGGTTCCCCAGCTAGAATCATCGGCGTTTCCTCGCTCCCAGTCTCTGGAAAGTCTAGACTTGTGCCTATTCAGGGCGGAACAGAGTCTAGTCGATCGAGGATGCCAAATAGTGCTCATCGAAGTGGTGGCCAAAGCAAAGGTGCGCCTCGGCGTCATCTCCATCTAGTACACTGAGAATCCAATCAGGACTCAAAGGACTCAAGCTTAATATCACCCTCAGGCACACCAGCCTTCTGCAAATGACTGACCGTCAGGTCCATAATCGCCTTTGGTCCGCAGGACATATAAGTCGCATGACCGTAGGTGCCGGCTAAGGCGCAAGCAAGCTTGTCGTCATCGAGACGTCCGTGCCAAAAGCCTTCATTGGTGAGGTTCTCGCGGCTAAGCGTTGTGATGATACTGACGCCTTTTATCTTTTCAAGCGGAGCAAGGTCGGCGGCACAGATAATATCAGTCTTCGATCGATGAGAGACGACGAGGGTCATTTTTTCAGGGGCGCCGTCTTTGCCAAGGTGGTGAGCGTATTCACGCAAAATGCTTACAAATGGGGTAACACCGCTGCCCCCTGCTACCATGACTAGATGTTTTTTATCGATGGCAGGGTCGTAGACAAACTTACCTATTGGGCCACGAGCCCTAAGGACGTCGCCAACCTTAACGTGGTCACAAAGCCAGTTACTGATCTTGCCACCATCGACTCTCTTCACCGTAACAGCACAAAAAGGCACTTGGCATGGTGAGCTAGACATCGTGTAGGAGCGCACCAGGGGCTTGGCATCGACATTGTCAAAACGAAAGGTCAGGTACTGGCCCGCGATATAATCAAATACGCGTCCACCTTCCTCAGCATCAGTCATCACGAAAGTGTCCGTGTCGGGCGTCTCGTGAATGATTTGATCGACTCGTAGATTCATCCAACCGCGTTTAACACGTCGCTGATGTCCAGCTGCATCGGTTACCAAAGTCACTTTACTCTCCTGTTAAAGACCGCGGCAACACTGATACGGCTGCGCGATACTCGCTTTCAAGGCGGCTCACCAAGGCCGCTACAGTTGGGATATCTTTAATTAGACCAGAGACCTGTCCGATCTCTAGCTCGCCCTCATCCAAGTCACCATCTAGCATTCCAAGTTTGGCTCTGCCCTTGCCTAGCAGAGCGGTAAGCTTTTCCTTGTCCGCGCACTGAAGTTCTAGAGCATGTACTTGGTCGTAAAACTTGTTTTTGAGCAAGCGAACCGGAACCAATTCCTTCATTGCCAACATAGTGGCACCTGGAGTTGCGTCCACTATCGCTTGCTTGAAATTTGAATGAGCGCTCGACTCGACAGTGGCAGCAAAGCGCGAACCAATCTGCACTCCGCTTGCGCCTAAGGCCAAAGCTGCCGCGATCCCACGTCCATCACCCACGCCTCCGGCGGCAATCACAGGTATCTTCACAGCATCGACAACTTGGGGGATCAGCACCATCGTGGTGATCTCGTCGCGCCCGTTATGGCCACCAGCCTCGAAGCCTTCTGCGACCACTGCATCGCAGCCGGCTGCTTCACACTTGCGAGCTAACTCTGGACTTGATGTGACGTGTACCACCGTGGCACCACGGTCCTTAAGGTATCCGGTCCAAGTCTTGGGACTGCCCGCAGAGGTGAAAAAAATCCTGATGCCAGCGGCGAGGGCAACTTCAATTTGTTCCTGCACCTTGCTGTAAAGTAGCGGAATATTAACGCCTATTGGCTTTGCAGTGAGGGTTCTTGCCTTCTCGAGGTGGAGCTTTAGAAGCTCCGGCTGCATGGATCCCGCGCCAACCAAACCTAAACAACCAGCCTCCGACACGGCAGCCGCCAGCTTGCCTCCAGATACCCACACCATGCCACCCTGCACGATCGGCTTTGATATTCCAAATAGTTTATTGATAGCAGTATGTTGTCTATTCATGACGGAGTGTCCTGAGAGGCCCAGTTTAGATGAAGTGCATATCTTCGCGCCTAGTGCATTGCTTGTCAAACGCCACTAATGGTAACAGTGGCTGGCCTATCACTGGGGATGAAAATGACCGTCGGTACTTACACCCTGCTAGACAGCGGTAATTTCCAAAAATTGGAGCAAGTTGGCGCGTACAAGATTGTGCGACCTGCCGCCCAAGCTGTATGGCGGCCGAGGTTGCCCGAGGCCGAGTGGCGCGGCGCCGATGCTATGTTCACTAGGTTCTCCGGCGGTGATGGCCGGTGGGAGCGCCGTAATCGCAAGGTGCCTGAGAGCTGGCCCATCG
>OMIY01000210.1 GCA_900299215.1 bacterium | reverse complement strand
GTAATAGAGCAGCGTCCCCAAGATTGGTGACAGCCAAACAACACCAACCCAGCCTACGGCAGCTCGCGGCTCTTCCTTCGTTAGCACGATGTGTATCGACGCACCTATGGCCACAGCTAAGTGTAAGGCCACCAGCACATCAACACGCATCAAAAGGTCGTGGATTAGATGGATCATCCTAACACAGAGCTTGGTTGAGCTGGGTTGAGCTTGGTTTCATAAATGTGGAAGTGAGCCTGGGACATCCCCAGTCGCTCGTAGGTAGCAATCGCTGCTGCGTTGTCCTTTTCGACGTAAAGGCGCACGCGCCGACCATCACCCTCGGCCTTGGCGACCGAAATCACGTGGTGATAAAGGCGCTTGAAGATTCCAAGACCACGAAACTCCGGCTCAACAAAAACGCTTTGAATCCAATGGACCAGCCCGTCTTCCCAATCGGTAACCTCAAAGGTCACCATGGTCTGCCCCACAACTCGACCATCGACTTCGGCGACATAATAGCGACAAAGCTGCGGCGCAGCTAAAGCCCTAGCCACGCCGGCAGTAATTGTTGCCTCGGGCAATCGACGCTTTTCCGTATCCCAAGCCATCGTTGTATTAAAACGCACCAGCGTTGGCAGGTCGCTCACCTGCGCATCGCGGATGACTAGAGATTTGACGATATCGAGGCGATGACGCGCCGGGGTCAGCGCGCCATCTCGTTCACTATCAGTATCAATGGCCACTTAGTTTCCTTACGGTGTAATGCAAGATCCCGCCATTGCGGTAGTACTCGAGTTCGTCCGCGGTATCGATGCGGCATCGTGCCTTGAGACGATCGGTCTTGCCGTCTTCGCGATGCACAACCACTTCGACTTCGCAGCGCGGTGACAGCTTAGTCAGGCCGAGAATGTCAAAAGTTTCTGTTCCCACTAACTTCAGGGTCACGCGGCTTTGATCCGGCAAGAATTGCAATGGAAGCACGCCCATACCGATCAGGTTGGACCTATGAATTCGCTCAAAGCTTTCAGCTAAGACTGCCTTCACACCGAGCAAGAAAGTTCCCTTTGCGGCCCAGTCCCGCGATGATCCCGTGCCGTATTCCTTGCCGGCGACGATGACGAGCGGAGTCTTTTCCTTCTGGTACTGCATAGCTGCATCGTAAATCGACAGCTGCTTGCCGTCTGGCATGTGCTTGGTCAGACCACCCTCGATGCCGGCCAGCATCTCGTTACGCAGACGGATGTTAGCAAAGGTACCACGCATCATCACTTCGTGGTTACCGCGACGAGCACCATAGGAGTTAAAGTCAGCCTTTTTCACACCGTGAGCTATCAAGTATTGACCTGCAGGACTAGCCTCTTTGATCGAACCAGCTGGCGAAATGTGGTCAGTCGTCACGCTGTCACCAAGAATGGCTAGGGGACGAGCGCCCTTCACATCAGCCAACGGTGCAGGTTGCTTGGACATGCCAACAAAGTAAGGAGGGTTACGTACGTAGGTACTCTTCTCGTCCCACTTGAAGGAGAAGCCACCACTTACTTTTACCGCCTGCCACTGAGCTGGGCCCTTAGCAACGTTTCCATAACGCTTGCGGAACATCTCTGGGCTTAGCGCACTAGCGATGGTGTCTTGGATCTCCTTGTTGGAGGGCCAGATATCCTTCAGGTAGACCGGTTTACCGTCTTTGCCTTTGCCCAGTGGGTCCTTGTTGAGGTCGACTTTGATGTTACCCGCAATGGCGTAGGCGACCACCAAAGGGGGCGAGGCCAGGTAGTTGGCTTTGACGTCTGGGCCGATACGGCCTTCGAAGTTGCGGTTACCCGAGAGTACAGAGGCGCACACCAGATCCTTGGCATGGATTGCAGCGGCAATTGAGTCATGCAGAGGACCGCTGTTACCGATACAGGTGGTGCAACCGTAGCCGACCAGGTTGAAACCAAGTTTATCAAGGTACGGAGTCAGACCTGCGGCCTGGTAGTAGTCAGACACGACCTGCGAACCAGGCGCCATCGACGCTTTGACCCAAGGTTTAATGGTGAGGCCTTTTTCCGCGGCTTTTTTCGCGACTAGACCTGCAGCCAACATGACCGCTGGGTTTGAGGTATTGGTGCAGCTGGTGATGGCTGCAATCACGACCGAGCCATGCTCGAGCGCGAAATCTGAGCCGGCAACTGCCGAGGTTTGAGCGGCGTTAGCTTCACTAACTTTGAAATTGCTGTGCAGTTCTTTTTTGAAGCCAGCAACCACTTGGCTCAAGGGCACGCGGTCCTGAGGGCGACGCGGTCCTGCAAGGCTAGGCTCTACACAACCTAGATCGAGTTCCAAAACATCGGTGAACACCGGCTCGGCAGCACTAGGATCACGCCAAAGACCTTGAGCTTTTGCATAAGCTTCAACCAAGGCAACCTGGGCATCATCACGACCAGTGAAACGCAGGTAGCGCAGCGTCTCGTCATCAATCGGGAAGAAGCCACAGGTAGCACCATATTCCGGCGCCATATTCGCGATTGTTGCGCGGTCTGCAAGCGATAGCTTGCTGAGGCCGTCGCCGAAGAACTCAACAAATTTACCGACCACGCCTTTTTTGCGCAGCATTTCCGTCACGGTCAAAACGAG
>OMIY01000209.1 GCA_900299215.1 bacterium | reverse complement strand
TGCCCACGACGCAACAAACCGCGCATCGGCATAATCGCCACTAGATCCGTCACGTCAGCGCTAAGTAAATCATCCGGCGGAACATTGGCCGCCAACTTACCGTCTCGGTGCGCATGGCTAGCGAGAGCCGCGAGGTTGTGATAACCGCGGTGACTGGTGGCCAGGAGAGCCACTGTGTCCTGAAGTAAAAGCGGAAGATCATGATCTTTGGCAAGATGAAACTCGGCGCCATGGAAGAGTTTGATCGGAGTTTGTCCCTGATCCAAACTCTTAGTCTGCCTCACCCAAGCATGATGCATCCGGGCCGATCCATAAACACCGTCATAATCCGTAAGCGCTAGTCCATGATGGCCTAGCTCTTGCGCTCTAGCGATCAGCTCGTGCGGATGTGAGGCTCCCATCAGAAAACTAAAATTACTGTGACAGAGCCACTCGGTCCAGCCGTAGTGTTTAATCAAATCGACCATGGATCCACCACTTGCCGGCCTGGTCACGATAAGTCCAGAGCCACCGTTGCTGGCGATCAATGACGGCGTAATAATCACGTTGACTGCTGCCAATGCTACTGAGCCACCATTTACCACTCACACGCTCAAGAAAAACACGCGCTGTTGAATGCCCATCGGTATCAAGAGGAGTTGGAATATCGATATAAAAAGGACGTACGCGCGCCGCTGAAAGCCAAGGGGACCAAAGCTCACCCCCGGGCCCGCTACCAGCATGCTCATCCTCATGGGAACATCGGCTAAAAGCAGACTCCGGCACCCAGTCGTCGCGGAGCTCGTAACGTTCTATTGGGATCGGGAGTTGATTCTCTAACTCGCGTAGATGTCTGATGTCGCTGTCGTTGCTGTCACCAAAGAGATCAGTCAAAAAGGGCGGTATAACCAAACGCTCGTCGATGACTAGCTGCCAACCAATGATGCCGCGTGCATAAGATGGATAGGTTGTGGAAGGTAAGTAGCCATAAACATCGTTTTGTTTGGCATTGGCGCTGAAGCTGTAGTTAGCCTGCATCAAGGTCGTTTTGTGATGACCGCGCTCAGCCGCCAAACTGTGCGGATGACGAAAATTAATTGGTATCGTGACGATGCTCATGTCGTCCAATGTCAGGTGCCAACTCATAGCGGTGACGCGCTCGCGAGCATCCCAGGTCGGCAAAAGACATAAGCGTTCCAAATCCTCGGTTAAAAATGGGGCGATATCATCCCACTGCAGTAGTGGCGTCTCGAGATGGCGCTGCAGTAGCGGTTTTTCTTTACTAGTCCAAAAGACCCAGGGAAATCCTAGAGGATGTGTGCGCGCTTTCGGGCGCTCACGCTCCGCTTGCGGTGGGTGCGTCCACTCCCAGAGCAGACCAACTGAGCCGCCAAAACGGCGACGCATGGCGAGGCTGTCGACACTGCGCCAACCATGCGGTGTGGCCCCTTTGGCGGGAGCGCCAGCATGAGCTGGTTCAATACGCTCGATGACAGCCTGCATGTGTTTGAGCTGACGCTTAAAAATCGCAGGATCAAAGCGCGCCCACCGACACGCAGCGGCGTGCCCACTTAACTCCTCCGCGCACTCTTGCCAAGCCTCCCAGCTCACCTGCTGGTAAAAAGCGCGGCCAAAGTGCTGCTGCAAATCGAGTAGCCCTTGCAGCCCGCGCTGTTGCATTTGACGTAGAGCCAACAAGGCGCGCCAGGGATGATCAGCCATCACCGCCCGCATCCCAGGCTTAAGGCTGCGACGCAAGATGTCCTCGATAAGCACTAGGGGTGCGGTCTCGCGACGACTTGCCTGGCTGTGCCAGTAGCTGTGGCAAGTACTCAAGTCAAGGAGCCAGACGCACTCATGCCAATGCATAAAGCGAGGAGTCAGCACAGCCGGTGTGACCCCGTCGATAAAATCACCCTCGATCGCCACAAAGTCAGCGAGCGACATGCTGTCCTCCCGCTTGATCCAGTGTGATGACGGCCTGACGTGGAGAAAGTCCGCGGATGACATCGAGGTGATAAGCGCCAGGATCTCGAGGCGAGCGCCAGATATTGAGTCGCAGCTTAGGCCAGATACTGTGACCATCCTGCGTCAGTAGATAATTACGTATGAGGATAAAGAGCTTGCCCTGCAGACGCGCATGATGCGCCAAAAAAGTTAGGTCATCCCCAGACAGCTGGGTCGGGGCATCCAGGACGATGACCTTGAACAGTGGTGATAAGAGGGCTGGCCTTAGCTCCATAGGGCTACCACTGCGGACAAAGCAGACGCGGCTAAGATCAACGCCGTGAGCACGCCAGGCTGGCGGGTAGACCTGACCCTTGCCGTAGATCCACAGGACCCAGTAGGGCACCGCAGTCGAACGACCCTGGGTCGCCGCGGCGATAAATTCGATCAGGGGACGGCGGCCCCCCCGGCCAATCGGCGAGCCTATCTCGACGATTGTGCCAAGTGGGAGGCCGCCCACCAAGAAGCGATCGAGCTCAGGGTGGTGCGAGGCCAAACGGCCGGAAGTGGAGGGGGAGGGGCCCCGCCGGCAAAGCTTGCCGCCGAGGTCATCGAGGTGACTTAAGGGGTCTAGGTTGTTGGTCAATCGCTCCATGACTTCATTAGACCATACAAATGTATGGTTATCAAGGGTGAAGTGGTCCACTTAATTGTTGGTGAGCTGGTTATTGTCTATTGATTTCAGTATGTTAAAGTCGATAGATGGAACTTCTCGCTGAACCAACGATACTGTCTGAGACTTCGTTGGGTTCCGGTGCGGCACCAACAATTAAGTGGATCAGCTTATGAGGAAAAAATTCTGGCTCCGCTGCGATCACTGCAAGATGCGCCGCGAAGTATGCATCTGTGAAGCGATTCCGCGCATCGATACCGCGACAAAAGTGGTACTGATCGCAGCTCGGCGTGAGCTCAAGGTGCCAACTAACACGGGCAGATTGGCGGTACAGAGTTTGACCAATAGCGTCATGCTGACGCGGGGGGATTTGGATGCGCCATTTGATTTGGCCGAGCATTTGCCGACTGGATGTCGTCCTTTAATTCTTTATCCCGCCGACGATGCCATAGAGATCACTCATGCGATGCGTGAGCGTGGTCCGTACACCTTAGTGGTACCGGATGGTAACTGGCGTCAAACTTCAAAAATGCGGCGTCGTGAGCCAATCCTAGCCGGGATCCAAGCAGTCACATTGCCTCCAGGCCCAGACTCTCGGTATTTAGTCCGCCGTGAGACCAAGGCCCAGGGACTTGCGACGATTGAGGCCATAGCACGAGCACTCGGCATCCTCGAGGGTGAATGGGTCCAGCGCGAGTTGGAGGCGGTATTTGCGCTGATGGTGCAGCGGACTTTGGCAGGGAGAGGTGTTGCGGATGGGGAGTAAATTAAAGGCACTTTTCCTTGGTTTGTCCTGGATCATTGCGCAATCTGCATTAGCAGTGACACAGTTCCCATTACTAAGCAAAAGCACGCGCTCGAAATCAACTGAGGTGCATACTGAGCACGAGCAGGATCAAGAGGCCGATGAGTTTAATTTTGAAGATGACGAGTTAGAAAATGACGATGACTTTAATTACGAGAAAGAGCGTTCGCGGACAAAATGGTCCGTAATGGCAAATGTTGCCATTTTGAGCGGCACCAAAATAAATGGTCTAACGGTCGCAAAATACTTGGATAAGAATCGGCTGCTCGAAGGGTCTGCCGTGACTGGTCATCAAAAGTCGTTTTGGGGCTTAATTCAGTCTGCAAATCAAGCCATAACCATGCTCGAAGGTCGCTTGCGTCAATTTTATGGCAACACTTTTAATGGCTCGATCGGTTTAGGCTGGAAATCGCACAAAATCACTTCAAATCCAAATTTAAAGACTGATATTGATTACGTCCCGATCGAAGGAATTTCAGCATCTGCATCCGCAATAGTGGGTGGATTGAGTATAGGTAACCAGGTGCAGGATGGAAGACTGATTCTTGGTTGTGACTGGATTGGTGTCTACAAAGTGATCAAATTGCTTGGTCATCGCGAGACTGCGGATTTCAGTTACGATCCATTGGCTGAAGACAACGATAAGTTAGTCGAGGAGAAACTTAACTACCTTTCGGGTTTTCGTCGGACTCTTCAGCGAGAGTCTTGGCTTTTCTTTAGGCTTTATGTAGGCATGGCATTTTGATAGATCGCACGCCGAAGGTATCAATGAGCCTGCGGTGATAATGCCTTGGTCTTCGATATCTGATATACTGACCATCAGTTCTTCAATTTAAAAATCAAAAAATAAAATCGTCCATGTATCTGTCTGCGGAGCAATCTAATGCGCTATCATTTTCGCCGCATAAATATATTACTTTTAAGTTCTTACTGGCTTCTCTCCCAATCTTCCCTAGCAACGACATCGTCAAATTTACTGAGTAAAAAATCCGCTAACAAATTATCAGACGAGCCGTATGAGCGCGAAGAGGCAAAAAAAGACGATGAAGGCAGAAATGAAGAAGGCCAGACAGATAATGAGGAAGACTTGAGTTATGAGACCTACCGCTCGCGGTCTAGATGGTCGTTAATGGCTGATGGAGTTGGCTTCCTAAATGGGCTCACTCTGACGGGTCTCACAATCGCCAGCTATTTAAATAAGAATCTGTTGCTAGAAGGATCAGTGATTAGCGGTGACCACTACGGTATGTTCGGTGGTGACGGAACCAAGCAAACCATAACGATAGCCGAAGGTCGGTTGCGCCAATTTTTGGGTGATACTTTTAATGTCTCGGCCGCTTTAGGTTGGAAGTCCCATCAAATCGCTTCAACTCCAAGTTTGAGGACGAGTTTAGGTTATGAACAAATTGACGGGATTTCAGCTACCGGGTCGGGAATTGTCGGTGGATTAAGCATAGGTAATCAAGTGCAACGAGATAGAGTGACCCTCGGATGTGACTGGGTAGGGTACTATCGTGTGATCACTATGTTGGACCACAATGAAGCAGCAGTATCGAGTGACGATCCCCTTGCCGCAACCAAAGCCGACTATATTTCTGGTTTTCGCGAGAAAATTAAGGGTGACTCTTTATTTCTTTTTAGAGTTCATTTAGGGATGGTGTTTTGATGGTCTGGTGATATCTGGCTAGGTGCGGGTGGTAGGGGCCACTCTGTAATCCAGTCGTGCAGTAACTGAGCTCCTAGCGGATCTTGATAGCGACTCAGAGGTGGCATGCGATAGAGCGGATCGCTGTACTTGCGCCAAAGCGAGGACTTACTGGGATTGCCGGGGACGACGCGTTCAAAACTTTCCAGTGACGCCGGGTAATCTGTGGTTAGTCCAGTTGCTAGGCTGAGGTCGATGAAGTTCTGCGGGATCTTTGGATTGTGGCAAGGTGCGCAATTTAGATCGATGTAAGCACGAGCTCTCAGACTTATGGATAGTGATGGGTCGGTTGGATCGGGGCGCTTTGCAGTCTGATTGATCAGATCGAATGTGCCTTTGGCGAACAGGCGCTCGATAGCACCTGGAGTGGCAGCGAGTTCCTGCAAAGCGGATTGGGGGGTCCCAGCTGCTGGGCTGTTCAACTGATCGGGACTAAATCCGAGGACCACGCCATTTCCGGGTGCATGACATTGTTTACACTCATCTGGTGAGGGGAGGCGAAATCTCTTGTCGCCGAACGCTCCCACTGGGGTTACCGTAGGTTGATCGACTCTGGTGGCCTCGGACTTGCCGTTCCACTGATAAGTGGCCATCATCCAATTACCGTCGTTACCATTAACCATGACTCTGGTTTCGACTGGTCGAGAATCGTCGCTAAAATGCTTCAAGATGATGGTCCCTTTCGGCAACATCAGCTTTTGGGTTTTATCATCAAAGCTGATTGCCGAACCCTTAGGGACGTATAAAAAGCGAGCCTTCGCTAAACCATCAGACCATAGCGATACTTTCACGTTGTAGCGGAATAAAGACCAGATGGGCTTGTCTAAAGAGCCATCGGTGAAAAGTCCCAGTTCCCTAAAGTGAGTTGGGAGTTGTCTAAGATCGCTGAGTTTTAAGGCTACCGCATCGTCGCTCTCTTTTTGCGCGAGGGCAGCTAATTCTGCCATATTGGATGGTTCCTTGTGATGTCCGTTCCACAGCGAATTACCTCGAGCACAGCCAACAGCAAGTGTGGTGATCATCGCAAGGATGAGACTGGTTTTACTTGCCTCGTATCGAACAGTATATGGCGGAAAATGCCCTGAAGATCTTGCTTTGTTGTGGGATTTTTTTTCCATTAATCCGCCTTGCCAGGGACCAAATCCATTGCTGGTTTTAAGTACCGCTGCCGTTTTGAGATGTGGTTCCAGAACCAGGTGCGCCTGGTGGTGGTGTCATCTTGCAGATGTTGGTGACTTGGGAGTCACCCTCAAATTCGAGCCTCAGAAGTTCTTCGAAATTTGTTGCTTGCAGAGTTCTGAGGTAGGCAATCGTACCAACTTCTTCATCGCTATTTGCGAAGGTCCATGCGTGTGCGATGCCCTTATCTTTTTGTGCATTGATCCCCACATACGGTAGGTCACCAGTTTTCAACCACTGCGACACTGCAGCATCGGGGCGCGTTTCAACTTGCCCCAATGCATGGTTTGGAGCCCCATGTGCAGCATTTCCGTGGCAGGCCGGACCGCAGGGTATGTTAGTTGCAGTGGTTACAGCCGGTGCTTCGTTGTAACGTGCTTTACCGATTTCAACTGCATTGGCCGAGTACTGGTTTACGAATACTACGCGAGG
>OMIY01000208.1 GCA_900299215.1 bacterium | reverse complement strand
TCAAATACGGTCTTGTTGGCAATCAGCAGCGAAAGCAGAAAATCGCGGATGCCACTGTCACCTTTGAAATAAGTGATAGCAGTCATCGTTAGGTTCGCTGCATCGGCCGCGCTCATTTGGTTGTTTTTGACTAAATCCCAAACCACTGCACTTATGACTTGGCCATGTTTATGACCGCAGCAGCGATTGGGGAATGGTTGACCAGCAGACCATTTCTGCCACTCAGATCCATCGAAGGTCCAATCATGGTCGCCAGTACGCAGGCAAGTAGCTTTCACGCAGTAGGGTGTGTTCGCCGGGCAAATGGATTCGCCAAGGCAAGCTGCCTGCGGATTGCCTTTGATACTCTTGTGTAGGTATACCAGCAGGTCAGCAATACCTTCGTGTAGACCCAAGGGTTCTTCGGAAGTTTTCTTCAGATAATTGTAGACAAAGTAGTGTCCGGCCTCGTGCGATGGGACATCCCAATCGGTTGGTAGATTTTGCAGTCCGACACCATCACCATCACCGAGTTCAATGACAAAAGGGTCACCGGAGTCAGCGCTTCCGGGTATAAACAAGGCGTTATTGGTGGTGCCGTTCACTACTTGATGAAGCTCGAGGTGCAGAGGTAGTGCGCCGTAGGTTTTTCCACCAAGGCCGAGTAGCCAGCGGAAATGTTCATCGGTGTGAGCATAGGCGTTCGTCTGATCAAAGCGACGATCGTTGCGAGAATAAATAAATTTATGGGTACTCGGCTCTTTTGCCTGCACCATAGTGGCTGGAACTCTAGCCTGGAGATAGTTACTTGTCAGCGTACCATCTCCAGTGAGATCCTTGAGTTTATACTCAGAAACAGTCGTGTCAAAAGCGTTTTTCGGAACGATACTTGCTACTCCCTCAACTTCAAAGTAGCGACGCGAGAAGCTTAGGATTTCATGATCGTCAGCCAAAATTTCATAAGGTAGCCCATCAACTTTTACGACGGCGAGCCATGCCGGACGCAGGAGGAAAGCCGATGACGCATGGTAGTACCGCGCTGGTGCGGTAAAAGTCAGGTTATCAGTGTGCAATCCTTGGTTGATCACACCCTGTTT
The DNA here is from genome assembly GCA_900299215.1 of bacterium. Lineage (GTDB taxonomy): Bacteria > Bdellovibrionota_B > Oligoflexia > Oligoflexales > CAIYRB01 > CAIYRB01. The sequence goes on along the minus strand of OMIY01000208.1, from coordinate 8,495 downwards.
GACTACGGCCTGTGTAAGGTTCCAATCGGGCCAGGTTGACGAGGCGTTTCTAATCGCCTCAGGGTTGACAGATGGCATGGTGCCAAGAACAAATGGCGACCTATCGTTCAGCATGTGTGCCGCCAGGTAGGTGCCAAATATAGGCACTCCTCGAGCCGTAAAAGTCCCATCGAATCGTCTACTGGCCCCACCGACTCCTGGTAGGACGGTCTCCCGTAAGTCGATTTGAACCTGGTTATCAAGACGTTCGGAAACAACTGATCTGATGGCCTCGACAAAGTTTATTTGTCCGCTGGCAAATAGATTAAGTCCGCGGCTATGATCAGCAAAAGAAAATGGGTGGATGGTAAGGTTTGAAGTTGCTACGGGAAGTTGGACCATTGGAAACGGGAGGTGACCGCTTAGGCCTGCACCACTTCTTGATCCGTTCATCAATCCGTTCATCGATCCGTTCATCGCTTCCAGACCGCCACAGCCATTCTGGCTGGCCAACAGCGCTAACGCCACCGTCAGTTTAGCGAAATGACGGTGTGGAAGGTGTCTTTTCTTGCCGTTGACCACTAGCTCCCCCTTGGTGGGGACAGGGTAATGCCCCTGACCCACCCGCAACTCATCGGCAAAAATGACCCAGAAGTTTAGTTGGATCCTGAGCTGTTCATGGAAAGTTAAATGTAATTAGGTTGTTACGTTTGGGCTGGTCATTCGCACCAGGACCAGCCATAGTGGGAAAAAATGACAGCGTCCAAGCCAGTAGTCGGAGGCGGCATGCAAGACCAAGCAGCAGGTCAAGGGGTTCAACTAGGGATTTTTCGAATCTACGTAAAGGACTTATCTTTTGAGTCCCCGCGCTCACCTAAAATATTTCTGGCAGCTTGGCGGCCTGAGGTCAAAGTCGACTTTGTGGTCAAACACCAGCGCGTCGAGGGCAGTTTGTTTGAAGTTGTGCTGGGGCTTACTGTCGAGGCTCGAGAGGGCAAAGAAGTTGGATTCATAACCGAGATTGAACAGGCTGGAGTCTTCGATGTGCGTGGGCCCGAGGGTATTCACATGGACCATGCCTTGCGCGTAGTTTGTCCAAACGTACTGTTTCCTTACGCAAGGCAGGCTATTGACCAAGCGCTAGTTGCAGGAGGCTTTCCGCCGTTGATGCTTGCACCAATCAATTTTGAGTATAGGCACGAGGAGAAGCCAGAAAGCCTAAGTTAGCAATTGTTTACTGGTAACTGCCTACATTCGACGTCAGATAGACGTCACCTGTTGATGTGGTAGAACGCTTGCTACGTTGCTGTTTGGCGTCAGCAATGATTTTGTCAACCTCAGCACCAGATAGGTTTGAGGTCGCGCTAGCCGCATTGCGGATTAGCTCAAGCTGAGCGAGAGCTGCATCGTGGCCAGCAAGGGAAAGGCTCTTCACTTTGAGCATATCTTCCAAAGTCTCAACGGCATTCTCATAGTCACCGCTGCGCTTCTGCGCCAATGCCAGGTTGTAACTCGCTACTTCGCTGGCCGGGTTTTCACTCTTGGCGTTCTTGTAATATTCGATAGCTTGGCTAGTTTGGCCGCGCTGAGCTTGAACTACTCCCATGTGGGCCAGAGCATCAGCATGACTAGGCTTGATCTTGAGCACTTGCGCAAACTGTTCCTCAGCTTGCGTTAGGCGCTCTCCGCGTAAACATAAGATGCCGAGGTTCATCCGCGCTGCAATATCGTTTGGGTTGATTTTGACTGCACGGGCATATAAGCCTTCTGCCTTACGTTCCTCTCCCTTTTGGTAGTGTAAGGTCGCTAGTAGATTTAAACTCTCACTCTCCGCAGCATTCTCCCCACCAAGTTGGCGAAGAATTGCCCGCGCACCATCGAAGTTCTTCTGCATGAAGGCGGCATGAGCCATGACAATTTTGGCTCCGCGACTGCGAAAATCAATGGCTAGAATGCGACGAGCCAAAAGTTCTGCAGTATTTGAGTCTTTCAAAATAATCTTAATCCTCGCTAACGCCAGCAGTGCATTCAAATCGCGAGGCGATTTCTTCAATTTTTCGGCTAATTGAGCGCTCTCGTCCTTCAAATCTCCCTCATTGGCCGTTGTTTGTTCGCTAACCAACCGATCGTGGCCCATGGCAGCATAGGTCGGCTGGCTTGAGTCGGCACCGCGAAACATCTGAGCAAATGACGACCAATTGCTACCTGAACCGTTGCCGGTGGTCTTACAGGCGGCAGAGCCAAAAACTAGTAGTGCGATTGTTGCTACTTTTAACATTAGTTGGTCTCCGTCATATCAGACGTGATCACGTGCGAGGTGAACACAGGTTTCAGCATAATTTCGCCATGATCGGCAAAACGGTTTGGTGAAAGTAGAGCTAATTTGGCTCGAGTAAGCCGCAACCAACGATTGTGATGATCGCCCACCTGTGGAGTCTTTACGCCCTGTTCCCAGTGGGCATTCATTGCAGTTTTGAATTCCAGTATGGCGGCTTCTCTCTGATTGATAGCATTTCTAAGTTCTTCGCCGCTCATGGACCCAGAATTTGATGCGGTTTTGATAGTATTCATTGCATGTTCATAAAGAATTCCGATTTGATAGTGAGCAGCTACAGAGTACTCACCGTCTCCAATTTGAATGATACTTTGGAATGCACTCTCAGAGGACTTAAGCTCGGACTTGATCGCGGCTAGTGACTTGCTGAACATACTTAAATTGGTTTCGTCGACTGGTGTCAGTGTGGCCTTTTCACGCGCGGCACGCACAGTTTCAAACTGATACGCGGCAAGAATAGCGCGTGCCTCAAGCCCTACACTCGGAGCAACGGTCGCAAGGATCTTACTGGCTTTTTCAACGCGTCGCTTAGCGTCAACGGGATGTTTTTCTACCTGCAGCATGGCGGCTGTGGCAGCAGCCAATAGTGCCTCGTTAGGACTTGAGGCAAGATAGCTACGCTGGTGCCGATCGTAAGCAGCAACGGCCTTGTCCGTCTCGCCCCGCGCTGCTTCCACCTGTCCTAAACGGAATAGCGCACTTGCGGCACGTGGACTCGTCGGGTAACGACCCAAGAGTTTCCGAAGGACCTGTGCCGCGTTTTCAAAATTATGGTCGTCGGCATAAAGGTCAGCTGAGCGCATATAGGCTTCGGTTGCTCGCTCGGGGTTTGAGGAAACAGCTTCACCCAGCTGGGAGTAAGCATCGGCTGCAGGCGTATACTCGAGTCTTTGCTCGGATACACTAGCGATACTAAGTAGGCAAACAGGTCGAAGTGGGGACTTGCCATAATTGGCAATCAGGCTATGACACGGCTTGAGTCCCTCGTCGCCGTTGCCTAGTTTTAGCCAGGCGACACTTGAGTTGGCCAATGCCTGGTCAGCAAGTTTGTCTGCGGGAAACGTTTCAGCATAGGTGCTAAACGTCCGGCCAGCTGAAGCGTATTCCTTACGTTCGTTTAGGTCTGAGGCTTTGCTCCATAGCGCAAAGCGCCATGCTTCACTGATTTTTCTTTGCACGGGTGCGTTCTTCATCGACTCTTGTTCGCTAAAATAGGATGAAATCTTTATTGAGTCATCCCACTCGCGACGCGTATTGTGATAAGTGAGCAGCATTGCTATGCCAGTAGCGCTTGGTAAGATCGTGGGGTTGGACTGAGCCAGAGCTTTGACTCTAGTCAACGCATCGCTTGGATAGCCGTGCGCTAGATAAAGTCCCGCCGCACGGAGACTAAGCTCACTTGATGTTTTTTTAGTCGGAAAGATTTTCGTATAGGTATCTAAGACTGCGATTAGTTGCGAATCCTGTTTGGTGAGGGGGTCGGTGCCTTTTTGTGCTGCCCACTGTTCCGGTGTAATGGCTGGAGCTGGGCCTGAAACTTCGAGTTGGAGGGCGAGCATACGCTCTGCGGCTTTATTTTTTAAAGTTGATACAGGGTCTCCATCTCGAGCCACAACCATGTATTGATAGGCGGCATCAGCCGGTTTTTCTTCCGAGTTTAGCCCATCGGCATACAGATAGCGAAGCTTGTCACTGTCTATTCCCGTTGGAAAAGCAGCAAGGTGTGTCGCGAATATGCGATTACTTGCGGTTAGATATTCGCTTAATCCTTTTTCTTTGTGATCCCTGATAAAGCCGACAGCCGTTTCAGCGGAGGCTTTGCCGAAGAGATCGCGCGCATCGGATATCATGGTTTTGTCACCGCTGTGAGCTTTAACCCAAGTTCCGCCGGTGCGAACGCAATCATGCGACATTTGCTCGAAGGCCTCGGCAGTAGCAGCGGGATTTTCTGCGCGTCGCTGAGCGTCCACCAGCTGCAAGTAAGACCACGGAGTTTGGTCGCGTGCCGGAGCGTCGTGGATCAGCTTTTTAATTACTAGGCCGGCTTCATGAAACTTGCGGGCTTTGAGGTAAATACCGGCAGATCGCTCCAGTGTCAGGTGGTATCGTGGAAGATCGCGTCGACTTTTGAAATAGCTCTCAGCTGCAGGAACTTGCTGACTGTTGCCAAAAAGGAAAACAAGGTCATCACTGATCTGTTGACAGAGAATCTGAGCGGCAGCACTTGGCGTACCACGACACTCGCGCGCCGCTAGCTCTCTCATGGTGGTGATTGCGGAGCTAGTCGAGTCGCTTCCGGCAAAGCCGTTGTCGTCTCCACTCGTCGTTGGTGTCAATTTGATTTCCATCCAAGCGGCTCGGTATTTGGCGTAAGCCCGGACAGTGCGATCTTTTGATTTGCCAAGTGTGCCAAGCGTCGATTCGCCTGCTTCACTTGTTTTTGCGGATTTTAATTGCAATTCAGCTATCAAAAGCTTAGCGCGATCGGCAAACGGCGACTTTGGAAAGTCTACTGCCACTTTGGTTAAGTCGGGCAAGGCATTTGGGCTACCTAAACGCGCCAAGATCCGTCCGATGTTCAGTGCAACGTCCCCGCGAGCGTTATAGGCTGGCGCTGCTGATAGCAAGTTGCGGTAAGTATCGAGCGATTTACTCAGGAACGCCTGAGACCGGTTGTGGTCTACTGCCGGTTCCTTGCCGCTATTGCCGCGAGCATAGTGTTCCGCTAGAGCGGATTTGTATTCCGCCAATTCGCTGCGGTGGCTATCTAGGGCTGCGGTTAGGTAAAGAGCAGCCAAACGATGCTGAAGTTTGAAGCGTGTCCGCTTATCAGCGTTGGAGTTTAGGACTTTAGTGAGGCTTGCGATAGCTGATTTGACGTTCGTTGCAGTTGGCTCGTCATCGCCATCGCCGTCATTCGGGGAGGGCAAGGCGGCGATAAAGCCGTCGACGTCCTCAACTGTTGGAGCTTGCCAGTTACGCGTAAGACGCGGCTGCACGCGACCGTCCGATTCGCCGAGAGCAGTCCCGGTTAAGGTTATTAGGGCAGTCGCCATAACTGTGCGAAAAGCATGGTGCTTGTTTGCGTACACTTGGTAGCTCCCTTAACGATGTTGACCTCTAGCAGCCCATAGCGGGAACTAACTGACATTTGCAAGGTCGGCTAAGTCGCGACGGAGCTTTAGGGAAATCTGTAAGACAATGATCTAAATAGGAAAAAGGTGTGCATATTTTGCGCGCAAAAAATCATGGTTTACGCATTTTCGCCTGAGTCAAACCGATTCTGGAAAAAATGGTGCGCTAATAAAGCAGGTGGCGGCCTGGCGGCCGCCGTGTTGTACTGCTCTGATTTAACCGTTCAGGCTAGACTTATAACTCCCGATCATAAAGGCTAGGGACTAGTATGGGCATCAGCTTTGGCCCCTGGGCCGGTGGCCGTGGCCTTGGCATACGCACCGTCAGAGCTCGACTCTGCCTCTATACCGTTGGACGTTTTTTTAATATGGGTGCCCCCGTCAGAAGTTGAGGCCTCCACGTCGACTTCTGAGGCGTTTGATTCCTCGTCCTTACACTGCCAGGAATCAACCTTTACAGTGGTGGTTTTGCAGAAGCTTTTAAGAGTCTTGCTAGAAGTCGTAAAAGGAGAGTGGCATGATTCACCTTTCTGACCGGTTGGGTCACGGGGATCAGGTATCCACCCCCAGCTACCACCGTCTTTAGGCATGAACGCTGAATCGCAAACTTTAAACTTGCGTTCTGATGAGCAGCAGTCCTGCCACATTTTCTTGCTCGAATCAGCATAATAGCCGATGGAACCACTGATATTATCTTGGAAGCAGAGCCAACTTTTGTTTTCGTGATTGTTAGAGTAGGCTCCGCAAACGCCAAAACCGCCTGGGTTGCCGTAGTCTTTTTCTGCGGCTAAAGCCAAAGCGACTTTTTCGGCTGTTTTTGAACCGAGAATTTTGAGTGCCAAGCTAACGCGCATAGCCGCGGCTAGGGTGCGTGTACTGATGTTGCGGTCGCTAACCACAGAATTCGAGTCCGCATTAGACAGTGATTTCATGCTTAAAGAGGCCACTTTCACATAGGCCTTGAGTTCTTCGGGTTTGATTTTGCCGCTTAAGCCATGGGCAGCAAACATTTGTTTAGCCGAGCCAAACGTTTTGCCGACAGATCCCAGGGTAGCAAAATCAGATTTTTTTGCGAGTAAGGCAGCTTTGATCTTACTGTACGACTCACCTTCAAAGACGAAACTTCCATCACTCATGTTTTTGGTCAAGGTCGCAGAGATACTTCCGAGCTTGCTCCCGGTAGCCTTAGCAAAGTTAGATGCAAAGCTTGGCGTGTTTTCGGCCGAGGCGATGATGTCGGCGATCTCGGCGGCTGCACCAGTTAACTCCAGACCTTTTTCACTCGAGCTTGAGTCTCCGCAGCCTATGGTTAGTTGCGTTAATGCGATGATACCTACGCCAACCATGGCGTTCATTGCCTTAGAATTCATCGTGTACCTCTAAAACTTCCTTGTTTGTACAGGTCATGTATCGGAACTTTTGTAGAAGTACCTTAGGATTTTTTGCGGAATTTGGAATTACATTGTAATGACACTGAAATGACAGGGGCTTGCATGGTGGTCTACGGTGGCCTCAGGAATCGATGAGAAGTATCGAGGCTCGTTTGCTCATGAGGGCCTTGTACTTCTCTTTGTACTGAGTCGATAAGAAACTGCGGTCGATCCAATCGAAGAAATCCGGCATCGCTCGTTTAAAGGTCATCAAATGCTCATCAATTACTTTCTGCTCCAGTCTGAGTCGCTCCAATCCAAAATAGTCTGTGAGCAGTTTTCGAGTGATACCTCGCTTTTTGCCGTTAATAGGCAACGCGATTTCCTCAGCATCTCTCAGAACGATCGTAGAGTTAACAAAATCATAAATAGGGGCAAGCTTTGTTAAGCCGTCATCGGTGATGACGGAAAAGTTTTTAAGGTGCATATCTTCGTTGCCGATTAAGTAATTAAAGACGGTCCTTTTGAATAACTCTGATTTTTCAATTACCGGGAATGTGCAGAATTTATCGATAAGGGTAACTAATCGTTCCATACTATAATTATATTTAGTGTCTCGGTTCTCTCCTGCTAGCTGAGCAAAGTCCTCGGTAGCTATTTTGCGATGTCCCATGCGATCAAAGCGCTCAATGAAGTAAACCATCGATTGATCGCGCGCATAAAATAATCCATGTAAAGGAACTTTAAATCCGGCGACTTCTGCAAGATGCATCGATAAATCTTCGTTCTCGGGTAATTCAGGATAATCGGTCTGTGGTTTAATTATAAATTTACCTTTAATGTCGACGATCTCGAATTCCTGCTTCTTCACATTGATTTTAGCACTTAGTTTGGGTTGGACTCCCTGAATTGAAATCTTTGCGGCGCGCAGCATTGCCTCTTGACGGAGGTCATTGCTGTCCAATTTGAGGTCGTGAAGGGTCTGTAGTTTCGGAGATAATTTTTTAAGACCCTCAGATGAAAATTTGGCTGCCCCGCAAAAAGTATAGGTGATTGGACATTTATTAATCATTCAAGGCCTCGACGGAGACAGCTCCGACAAGATCGGCTCCGACCATAATCAGCTGACCCATATAATCGTCTTTATCTAATTTGCGCTGCTTTAGCAGACCGATGAGTTGGATGCCCTCTGGTAACAAACCGTCGAAAAATGGAGGAAAGTTATTAAATTCAAATTCTTTTTGAGGGACAGGCATAGTCAGGGACACTGGGGGGCCTTGGTACGCATCGTGATAACGGAAGCGATATGATTTTCCCCGAGTGATTTCTTCCAAAATGCCTGCTTCAGTCTTTTGAACGAATACCCTTGCTCGCTTCATCTTTCAGCTCCTGGTAGCTGTGCATGATGGGGCTGTCTAGTTTGACGGTGATATTGAGAACGCGCAGCACCTTCTGAATGGTGTCGATCCGGGTGCTTTTTGTTCGGTGCTCAAGGTCATACACAGCGGCTTTGCCGATACCTGCCAACTTTGCGAGATCGGCTTGAGTTAGTCCGCTCTTCTTGCGATGGAAGCGAACGATGTCCGCTAGGTCGTCAAACATATTGAACCTTATTTTACTGCTATAGCAGTAATTATTCTGTGCCTTGGTTAATTTTATCCGGATTCTCAGAAGATA
>OMIY01000207.1 GCA_900299215.1 bacterium | reverse complement strand
CCGTTTTGGTCTTCCCACAGCACCACGATTGTGTAGGTTCCAGCTGGGATACCGTGAAAGTTCAGAGTCTCTGACTGAGCGTATGGCTGCTGAACGTTCATTACTACACACGAAGGATCGGACGGCACGTAACCACCTGCTACCGCAGGGCCACCATCTGGAGCCGGTGTGCTAGTTGGAGCCGGAGCCGGAGCTGGCGCCGGAGCTGCAGCAGGAGCCGGGGCCGGGGCCGGAACTGACGCCGGAGCCGGACTTGGTGCCGGCGAGTTATAGTAGTTATTGGTCGTAACGGTAGTAGTAGTATTGTTGGTGATATTGTTTGTGATGTTATTCGTAACCGTGATCGGACCGATGTTCGCTGTGGCAATGATATTGAAGAGTTTGGCCAGCACGGCATCAAGCATGCCGGAGTGCCCAAACATACCGTTTTCATACCAGCCGCCAGCCTGACGACCCTTATAGTCTTTGCGTTTAGTCTTCGCACCACCCGTCAAAGCTAAGGTATCGCCACCGATCGTGCCGCTACCGGTACCTGAGGTGATGTCGATGTCAGCTGGAACAGGATTCGGGTCCGATGTAGGCGATTTACACTTCGCTTCATCCAATAGGACAACCTGCACTTGGCTGACACCAGCCGGAGCGATCGCTTCGCTGAGCGAGAGCACACCCACTGACTTAACGGATTTTTTGTCGTTGGTTTTCTTAACTAGAGGCTGACAGGCAGCCATCGCAAGGAGGATTGCTAAACTTTGTGAGCGGCGCAAACGGGAGGCAGACGCATACTTCAATCGCATTTCAGACCCTTTCCAAGTTGACAGCAGAATAGATCTCCCAGCACAACAGGAGCGTGTCCTTATCGGCATTTTGAACAAAAAACTTTAGCTTTTTCGTCTAACCCTCGACTAAACCACCATATTTACGACCGGATGACTTTAATTGGCTCAGTTGCAGCGGCGCGCATGGCGGGATAAAGCCCTGCCAAAAGACACATGACCATGAGTGTAAAAATAATGGTCACAACCTGTCCGGAACTCAACCTGCAGCCCACGATCTGATCCACAGCGACAACAGTCGCATCCTTTTGTTCACCAATAAATTCAGTTAGATCAATGCCATGGTCATGCAGAAATCGGTACAGCGGTACGGCCGCGACACCGCCAATGGCAAGTCCAATCAGACCGAGGATGAATCCTTCCCAAGCCACCATACCGACGATTCCAAGTGGCGGCATTCCTGTCGCCAGCATAATTCCAAATTCTCTGCGCCTCTCGAGTATATTAAGCATCATCGCATTAAGAATTCCGATGCCGATTATCAGCGAAGCAAATACTAAAAGTATGCCGTAAAGTGTGCGATCCACATCAATCATTCGCGCAACTTCAGGGAAATTTTCGCGCCAATAAGCCACATGCGCCTTGGTTGCCAACGACTTCGCCACGCGCCGTACTACCGGCGGTAAAAGTTTAGGAGAAATGGCATCGACTTCCGCATTCAAAGCGAGATAGGACACCTCATTTTGCGCAAAACCAAGAGCCTTTTGCAAAGCAGATAATTGCATTAAAACTACATGGCCATCTAATTCAGGACTGCCCGTGTGAAAAACTCCACTGACGTGCAGGACACTTGAAATCATCTGCCCTGCGGCATCTGTGGTCGTATAAATCAGGCGATCCCCAAACTTAAGACCAAGCTGCGCAAGCATTGCGGAACCGACTATGCAATCGTCCGACACTCCAAGTTGTAAACGAGCACCGCCAGTTAAAGCGCCGAGCATGAGATTATTATTTGAGGTCTCAAACCGGGGGTCGATACCTAAAAGTTGCGCTCCCGTGCTACTTTTTGCAGTGTAGACTACTGCCGCAACTGAGGTTCTTGGACTAGCTGATTGAATCCCTGGAACCTTCTTCAAGGCCTGCATTAATGAATCATCGTACTTGACGCGACTTGAAGGCACCGGATCAGCAAGGAATCCTGGTTCACTAATGTTGACGACGCCGTACCCACTTTTTGCTGCATTAGCTATGAGGCGATCATAGGTATTCTGGCGTGTCCCTATCAAAACCATTGAAACACAGGCGCCAAGAGCAACGGATAAGGCCGTAATTAATGTACGACGAGGATTACGCCGAATATTGCGAGTACCTATGCGGATGATCTCTTGGATCACTAAAATCTCCGATGTACATGATTATCTGGAATTTAGTGCTTTAATTGGGTCCATCCGAGCAGCATCTAGCCCAGGATAAAAACAAAATAAATTCAGTGACAAAATCATGAACACTACAGGTGCAAAAATTTCTGTAGCGCCGATGCGAGTGAATAAGATCGGCTTGATGGTGATTCCGGCCATCGAAATTTGGTCATAAAAAATCCGTAAATCCAATCCGTAGTGCTGGATTAATAAGGCACCCGGTATCCCAATAGACCATGCCAACAGAGCCGTAAATAACCCTAGCCAAGCAGCTTCCGCCATAATTAGACCCAAAACCTGACGCGGCATCATGCCTAACGCCGTCATCGTGCCGAACTCGGAAATCCGATCGTATATCGTCATAAATGCGATATTAATAATGATGCCGCCAAGTGAAAGGTAAATGAATGCAAAGATAAACTTGGCAGAGACCGACAGTATGTCGAGCATCTTTGCAACCACTGGCTTTAATTCCCGCCAGGTTCTTACCTCAATTTGTGGGTGCAATCGCTCAGTTACTGTTTTGGTTTTATTGGCAGCGGCTTTTAATTCCTGAGATTTGTCAAAACGCTTCAAAGCAATTTCGTGGACTCCGGCCTGAAGTCTGAAGAAATTCTGAAACGATGGCAAAGTTAGATATACCGCACGAGCATCGACATCATCATTAACGGGACCAAGCACGCCTCTGATTCGAAATACCCCATTAGCTGATGAACCATCTGCTGCCTGAGCTAGTACCACAACATTGTCACCAGGGCTTAAATGAAGGCGACGGGCTAAAGTCCGACCAATCACCAACTCATTGGCCGACTCCGCTTCGAACCAACTGCCCTCGCGCACAATCTGGTTAAGCTCGGTTACCGTCGGCTCGTAGTTTAGATCGACACCACGAATTTGTACTCCAGCGGATTGATTACCCGCCCCAACTAGGCCAAATCCATAAAGACGCGGAGCTGCGTTTAGACCGATTTTAGCAAATTGCTTTTGCCAATGATCGACATAAGGCATCGTCTTATAGAGGTCGGGACTCTGGACATAACCTGGAGCGTGGAGCTGCAGCTCTCCAGTATCAAGATCGGTGGCTGTTTTTTCGAGTAGGTCTTCAACACCCTTATTGATTCCGCCCCAAATAAGCATCGTCGCCGTCACTAGGCCGATACCAGTCACCTGGATGATCGTGCGCCGGCGCGAGCGACCTAAGTTGCGCAGTGCAAAGATAAGGAGATTCATGTTGAGCGTGCCCTTTTTATAGGGATTTGAGGCGCTCTAGTGAGAAGAAACCTGAATCAAATTTTACGCCATGGCGGATGGTCTCGTAAACCATCTCCGTGTGCTCACCAGGAAGGTCTGCGGGTGTCACCATGATCTTCCCTGGGACCATCTTACCACCCAGCTTTTTGATATCCGAAAAAGCCAATGTCCTAACCTTGGTACCGCGCTCATCAAAAAACACTTGGCTCTGCGGTATCCGGCGTTCTTTTTCAACAATCATTCGTATCTTCGACCACACAACTGCCGATCCCTTTTTAGGCACCAGATCCACTGTCCAGACTGTGGTTGAGCCTTTCTTTTTGCTTTCGACAATGGTCCCGTCATAATCACGAGCAAGGTAGGCAGAATGCACCAAATCTTCGTTAGAGAAGTGGCTCCCCATCCAGCTAGCACTGCGAAGAGCAGCACTCACTTTTACAGTTTTATCGACGTTTGGTAGATAATTGTACATATCCGAACCAAGGCGCAAGGTGACAGTGCCTTTTTCCGATGGCGGGAAGTTAATTTTTACAACCGCCTTGTCCAGACCTGAAGTCCAGTAGGTTAACTTAAGCACGCGGTCATAATGGGAGGTCTTCACGGACATGGTCATGTCTGCTGAGGACTTACTCGAAAACCACAGGTTATCAACCCCATCGAGTACCTTTGGTAGTTCAGCTATTTCTGCCTTGGTTGGCTTGCCGTCAGCCGAAGCGATGTCAGCAATTGCGAAGTAGCTTGCGAGCAGCAATGCAGCACATTGAAAAATTGCGCTTACACTAGTGCGTCCCAATCTAAACCTCAATTCGCCATGTGAAGAAAAGTTTAATAGCAGCATAAACTACCGATTTTGAAGATTTCTTAATACAATAAATCATTCTGCTAAGATAAACAAGATTGACGGCAGTCATCCGGTGACCTGCGCCCATAGTTCACCCATAAGAGGCTTACATGGCGGCAAAACTCAGTTACTGCTTGCTCTTAAGCGCCCTCCTTTGGGGATCATCTACTCGTGCCGTCGCACGAACTAGCGTTGACCAGCAAGTAAGTCTTAGGACCTTTTCTGGATACCTTCAAAACCCGCATGGCAGCGAAAGCCTGTTTCCCGCTAAGTCAGACGTAAACCAACAGGTGATCCTACGAGACAGTTTAAAAATCAAACCTAATCGGATCACTCGTTTTGAAATTAACGTTTACGGATTGATGATCGGTGCATCTTCAAAGACTTCTCTAGTGCAAACCTTACTTAATGCATCGGACGAGGCGAACCGAACTGCAGATCTCGAACGCCACTGGCACAGTAGTACTAATACCGACGGCTACCTGACCGTCGACCGGCTCAATGTCAGCCTAAGGCTTGGTCACGCTGATCTAACTATAGGTCGATTTCCGGTGAATTTATCGACTATGTTTGTATTTGTACCAAACGACTTCTTCGCTCCTTTCAGGGCCTTTGATTATTACCGAGAATTCAAGCCTGGGGTGGACGGATTTCGTTTTGATATGGCGCTCGGCAGACGTGGTCAATTATCAGTCCTAGGTCTAGCTGGCTTTCAAACTTACGGCGTGACAAGCCGCACCAGCACAGACGTCAAACCTTCGCGCAATTATTCCCCGGTCACTGCATCGGCCCTGGTCAGGAGTACCTACGCTTTTAAACGCTTTGAGCTGGGTCTAATGGGTGGAAAAGTGGGCCCGAGCGTATTAGGAGGTTTTTCCCTGCAAGGCGAGTTAGGGGAATTTGGCATCAGAGCTGAGGGCAATCAGAGATCAAATCAGCTAACTAAACAGAAATCAACGGCGGTAGCGGGAGGTCTCGATTACCGCCTGACACCTAAATTTGCGCTACAAATGGAGCAGTATTTTAACAGTGGTGGGCTAAAAAAGGCGAGCGAACTAGTCAACGAGGAAAACTCCGGTTTCACATCGCCGACGCTACAGCTGGGGCGCCTGTATACAGCCCTGACCGGTATTTATGACATCAGTGGAGTCGTGAACTTAAAGACTCTATTACTCATCAATGATACCGATATGTCCATACTCGGAAACGTCTACTTAACCTATTCGATCGCGTCTAACGCTAACTTGGTGGTCGCATATATGATGCCCCGTGGCAAGGCTCCCGAGGAAACCACACCTCAAAGCGAATACGGCCTCTATCCTGCTGTACTTTCCGTTCAGACAGCCGTGTACTTCTGAAGCGCCTATTTAGCACTTTGGTCGTACAGGTACTTCACCAGTTTCGACGCGATATTTCGGACTGCATCGCTGACTTTGGCAGCTTGCCCTTTGTCGTCAGCAGATATTTTTGCCACGATAATTTGATAACCACTGTTCTGATAATCAAAGACCGCATCTAAGATCTGATAGTTTTTCACAGTCTCCTTGGAACTTTGAAGCACCGAAGTATAGAGATAGCCAGCGGTACCGACTTTAAAGTGGTCAATGCGGTAGGTATAGGCTGTCTTTACCGTAATTTTAGGAAACCCGTTCCCAACATCCGCAGTTGAAGCCGAGTTGACAGTCCAACCACGCAACCAACTTGGATCGCCATTCGAGCTAGCCTGGCTGACGGCAACATCTTTGGTGGGCGTACTGCCCTGAGCAGTAATTTTGCCTTTTTCCGTATCTACAGTCCCGTCTCGCGGACCAACTTGCTCAAAGTGAGACGCTGCAGTCTTTGGCATTTTAATCGCGACGGCGAAGAAGGCCGACACGGTGCCACCCGAAGTAGCGATGTCACCAATTAAGTTTAGCTGAGGATCGCCAGTGCCGGTGAAAGCATTGGGTATCAATGTGTTGACCAGGTAATCGGTAGGAGCGTTGCTGGTGCAAATCGTTTTGAACTGCTCTGCAAGCTGCGATGACACGACTTGAATCGAAGCCGCGCTCGTGCACCAAGTATTCAATGCCGGAACCGTGGCAACTGGTTTTGGGTTCGGTGGTCGATTGCAGAGATCATCATCGCATTCGCCCTCTGGAATGCGCTTTGCGAGCGTAGTTTTTTTGCCACCAGGCTTGCTAGGTTTAGACGGCCCCGACGTACCGCTATCAGGCTCCGAGCTGCAGGCGAAGGCCGCTAATGCTCCGAGCAGGGCAAAGCCTGCTACAAACCGGGGATAAATAGCCATTTTAGTAGTCCTATAAAGGCGTCCCTTGTACACACCTCCTTATCGGCACAATCAGCTCAAAACTTTAGACAAATCGGAAAAAACCATGGTTATCGCTTTTTTAGTTGCCTAGTTGCTGGGCTTATTTTAGAAATCAGGTCCCATTATTATGGGTCTAATCACGAATGCGAGCGTGTTGGAATTGGTAGACAAGCCGGTCTCAGAAGCCGGTGCCCGCGAGGGTGTGGAGGTTCAAGTCCTCTCGCTCGCACCATTTGAGTAGTTTATTTGCCGACAAAATCCAGGTTGCCACTAAGCGATC
The DNA here is from genome assembly GCA_900299215.1 of bacterium. Classification (GTDB taxonomy): domain Bacteria; phylum Bdellovibrionota_B; class Oligoflexia; order Oligoflexales; family CAIYRB01; genus CAIYRB01. The sequence continues at coordinate 6,224 of OMIY01000207.1, read as the reverse complement.
CTGGATTTTTTGCATTAGGTTCAATATGTTAACCAGGAAGCGGGATACCTAGCCCTTGCAGCTCTCGACGCAGGTTCACGGACTCCTTGAATTGAATGGCCCGAATTCCGAGCCCCCTTGCCGCCTCAACATTGCGGCTGACGTCGTCGATGAATACAGCGGACGAGGCAGTCAGCCGATACCGGTCCAGTAAGCGCTGATAAATACGAGGGTCTGGCTTAACGAGGCCCTCCTCGCCAGACACCACCACTCCATCAAACCAGGTCAGAAATGGAAAAATCTTTTTAGCTGGATAGAAAGTCTCTGCTGACCAATTGGTTAGCGCATGGACTTGGTAACCGATGCGCTTCAGATCTCCCAACACGGCTACATTCTCAGCCACTGGCTCCCCTAGAGTTTCAAACCACCGCTCATGGTAAGCCCTGATAAGATCAGCATGATCCGGGAACTTGGCAATCCTTTCTGCTACGGCTGCGGCAAAGGGTTGCCCCGCGTCCAACCGGTCGTTCCACTCAGCGTTGCAAACATGGGTAAGAAACCACTCCATACCCTGTACGTCAGTACCAAAAATCTTTCGGTAAAGATTACGCGGATCCCAACGAATCAGAACGTTACCGAGATCAAAAATCACTTGGTGGCTGGTAGGAGCCTGCTGCATTAATCACACTCCGGTTTGATTAACTGGTCATGGGGACAACTTACGGCGGGCGGCAGCTTCGTAAGCGTCGCGAACTGCCACTTGACCATACTTTTGCTCGAGCCGCTTGAGACCGAAGGCATAATAAGCAATGTTGCTGTAATAGTCATTAAACATGCCATTGATCGCCGCACCGCCAGCAGCCCCCAGCAATGGCATGCTTTGCGCAATGAATTTCTCACCAACTAATAGATTCATGCGGCTGGCGATCTTCGCTAAAAGCTCGATCAATCGTGGCGCTGCACCGCCCTCAACAGCTGCTAAAACCTGCGCCGCCGACTTACCGGCGATAAACTTAGCACCGTCACGGACGAGCACATCCAGTGCAGCTCGCTGCATATAGAAAGTGCCGTCACCAGACTCAGAGTCACCACGTGCCGTCGGACTGCCATATGCAAACACGGTAAGGATTTCCAGCGCTGTCTGGGGGTCGGACGGATCAAATCCAGCCCCTTGCGCCATCGCCGCTATGGAACGCATCATCAAGGTCGTTGTCACGGGCAGTTCAATAGCTAAAGCCCATCCACCAGCAAGACCGCTGACTGCACCCAAACCCATAGCGGCAGCCGTGTGCCCCCATTTGCGACTTTTTGCCTCTGAGCTGCTGGTAATCCTCGTATCTTGATCTTTCAAACTAGCCACGGCCATTCTAAGCCCAGTCGTTAGCGCCTTATCAACGCCCTTTTGAATGACCCCCTGAATACGGTCAGGAATACGCGTAGTCAGTGCGCTGATAGGACGTCCCAGGTAAGCCGATGCCTTCATGACGAAGCTAGGCCTTTCGAGCACCTCGACTGCTGCCTGCACAAATCGCTGATCGTCGTCATTCATTGATTCACCTCAATTCACAGCATGGCTAATGAAACGAACTGATTGAATAAACTAAGCTTCTGCTAAAGTTTATTACCAATTTTGCCGATAAGCGATAAAACCTGGAGGATGCTATGAAACTTAAATGGGTTTACAGCCCCGTCATTGCTATCGTGACGGTTGGCTTCCTGGTTCACTGTGGTCTCAATCCTAACCGTTTGACCAACGAAGAAACAAGCGAGGACAATGGTACCCCGTCCAAGCAGCGAACCGCTAAAGCAGCAAACAGTAACGCTAACGCATCTAACACCAGCAGTTACAACCCTACGAGCAGCACGCCTCCTCCGATTACACCCGTAACATCAGCGACTACAACACTATCGAGTACAGTGACCCAAACATCTGGCGTAAAGGACCTTACGTCTAGCGAGCTGGCATCAATTCTAGCGAATCCACAACTTCTATCTGCCCTTCAAACTGTCATGCCGAGTCAACAGCTCGGTGACATACTGAACCAAGCCAAGGCTGCCAACGGTGGCACCATTAACCCAGCGGCGGCCAGCGCAATACAAGCAGGTCTTTTGCTACTGGGAAGCCAAAATAACTCTGCATTGCTCGGTGGCCTTGATTTAAGCAAGATACTCGGCACCAATTTGAGTACTCAGATTACGCAAAGTACTGCGCAAGCGACCGCAAGCCTCCAGAAATAATCAAACGGAGACCTCGGCAGCCAGTGAACATGGTGTTAGGATTTAATCCTGAGAGATTGAATCCCAAGTACCAATCACCATGGGGTCTCTGTGTCACAATTAATAAATGAGAATCAGCGTCGTCACGTAGCCTACGTGTTCGTGCCACTCGTGGCGATAGCCAGCTTATGGCCAGGAGTATCTTCGGCGACAGCGCTGATAAGTGGCGTTATCATCGCGGCGCTCCTTGGGAATCCTCATCAGACCATAACAAAGAAGGTGGTTTCGCCGCTGTTGCAATGGTCGATCATCGGTCTGGGCGCCGGTATGAATCTGAATGTTATCGGCAAAGTTGGGGCCAATGGAGTGATTTACACGATCGTTGGAATCGTGAGCACAATCTTAGTTGGTTTTGCCCTAGCGAAATGGCTGGGCGTGTCGCCAAAACTTGCAACCTTAATCAGCATTGGCACTGCAATCTGCGGGGGCAGCGCTATTGCCGCAGTTGCCCCAGTTATTGAAGCCGATGAACGAGATGTTACTGTTTCTTTGGGTACTGTATTTGTACTAAACGCCGCAGCATTGGTAATTTTTCCATACATAGGCCATGCACTTGACTTATCTCAGTTCGCCTTCGGAACATGGAGTGCCCTCGCAATTCACGACACGAGTTCCGTCGTAGGCGCCAGTATGCAGTTTGGGCCCGAGGCCTTGGAAGTTGGAACCACAACCAAACTAGTCAGAGCTCTGTGGATAGCGCCAGTCGCATTAACCATAGGGGCGATCTATTCAAAGATCCAAAGCAAAGACAAATCCACCGCTAAACCTAAGGTCCCATTGTTTATTGTTGGCTTTATCCTAGCTGCCACCGTGCGCACTTTTATGCCCGCATTTGCTGGTGCAGCGGATATGCTTTCTCTGGTAGCACGTCGAAGTTTGGTGATGACATTGTTTTTAATCGGCGTGAATTTAAGTCCAAAGACGCTCAAATCTGTTGGACTACGGCCTCTAATTCACGGTGTATTGCTGTGGTTCATAGTCGGCACCGCCACGCTCACAGCCATCTTAAAGGGACTGATTTCAAACTAATTTGATGCGCCTACTACTTTAGCGGCGGAATTTGTGAAATTTAAAGGCACCACGGTGGATCCATCCTGATCTTTCTCAGGTAAAGCTTGCGACTCACCATTTTTCGATGGCTCTTTAGCGACAAAGACGCCGTCGATGATTTCATGAATTTGCTTCATAGACGTAACAGCTGAATCCACTGATTGTCGTGTCATCTCATGAAAATCGAGATAGCTACTGATTTGGTCTATCTGCTGCGCAAAGTGTGTCGAAGTAACAGAAGCGCTGTCAACCAGCGCACCTAAACTGCTTGCAACCTGTTTAGCAGTCATAGACACTGATTTGACGGATTCGTCGATCCCATCTCTTCTCGTCTCAATCTTATGAATTTGATCGTTGAGCGTTGCACTGACCCCTTCAACCAACCCAACTAAAGAATCCACTGCTTGCCTCATATCTTTGGAGACCTGGTCCGCACGTTCAGAAAGCTTCCTGACTTCGTCTGCCACCACGCTGAAGCCGCGGCCATGCTCGCCAGCCCGAGCGGACTCTATGGCCGCATTAAGCGCCAATAAATTTGTCTGCTCTGAAATGTAATAGATATCTGTACAAAGCTGTTTAAAACTCTCATTTTTATTAGAGAGGGAAGTGATTGAATCGGCAAAATTGCTAGTTAGCTTCAGGTTATCATCAAGGGTTTGCACCGTCTCATTTAATAATTTAATCGTTCTACTGATGATGTTGGAGAGTGCTGTCTCATCCCTCTGAATTACAGATACATTTTTTGCAGTGAAGTGCTTATTTAGCTCAGAAGTTTCAGCTAGATGATCTTGCACCTTTTCTCGCATCTGCTTTATCTTTAGCCCCAAACCATTGGCAACGCTCTCCGTATTGCTGACTAAAGCGGTCAGTTGAGATTCAGCTACTGGAGTTAACTCTGTCACACGTCTGAAAAGACGTAAGTGAATCGCAGTGAGTTCATCGCTCTCAGCCAGGCGCCTTTCCATTTGCTCAAGATTTGATTTGTAGATGGTATCGGCCTGGGATATCGCCGCCCTAGCTTCAGCCGTTGCAGCGCTTTGGACCTGCGCTAGTTTCTGACGCAAATCATAAACTTCGCTTTGGACTTGAATAAGAAGATCGTCCTTGCGCCCAATTGCTGTACTTAGTGCAACACACAGACCCCAAAGCACGGCAGAAGCAGCAAATGTTAGCGGACTCGATGCCTCAAACCCCGGTCCCACCACTATGGATGCCGCTGGAATGGCGGCAGCAATACTGACTAACCAAAGGTTGTGCCAGATACTTTTTGACATGGCTATCCCTCCGCTTTGCACTTCGACACTGTTAGTTCAGTATTAGTTCCATTTAGTTCCATAGATTTTCAAGCTCAGTACGGGTCGGATCAAGGCGGGCCTTGGCAAAGGTAACTTCAGGCGATCCAGCTGCTCCTTTGTCAACAATCACCTGCCAAAGCTTCCTAGCATCGTCATCGTCGCCGACATCGTGAAGATATTCGGAAATGGTCCAATAATAGTGTAAATAACCCCCAATTAGGGGCCATTCCTGTCTTTGCAGATAGCGACTCGCCATCACTTTAGGATCAACTGCCTTCAGTGCAGATGCCTCGAGATCGAGTAGAGAAAGTGCGCAGGATTCGTCGCTTTGAAACAAGTCCGGCAGGTTAGCTGCGACTAACTGATCATTTTCTTTTTGTGCACTGACTGCATAGGCACCACCTAGAGAGTGCAGCTTTGACACCAGCGGGTATTCCATATCACAGACAAAAGTCTTATCATCGGCTGCAAAATGCTTAGATAAGCCTAGTAGCCAAAGCCACTCTGCAGGACCATTTGCCTGCTGCTGCATACGAGTTACGTATGACCTGGTTAATGCATCCGCCTTGATGTTCCACTTACGCGAGATAAATTTCTTCTGTATGTTTTTATTCAACTCAGTCCATTTTTTATCCTTAGACTTTGCAGCCATCTCGGCCGCAACAACAGCCATCCGCAAGGCCTTCAAATCTGACTCTGGCACTTTTGAGTAGGCACGCCAAAATTCAACCGCGGACTCTGAGCGATGTGCATCTGCATAAGCGACAAAGAGGCGTTGAGCCAAATCATCAGAGACTCTCGGATACAGTCGTTTGCGATTTTTTTCAAAAAAACTCATCGCCCGATAGGTGTCTCCGGCTTTGAAATATTTCTCAATCTGCGTAGCTTGATACTCTCTTACTGGTGTCACAAAGGATCTGAGAAAGTCCGAATTAGGATACATTGCCGCAAAGTCAGCTACGCGCTTTAACATATCGGCTGATCGCTCTCGCTGAGTATATGAACCCACCTGACAAGCCCACGCCAACTCTCGCATGGCCGGCGGCATCTCCGCACCCACTTTGGCTTCTTCGAGCAGTGCGCGAGCATGTTTGATGTTGTTTCCCTCGTAAAAAGGCAGCTCCAGACATGCTTCACGCACCATAGCCAAGCGCCCGGCCGGTTTGGTGCGAAACTCCTGAATCACTTTAAAATATTCGAGCTTGGCTTTTTCGAGATTGTTGAGGGCCAAGTATGCATCAGCGTAGCGTAGTGATGCCCAGGCTCTGTACTCAGGATCAAGGGGCGCCCCGTCACCGGACTGGTGTGGGCCGCCATACAAGGCAAAATGGAGCATCTTTTGAGCGTCTGAAAACTTGCCCAGCCAGAATAGCGATTCTGCCCTTAGAACGAGCTGTGCTGGATTAAATCGCTGCAAGTGTTCGTCGACTTGAGCCGCCATTGCATAGGCATCTTCAGCTAGTTCGTAATTATTGAGATCGAAATAGATGTCTCCGACTCTGGCGAATGCCATCGATACCTGTTCAGGAATGCGGTCTTGCCTAATTGCCGTATCTAGCTCTTGAACAGCCTCTAGGTAGCTATGGCTCTTCACATAAGCCTCAGCCATAATGCGGTGAAAAT
>OMIY01000206.1 GCA_900299215.1 bacterium | reverse complement strand
CACCAGGCGGACGCTGCCAAGTTCAGGCGTTCTGCCGGCGAAACCGCCGCGGGTAGCGCCGGCCAGGCCAGGGCGCTGATCGAAACGATTGAGACTAGCCGTCACCAGTTGCACCAAGGCATCGGCGAGAGGTCTTTGTTCAACAGTACGAAGATCCGAGAAGTACCCTTCAGCCAAATGCACAAAGGGCGCTGCTCCTGGATGAGTGTCCTCGTGGGTGGCCGTCACTTTTAAGTACGGGTTGCGTCCCAGGGTGCGAGTGAGAAGCGGGGTTTCTAGGCGTGCCAGAGCGAAGTTGCCGACGTGGAAGGGCATGGCGATCTGCACAGCCTGCGAGTGAATCCGATGCAGGCGAACAGGGAAGCTGATTTCGGCTAGGGAAAAAGGGTGCTTCTTGGGAATGGATACTGATCGTTCTGCGTCTTGACCAGCGGCGGTGGGGCTAGCCTTGAGATAGCGATTGGCCACTTTAGCCGCAAAATCGCTCGGAATGTCGGTGTCATGGATCAGATTGCGCAGTGGCCATGCGGCTTGGATGGCAGCAAATTCAGGTAAGATTCCGACGATTAGGACGGTAGCTTGAGCGTCCAAGCTGTCCATCAGGTCTTTGAAACGCTGTCCATTTCCCTCTTGTACTAAGTCACTTTCGATGATCACGACATCTGGGGTGAAGTACCTTGCCGAGTCGATGATTCCTTGCTTTCTGATCGCAGCTGAAATTTCAAAGCGGTTGCCCTGAAAGATGCCCAAGGCCTTGGCACGAACAGTGGCGGCTTGAGCTGCGAGAAGTACGCGGCACTTAGGCCCGGTATCAACCTGACTTAGTTGGTTGATCATGTCACTGAAGCGTTGCTTGGCCATGGTTGGTACTTGCCAGGTGGCAATGACGCCGTCGGAGAAGCGATATAGGAGGTTTCGTCTTTGATTCTCAACAACCGTGATACTGATGCTATTGAGGCCTCCTGCTGAGGCGAATGGCCCGCGAAGTTGCATGGTGGCGCCGACTGGTGGCCGCACGCGGCTTTCGAAGTAAATCTTATTTTCGGTAATCTTTGTGATGCGAGCTGGAAGATGCAACGCACTAATATTATTAAGGGTAACTTGGCCTGCAGGTTGGACATAAGGCACCGGAGAGCCACCGGTTGCAAAGATGAACCGGCTAAGCCACTCCTTCGATTCAATCTCGGCTGGAATAATGTCACGGAAATTTGCGCAGGCGGCTAGAGTGTTGATCGCTTCGTTACGCCCGTATCTCACCAGCACCATGCGAGCGCCTTCGATTTCTGGCGTGTTCATGAGCGAGCGTATGATCTCTTCCGTTTCTTTGTCACCAAAGTCGTCGCTTACGATGACCACACCGGCTCGTCGTCTCGCTAGGGATGAATAGAGCTCTTCGACACTACGGTAGAAGCTAACCTCATAGCCCTTTTCAGCTAGTAGGTTGGCTCGGTCTTGCAAACCGGCCGTCGTCTGTGCGCTCAACCAATAAAGGCGCTGTCTCTTAACTTTCGCACTCACTGGATGTCCTCCCTACAGCCTTAATCGGCATTAACCTATAAAATGTTAAGTACCAGGCTTAGATTGGGGGGGCGCGTGAGCCCTGGTCAGGGCGGGGGCGAGATGATCTCGTTTAACTGTAGATCCTCGTTTTTACTCGATAAAATTGTGCCTTTATGAAATACTGGCAATGCTTTGGACTTAAGTTCGGAGCCACCTGTGACGACGAACCGAGAGTACTAGTTCGTGGGTATAGGGATTCCAAGATTGAGGAGTGTGGATCATGCCGTCTAAGTTTTTGCGAATCGGTCAGTGGAGTGCTTTAGTTGCAGGAGCCGTCGTCAGTTTAGCTTCTGACTGCTTCGCACTGAACTGTCCGCAAGTCCGTCAACTGGTCGGTGTTTATCTTAAGATGCACTATTCCTATCACGAGTTTGATGACGAACTTAGCCGGCGGACCTTGGACAATTTCGTCAAGGCCTGGGATCCGGGCAAGGTTTACTTCCTCAAGTCCGATGTCAAACAATTTGAGGAAAAGTACGCGACGAAGCTTGACGACATGGTTATGGACGCGGATTGCAGTGCTGTCGATGAGATCTCAAAGCTTTACGCTAAGCGCTTTGCTGAGCGGCAAAAAGTGATCAAGGACTGGATTGCCGCGAAGCATGACTTCAAAGTCGACGAGTATATGCTCATCGACCGCAAAAAATTGGACTACGCTGTTACTGCAGACGAAATATCGAGTCGTTGGCGCGAGCGGGTTAAGTTTCAGCTATTGCAGCTGAAGGGCACCCTGAAAGACTTGGACAAGGCTAGGGAGAAGCTGCAGAAGCGTTATGCTTTGGCCGAGAAGCGGCAAAACGAGTTGTCATCTGATGATATGTTCAACATCTTTCTAAATTCGTTTTCGTTAGCTCTTGATCCGCATTCCGAATATATGTCGACCGAGACTCTAGAGGACTTCCGTATTTCCACTCGTTTGTCACTTGAAGGTATCGGTGCCGTTTTGCGCAGCGAAGACGGTTTTACCACGATTCAAAGCTTGGTTCCTGGTGGCGCTGCCGCTAACACGGGCAAGGTGAAGGTGGATGACAAGATTATCGCGGTTGCTCAGGGTGAAGAGCCACCGGTTGATGTCATCGACATGGACTTGCGTGAAGTTGTGAAGTTGATTCGTGGAGCTCGTGGCACTGAGGTGCGGTTGACCCTGGTGCGGGAAGAAGCCGGTAAGACCATGCAAGTCGTGGTCCCCATCATTAGGGCGCAAATTCAGCTTAAGGACCGAGCAGCAAAGTCCAGTGTCTTTCCAGTGACGATGAAAGAGGGTAGCGGCGAACGCACTATTAAAGTTGGTGTGATTGACCTGCCAAGCTTTTATATGGATTTCGAGGGCCGGCAAAATCACGAGAAGGGCTACAAGAGTTCGTCCGTCGACATGCTCGGTGAGATTACCAAGCTTAAGAAAGCTAATGTTGACGCCGTTGTAGTTGACCTACGTTCTAACGGTGGCGGCAGTCTGGATGAGTCTATCGATATTGCAGGTTTCTTCGTCGATAAGGGGCCGGTGGTCCAGATTAAAGACACCCAGGGCTCGATCTTTGTTCAACGTGACTCGGTTGGCAAAGTTTTTAATGGCCCACTCATCGTCATGATCAATCGGCAATCCGCGAGTGCTAGCGAAATTTTTGCTGGTGCCATTCAAGATTATGGTCGCGGTCTTATTGTCGGTGACGCCCATACGTTTGGTAAAGGCACGGTGCAAAACCTCAACGACATTGACGACAAACTGGGTGCAGTAAAAGTAACGATTAGCAAATTTTATCGGCCATCTGGATCAAGCACGCAGCTTAAAGGCGTTGAATCCGATATTGTGCTGCCAGACGTTATGGACGAGTACGAAATTGGCGAGAAACACTACGACTACGCTCTGCCGTGGGAAAAGATCAACGCTACTGATTTCCGCAACTTCTCCATGGTGAGTCCGGACATGGTCAAGCAGTTGCGCGATTCCAGCAAAGAGCGCGTACAGAAGGACAAAGGCTTTGAAAAAGTGTTTGCCGCCATCAAAGAGTATAAATCCAGCGAAGAGGCTCGCTCACGTGTCAGTCTGAAAGAGGAGACACCTGAGAGCAAAGCTGCTGCCGAAGCTAAAGCCAAGGAAGCAGAGAAAGACAAGAAACTAGCAAAGGCCGATAAGGACAAAAAAGACGACAAGAAAAAGAAAGCGGATCCAGAAGCTGACGAGGATGGTGAGAAGCTACCGCTTAGTGAAGACTTTATGTTGCAAGAGACTTTGAGAGTAGCCGCTGATTACGTGCAGCTTTTAAACAAAAAGCCCCTTGCCAAAGTGTCGTTGCCGGAGCTGGACAAGGTTACCGTCGCTGAAGACAAAAAACCTGGTGACAAAGTTAAGGCGCACCCCTGATGGCAGCGGTTGAGGTCACGGTGCTTTATGACAGTCTATGTCCCGTCTGCCGACGGGAGGTGGATCTATTGAAGCGCTTTGATCGTGGCGGACGATTGGGACTTGTGGATATCGCCTCACCTGATTTTAGAGCTGAGGCCTTCAACCTTACCATGGCCCAATGTGTGGGGTCTCTCCATGCCATCGATGCCAAGGGTAATGTTCTGCGTGGCATGGACACTATCCGAGCCATGTACCGCGCCGCGGGGCTGGGCTGGGCGATGTCTTGGACTGCTGTCTGGCCATTTCGGCCATTGGCTGATATAGGCTACCGGATATTTGCTCGCATTCGGCCGCATTTTTCTGGATTCAAGCCGCAATGTGACAGCGACGGTCGTTGTCAGATCCCGCCATCGAAGTCGCCGCCAGCTGAGTAACCAAGGGATTTGATTGGATCAAATTGCTGATGGAGCTGCGTGAGTGGGCCGAGGCTATCTTGCATGGGTCAGGGCTTGACACCAAGCTCTTTGGCCCGCAGGTGTTGACCGATCTGAGCCCAGGACTACCTGTCGAGGTACCGCGTGCACCTGCTCGCGATGCTGCCATTAGTTGGGTCTCCAGTCGCAGCCGTAGCAAAGTGCCATTTCCAACCCTAGGTCAGATGGACCGCGATGAACAGCGCGGCATTATTCTTCATTTTTTTGCCAACCACGAACTGCTTGCTCTTGAACTCATGGCTCTGGCGCTATTGCGATTTCCAGATGCGCCAGCTGCTTTTAGACGCGGGATAGCCGGTGTGATGAAAGAAGAACAAGAGCATCTCAGGCGCTATTTGGTCCGTATGGAAGAACTAGGCGTCGCTTTTGGCGCAGTGCCAGTAAACAGTTATTTTTGGGACGTGATGGCGCCAACTACGTCGCCGCTAGTATTTGTGACGCAAATGGCCCTGACATTTGAGCAAGCTAATTTGGATTTTGCTCGGTATTTCCTAAATGCATTTAAAAAAGTCGGTGACCAGAAAACTGCAGACTTGATGGACTTGGTTTATCGCGAGGAAATTGGTCACGTTGGTCACGGGGTGATGTGGTTTAACCGCTGGCGTGAACCCGGAGAGTCTGATTGGCAAGCATATAAGCGTATTTTGCCGTTGCCACTCACTCCGGCGCGGGCTAAGGGTCAGGAGCTTCAGGCCGAGGCCAGGCGCACAGCTGGGTTGTCGGAGGAGTTCATCAGTGAGCTCGGTTTGTATCGCCACTCAAAAGGGCGGCCACCGCGACTGTTTTGGTTCAATCCGGAAGTCGAAGAAGAGTTGGCGCTTGGTGCTTCGTATACGGCGCCGAAGTCAATCGCATCGTGGCACCGAGACCTTGCGTCTTTGCTGCAGTTTGTCGCGAGTGAAGAAGACTGTGTGCTGGTGGAGCAACGTCTCGCATCGGGATTTTTAGGCGAAATCGTAAAATGTGGCTACAACGTTCCGCAATTCGTGTCCAAGTCTGAGCGTCATGAGCTCAAGGGCCGTCTATTTTCAGGTTGGCATCCTTGGGGGCAGAGTCCCGGTGCTGTCTTGGAGGCTAAGCGTCTAGGTTGTGAGTGGCAACATCAGCCGGAGGCAGCTCCGAAAGCGGTATTTACCAAGACCTGGGCTAAGGCCTTGGCGCAACAGCTTGGGGTTGATCAGATCGGTGGAAAGGTAGTTGGCAACCTAGATGAACTGATGGCGGCAGTTGCAGGGTTGGCGGCATACGGTGATGTTGTCATTAAGGCGCCTCTTAGCTGCTCTGGGCGTCATATGCAGCGGATCAAAGCTCGTGATCTTCTTGACGTCAAACAACAGGCATGGGCGGAACGCATTCTAAAGCAGCAAGGAGCTCTGGTCGCTGAACCATGGGTCCGCCGCCTCGCTGACTATAGTGTACAAATCGAGGTTCAGGAGCAGCAATCGACGGTTCTAGGAGTAACTAGGTTTTTAACTGATGCACGCGGAGCCTATCTCGGTCATGTGCTCGGTTTAAAACATGCTGGGTTAGATCCCACTATCGTACGCGCCTACCACGAGCTGAGCGTACCAGAGACTCTAGAAAGGGTAGCGGTAGCGGTAGCCGAGGCGTTGCTGCAAGCAGGTTACCGCGGGCCTGCTGGGATAGATGCGTTTCTTTACGAGGACTCGTCTGGCATCAAGCTACGTCCACTGGTTGAAATTAATGCTCGTTACACCATGGGGCGCATAGCTCTAGAGCTTGACCGGCGTGTTCACAATAAAGCAAGAGTGATGTGGCGTCATTGGACCCTACGCCAAATTAAAGCCGAGGGATTTGATGATTTCGTATCCTTCTATCGCGCTATGCTAGAGAAAAATCCTCTAAAGCTAAACCGTGGACTTATTGAAAGCGGCGCGCTAGCAACTAATGACGTGGATACTGCGCAGACGGTTTTGACTCTGCTCATGCCACACTAGGTCCTTGGATCACAGCTCTCAGCTATTTGGTCCCAAGTAAAGTCTGGGTCTTTAATGGCATCGGCCACAACAGCCACAGTATCTTTCAGCTTCTGAATGACACTAGGAAGGTCTTTATACGTGACGTTGCCGCTGACGACTTTGTTTGGCAGGATTTTTTTCAGAACCAAGTTATCGGTCAGCCCCTTGCTAGACACAATGCTATTGAATCCTATGCCCTTGTTATCGGCGCTCAGTCCTATGGTTAGGAAGGGAGTGCTGCAGCCGACGTTGGCCTTACAGTAAGGCTTCGCGGTGAATGAGCTTTCCTTGGTCTTTTCGTCGATATTTTGGGTGACATTGACGCCAATGTCGACATTGGCGTAGACGATTTTTCCGAGGCAGTGAGCCATCGGGCTGACCTGACCTCCAACTTTGATATCTCGAAAGCAAATCTCACCGTCTTTGTCGGGCTTTTGCTGGTAGGCAATGCGTAGTTTAGTATTGAGTCCGACTGGAACTGTCTCGTCAAATGATACCGGACGATTTAATATTGCCTCACAGAGTCCGTCCTTTTTACATGTGATCGACTTAGCTTTAGCAAAGTCGTCGGCGCTAACCTCAATGCGCATGCGTGAATTGGTGTTTTCTGGCAATAAGTGCAGGGAAGTGTTGGTAGCCTCAAAGCGCACAGGATCCATACGCGAGCATGCCGCTCCCATAAGTCCCATCGGTTGACTTGTTGGCTCCTTCGGCCCAGTTGAGCGACAAGACGATGAAAATAGAGCCAGTGCTAAAAGAGTCCAAGTCGAACGCTTCATGGGCAGTCCTGTTGATTTTGTTTCAGTTACACAATCATATATAATTTGTTTACAAATGATCAAGATTTTGGAGTGATTTAATGATCATGGACGATGATCGTAAATGGTTAAAAATCAATGGAATGCCGGATTTATGGAGTTGGTCTCAGCGTAACCAAAATTTTTTCGATCTACGAATGACGGCATTTCGATTAAAAGGTGGAGGTATTTCCGTTTTCAGTCCCGTACCGGATCTAGGTGAGAAAACTTTAGCTGAGCTTGATAGTTTTGGGCCAGTGACTTCGATTATCGCTCCTAACTACTTTCATAATCTTGGTGTTAAGCCATTTCGAGTGCGATATCCGGAAGCGAAATTATTTGCTCACGAAAAGGCGATTCCGCGCCTTGAAAAAGTCACTGGTCTTAATTTTGTCAATGTCGACGAATTGAAAGATTTCCTGCCAGATGGTCTTGAGATGGTTTTCCCCTCTGGTCTCAAGCAGGGCGAGATTTGGCTCTATGCTAAATCTAAAGGAGACAACCCTGGTTTACTCGCAGTTTGTGACTGCTATTTTAATATGAGACCGGGTAAAAGTTATTTACTAGATAAAGTCTTTCGCATTGCAAACACATACCCTGGGCTAAGGGTTTCACGTGTTTTTAGTTATACGGCGGTTTCAGATCGGCTCTCCTATCAAGAGTGGATCGAAAAGTTTTTAGGTGCCAATCAACCAACGATTCTTGTGCCGTCACACGGAGAAATTTATCAGAGCCCAATGCTGGCAAAAGAGTTGATCGCACTGGTATGTAAGTGAATGTCATTGCAGATGCTCAACTATGAGTCTACTTGGTCGGTGTAAAGTCCCAGTAGGTATCACCATATCTAGGTTGCGAAACAATGACACGCATTGATGTGATGGTACCGTCTGGAGACTTTGTGATTTGGATAGATGGATTTTTGTTTAAGTCTGGTGGAATGACATTTTGAAGTTTGGCTGCCGCAATGGGAATTGAGCTGATGTCGTTATTTACGTGTCCACTGAAAAGCGAAGTGCCAGGCTGTGCAATCTTGCTGGGGTCACGGTCAGCATAATCCAGGATAATGGGAGCGTTACCAGAGACAGTGGCAATAAAATCCTGTGTACTGCCAGGTACGTATTCAATCTTTACTAATCCTAGGCTCTTCTTGGGGGTTAAAATCTGCAAACCACCAGCTGCAAAGCCAGAGATTGTTGGAACGGTACGTACGACAGACCAAGTCCCCAGAGCAGCAAACTGTTTTGTGTTTTCGGGGAATTTGAATGAAATCTTTTCATCAGGCTTTTTCCTATCGAATATAAACTCGACCTTGCTTAAGTCCGCAGACGTGCCGGTGTTATGAGTCGCAAAAATACGCACAGATGAAGCGTTAGTATCTTCGTGCATTGCAGGGGTAGCATCTTTCCCTTGGACATCTTTGGCTCGCCATTCACGATTGGCGAAGTTCTGCATCTGAACCTTATTACCCTTGCCGTCGGTAATGTCACAGCCGATGGACTGAGCCTTGGTGGTATCGTTAGGTTTAACAACGTAATCTGCACAATTTAATAGGTACATACCTGCAACGCTCTGTGGTTCATCTGCGGGGGTACTTTCTGGCGAATCGTCGGTTGGTGACTTAGTTGGCGACGGCTTTTTATCGAGATTGATTCCTGGTCTTGCCGTGTTCACCGAGGCAAAAGACTCCGGTTTGCCACAGCTGATGGTGGCCACACCTATCACGCTGGCGAGTATGGGCAGCAATAGTACCCTGACAGCAGCCAGCGTTTGCGT
>OMIY01000205.1 GCA_900299215.1 bacterium | reverse complement strand
CCCGGGCAAACTTCACACCCATATGGCCAAGACCACCAAGCCCTACTATGCCGACCTTTTGACCTGGACCTACCTGCCAATGTTTGAGTGGAGAATAAGTGGTGATACCTGCACAGAGTAGCGGTGCAACGCGAGCCAAATCGAGATTTCCTGGCACTTTAAGCGTAAATGCTTCGTCCACGACTATATTCTGGGAATAGCCGCCATACGTCGGGGTTTTGCCGTCGCGCTCGAGGCTGTTGTAGGTACCAATCATGCCATCTAAACAAAATTGCTCGAGACCATCTTTGCAGTTAACACAGGTACGACAAGAGTCGACTAGACAGCCGACAGCGGCTAAATCACCAACTTTAAACTTACTAACCTTACTGCCCACCCGCGCGACTTTGCCGACGATCTCGTGCCCAGGCACCATGGGGTAAATAGAGTTGCCCCATTCATTGCGTGCCTGATGGATGTCTGAGTGACACACACCGCAGTGGCTGATCTCAATCAGGACATCGTGGTCGCGAGGTTCGCGACGCTCAAATTTAAATGAAGTTAGTGGTTTTGACGCTGACAAAGCGGCGTATCCCAATGAAGCTACCATAAAAAAACTCCCAGTAAATTGGGGGGTGATTTTAGCTATCAAGGCCACGGCGGCCACATGCTCGATCAAACACAGGTGTATGCCTTCGGTCAATCTAAGGTGACATGATTTCAGCTCAGAGGGTGCTAGGGATTGACTACTTTGTAATGTCTGGCGATCTTAGCCGCGTCCGACGACGAGAGCCAAGTAACGAGGACACGAAAAGTGGATGTACTTCAAGAAGACGCTAGCGATCTAAGCATGCGTTCAGAAAAATTTAGAATTATCAGTAAGTTGATTAGTGAATGGGAGCAAGAAGGCGGGGCACCACCTGACTCCTTGCGGGCACTGATCCTAGATCGCCCGGCTATTCCTAAGGTATTGCCAAGTATCCGCTTTCAACACGATACTTTGATCTGCAATTCAGGCTGCATCGACCTAAGTGATAGACCAGTGACTAAGCGTCTATTCAAAGCTTTTTGTCGATCGCCTACACTTGAGTGTTCACGCGAAGATCTGATTCAACAGGTATACCGCTTACGTAATGCTGATTTCTGCACTGATCGTCTTATAGAGGCAGTTTACGCCAAGACGATCAAATTAATAAGCCGTGCCAGAATTCTGGCCACGACCATGCTCAGTCACTCTGTAGGATTCGGTATCGAGTGGTTTGTTTACGACCAAGAGCGAAAGATCTGGTGTCTGTACCGGATGCGCAACGAATACCTAAACCAAAAACTGGGCATCGGCAGTCTCAAGTGTAGCTAGAACTCAACGGCGCACTGTTGCCGCAGCACCTTGGTTGCGGCCAGTGCGCTCAACTACTTGACGCTCAATTAGCCCGCGCTGTGCGGCCAGCAGCCAAATACGGTAAATAGCCTCAGCAACGATACTACCTGCCATCTTGGACTGACCAGCGCGACGCTCAACAAAGAGGATCGGCACCTCACGCAATGCATAGCCAGCCAAATGCGCGCGAAATTTGAGCTCTACCTGGAAAGTGTAGCCTTCGCTTCGAATTTGATCTGGATCGATGTCTTCAAGAACCTGGCGATGCCAGGCGTTGAATCCGCCGGTCAAATCGCGCGCCTTCAGACCAAGGATCGTCCGAGCGTACAGACTACCGCCACGGCTAATAAACTGTCTAAAACGACTCCAGTTGCGCGTTCCGCCACCAGGGATATAACGGCTTCCGATCACCACCGGACTGGACGGCACCAGTTTAAGAATCTCAGCCAGGTCCTCAGGCCGATGCGAGTGATCCGCATCCATCTCAATAAGTACGTCATAGCCATTGGCCAGACCCCACTTGAAAGCAGCCACGTAGGCTGTCCCCAGACCTAGCTTGCCAGGTCGGCTAATCAAATGGACCCGTCCAGTATGCGCTGCCTGGAGATCGCCAATAATCGCTTGGGTTCCATCCTGGCTATTGTCATCCACAAAGAGGATATCAACACCGGGCGCATGTTGCCGAATGCCCTCCGTCAACGGACCAATGTTGTCTGCCTCGTTGTAGGTTGGGATGATAACCAGAGTCTTTAGCGCTGCGCTCTGCAAACAGGATCTCCTTAGGCTGAGCTGCTTAGCCCTGACGTTGTGTGTCGAAAGGCTAATGTTGTATATTGATACTTTCAAACTGATCCACTTAATTGTTGGTGGCAGTGGCTTTTTTTCAAATAATTTAGAGCCTTAACTGATGCAACCTGGCGATAACAACGGCGATAACCGGGGCGATAACCACAGCGATAAAAACGTGGTCAATCTGGCTGAGGCCCGCCGTCGGCAACGCACCGACCGTATCGTTGGCGCCTTCCGTGCCCCGAAAAAACCATCCTCACCTCTAGGCAAGAAGCTTTGGGGCTACGTGCAGGTGGTGCTTTTTCTAGGATTGGTCTTTTACTTTATGCAGCTATGCCGTGGGCCACAGTTTTAAAGTTTCGCCGGTGCCTGAGACGCCTTAAGACTCTCCAGATACAACAGCCAATCGGCAGCGGTGAGATCGCGCTTCTGCGTATTGCAGCTCTTACAGGCCACCACGACGTTTCCCGGCGTGGACCGACCGCCACGGGCAACCGGAACCACGTGATCCATGGTGGCAGCAGCCTTCTCAATCACTTGAGTACAGTAATAGCATTGCGCCTTGGCGATAGCATTTTGCCACCACCGCGACTTTCGGAGTAGGCGCGCCGCCTCGCGTTCACGCCTTATATGCTGTTCTGAAGCTACGTCATCAAACATCTAGTTATTTGCTCCCTGACGGCATCGGCTTAGCACCGATGCTGTCCGAGCGTCAACTACCACCGAGCTGCGACCATAAGTAGCTGTATTCCATGGCATAACGCTCAGCGTGTTGCTGCAGATTGGCGCTCGCTCCGTGGCCACCCTCGATATTCTCAAAGTATAGAAAGGGCTTATGTAAATCCTGCATCCGCGCCGCCATCTTGCGGGCATGTCCAGGATGGACGCGGTCGTCCTTGGTCGAAGTCACGAAAAACACGCGTGGGTAGCTGCGATCAGCCCGCAAGTTTTGAAACGGTGAGTAACGCTTGATAACTGGGCGCATGGTCGGATCATCTGGATCGCCGTACTCAGCCATCCAGCTCGCACCTGCCAATAACTTGTGGTAGCGCAGCATGTCCAGTAAAGGAACTTGGCAAATAACCGCATGAAAGAGTTCAGGACGCTGCGTAAACGTAGCCCCCATCAGAAGTCCACCGTTACTGCCGCCTTGGATACCTAAGTGACGTGGCGCAGTGATCTTATGGTTGATGAGATCTTCAGCTACCGCTGCAAAGTCGTCAAATGCTGTTTGGCGTTTTTCTTTCAGAGCAGCTTGGTGCCAGCGCGGCCCGAACTCCCCACCTCCGCGAATATTGGCCAAGGCATAAACGCCGCCACGTTCTAACCAAAGTTTACCCAATGCCGCTGCGTAATTTGGCTGCATCGGCACTTCAAAACCACCGTAGCCGTAAAGCAAGGTTGGATTTTTACCGTCGTACTTGATGCCCTCTTTGTGGACAAGGAAGTACGGCACTCGGGTACCATCTTTACTAACGGCAAATTCCTGGGAAATGACGAGACCTGTGGCGTCAAACCTCGGGGGTACTTGTTGCACCAGCATTTTACTTAGACTGACCCCATCGACCGCGTAAAGACTTGGTGGCACGAGGAAGTCTTCATAACTCAGCAGTAGACGGTCGCTGTCGTCATCTACAGAAACAAGATTCACACTCCCCTGACCTGGCAATGACACATTTTGCGTTTCCCACATCACGGAATCTTCGGTGGCTTTGCGTTCAATTCGTACTACTTTGCCACGCACGTCATCAAGGAGAGAGACAAACAAGTAATTGCGGCTGCGAGCGACCGATTTGAGAGCTTGCGATGCCGACGGAGTAAACACAGCTGTGAACTCTTGAGCTCCTTTCACAAGTGCCTTGAGATCTGCTGCCACAAGCGAGCCCGCAGGTATCGACCCAATCGCCGATCGACTCGTAAAGAGAACCTGCCCCTGATAGACGCCCTGTAGACTAATATCAGCAGGCAATGGTAACGGCACCAATTGGCCTTCAAGTTCGTAATAAACTTTTTCGGTAAAGAACGTCACCGCGCGCGTAAAGAACACGTGATCCTGATCACCGTCATGGATCACGACAGCATGCACCGAGACATCCGTAGCAGCTCCCTCAAAAACCACCGGCGACGACGCAGCTGGTTTACCGCGATTCCAAGAACGAACAACCCGCGGATAACCAGAGCTTGTTAAATCCCCAGGGGTGGTGGCATCCTCGAAAAAGACTCGGTCCAAAGTCGACCAGATCAAACCCGATTTGGAAGGCGCCAGTTCGTATCCATCTGTAATGAACTGTTTAGTGGTGAGGTCGAACTCTCTGAAATAGCTGGCGTCACTGCCACCGTCAGAGAGTTTAATCATGCAGCGCTCGTAACTTGGCCGAAGACAAGTGGCACCACGAAAAACGTAATTCTTGCCGTCACTCTTAGCCAAAGCATCAACATCGAGCACCAGCTCCCATTCTGGTTTGCCATTCTGATATGACGACCAACTAGTCCGTCGCCATATCCCTCGAACGTGCTCACCGTCCTGCCAAAAATTGTAGACGTAGTCACCTTGGATGTAGCCAGAAGCCAGCTTATCTTTGGCCTCGAGAATTTTTAGAGCAGCAACTTTGAACTCGTCAAAACGCGGGTATTTATGGAGTTCACTGGTAGAGCGTTCGTTCTCACCACGGACCCAAGCAAGTGCTTTCGAGCCCTCAACGTCTTCTAGCCACAGATAGGCATTGTCTCCCTTGCTTTTGGTTACCGCCATTGCCTGCCCCTGACCCATTAAAATCGCGAGAACTACGGTTGAAACTCGTTTGATCATGATCATCCTTTCAGGCCGCCGCAACATCACCGCGGCGGAAAACAAGGCTGGCGAAGGTTAACATCATCGCCACCAACAAAAAGCCGTAACCAATTTGATCGCTCAATGCAGAAGGCTGTATAGCCCGAGGCTCGAGCACCCTATCGATCAAATTGAAGTGCTGCAAATTCCAAACTCGCGCAATCCCTCTAACCACCGCTTGAGATGTGCCCGACGATTCTGGCCCTAAAGCAGCCACTGCGGACTGGCTCGTGAGCCCTATCAGCCAAAGCCCAAGACCCGCAAACAGCGCTAAAGCAAAGCGCATAAGCACGGCTAATGTGACCGCGAGTGCACTTAGCACCAACCAACCAAGGACCATCATCAGGTAGACGGCAACTTGAGCATCCGTCAACAGTCCGTATCCAAAGGCTAGGAGGCCGAGTTGCCAGATTGCGAGAATGACCGTGGCCAAAAAAAGTTGAGTCAAAGCTAAGCCTAGATACTTGCCAATCAGCCACTCAGGGCGTGATAAGGGAGCTGCCAATTGCCATTCGATGGCACCGTCCTGCCTCGAATCGCTGACAAGCTTAGAGCCCCAGAAGATCGCTACCAGGCTGCCAAGCAGTTGCATCCCAAAATAACCGACGTCGAAAAGAATCTTGACGCGATCCTCGACACTCCAGGTGCTGGCTAGTCCCGCGGCCAAAGTGATCACGACAACTGCGACTGTAACTGCTCGCGTGATTTGATCGCGTCGCAGCAGAGTGCAGTTTTGCCAAGCGACGGCTCGCAGCTTTCCTAGCATTAGGTGCCTCCTCCGTAGTGACGCAGTAGAGATTCCTCAAATGCTTGTAAATCAGCACCAAAATGCGTGACGACAAATCCGTGTGCCAAAAGCATCTGCAGCCACCTGGCGCTGTGTTCGTAACCGACAAAGCTAAGTTCCGCGAGAATTCCCTCCTGCCGCAGATGGCGCCATGGGGGGAGCCCCTCCTTAGATGCAAATCGCTCAAGAGCATCAGATCTAAGGCCAGATACCTTGATAGTGTACGATTGCGTCGCATTGGGACCGAGGCTGCCGGATGCTACCAAGTCGCCTCGCCGCAAGACGTGATAAAAATCGCAGAGCTCCATGACCTGAGACAATTCGTGAGTGCAAAGTATGATAGTGGTATGGCGCTTTTTCTCAGCAGCAATCCAGCTGATCATCTGGCGACGAGCTAGCGGATCCAGACCTGAGGCTGGCTCGTCCAAGATTAGTATTTGCGGCTGATGGATCGTGGCTTGGGCCCAACCGAGCCGTCGCGCCATTCCCTTAGACAGGCGACTGATCAACTTATCTCCGTGACCAGTCAAGTCGACTGCCGCCAAGGCCGCATTGACAGCTTGACGCCTATCTTCTGCTGGCTTTAGCGCAGGCCCGCTAAACAACCGCAATTGGTAGTTTAAAACTTCGCGCGCCGTCAACAATCCAGGTAGCTTATTGACCTCAGGCAAATAGCCGATCCTTGCCCTTTGCTGTGTTGATAAGTCGTCGTTACCACATTTGATCGTACCCTGGTCTGGCTTCAATAAACCTAGGATCAACCTGATAGTTGTGGTCTTACCTGCGCCGTTGTGACCCAGCAGCCCGGTACACCGACCACCTGCAAAACGACAACTTAGGTTGTTCACCGCTAGCTGCGGACCGCGTAGCAAATCGGTTTTGAATACTTTGCGAACCCCATTGATAGCAATATCGTCAGCAACAGTGCTTAGATCCTCATTTTGCATGATCGACCGCCCCTTCGAGATCGATACCTATCGACTCCAGAAAATCTTTTTTTATGTGAATTTTTTCCTCATCAGAGAACTCACCATGGGCTGCGAGCTTGGTCGCGAGAGATGCCAAAAACGGCGGCGCCCCCTGTAAGGATCCCGCTAATTGGTAATAAAGTGCCCCGGCACCTGGATCGTTGAGTACAAATGCAGTCACATATCCTTGAGTCATTGGAATACGCCAACTCGTTGGCAATGCCTTCATGCCGTCGACCGAGATAGCCTGGCATTCCTCAGGTTTAGCTAACTCAAAAGTCAGCACAAAACAGCTTAAGAGGTATAGCGATTCTAGCTTAGGGCCGTGTCGCGTTACCGATCGAATCGCAGTGATTAGTTGCTGCGGATCAAATCGCTTAACGTCCTTTTCTCCCAAAGTCTGCAACAGCCAAATATCAGCAAAATCGTCATAAAGCCCACGATATCCGAGCGTCACAGTGTTTAAAACAGAGGTCGACAATAGGCTAAGAGGAGGTGGGGTCACCACCGATTGTTGCCCAGCTGAGGTATGGCCAAGACGACTGGTTACCTGTGAGAAAACCGAGCCAAGAAGCACACACCACAAAGTCACTACAACATTTATCAGGACCGACTGCTTGCTAAGGGCCAAGGCGAGCTTCCATGCGCAAGTAAGGGATGATGCCGTACTGGATAAACATGATGATGAGAAGCACGATCATTGGCGCCCAGTCTATCGGACCCGGAAGCAAATTACGTGTCAGACGTCTAAGTGGTCTGAACATTGGCTCGGTCAAACTGCGCACAGTGGTCACTAGCTGATTACCAGGGTCGCCGCCTACCCAACTAATGATGACCGATGCGATGACCAGAACTTGGACCAGATTCAATATGACGTCTAGAATTCTGGCGACAGCGTCGGCAATGGGACCGAACATGCGCGTTTCCTTTTGTTAATGATCAAGAAGTTAACTACCGAGCGTGAATGATCGCCCTGATCATAACCAAGGTCTACCTAAAAAAAAACATTTACTCGACCTTAAGGCCTTGGCCCAAAAAGCGCTGTGCCAATTCGCACGCAATTGCTACCAGCAGCTACAGCCTGGTGAAGATCACCGCTCATGCCCAGGGACAACTCATGAGCACCGATCTTGTTAGCTAGCGCGCGCAACTGTAGGTAAAGCTCTGGAGGGGTTGCGGCTGCATCCGCGGCAAGTGGCGGTGGGATGGCCATGATGCCTCGCAATTCCAACTCTGGTAGCTCGGCCATGATCACTGCCGCAATGCGCTCCGCCTCGTCCATAGTGGCGCCGTCTTTGCTGCTCTCGTCTCCAGCATTGATCAAAATGTGGACAGCTATAGGCAGCCGTGGAGCAAAGTCGCGAGCCGCTTTTGCGAGTAACCTTGCATGGCGCTCGTTAGACACTGACTGAATCTCAGCCGCAACTTGGACCAACTGCGCCATCTTATTGCTCTGTAGCCGACCAACAAACACCCACCGTAGCTCGCTGAGGTCACTGAGCTCCCGCGCTTTAGCGACCAGCTCCTGGACGTAGTTTTCACCAAACTGTCGCTGACCCAAGGCGTATAGCTCGCGAATGGCAGCGGTGCTATGCTTCTTACTGACTGCGACCAGGCGCACCGGCCGAGCCATCGGACCTGCCGCTCTCACGGCGTCAGCTACGGCACTCAGCACTCGGTTATATCGGATTCTGGCGTCTTCCATATACCCTAAGATGTACTGCTAAGTATGAACGCTGTCCACTCTGCCTTACTTGGCTGAGGTAGGAGTCTGGCTGGGAGCGGCTTTATCCGCCGCCGCAGCAGCAGCGGCATCGGCTGCTGCTGGGAGCTGCGGTGGCGCCGTCGTATCTCCCGCCGATGCAGCTACTGGTTCGCCGGCCTTGGGCTCCAAGCCACCATTGGGTGCTTGGATTTGCGCCCCACTAGTTGCAACGTCACCAACAGGGGCTGCAGCAGCATCAGTCATAGGGAGTGGGGGTGGCATGGCTGGGCCTGCTTTGGACGGCAACGCTCCATTCATCTTTTGTGCTTGTTGGTGCACGGGTTGGTTGAGTCCCTGCACATAACGACTAAGTGGGATGAAGCTATCCTCCTCATTGACTTGATAATGCGGCGCGACCAGAAAGATGTCGCCGGTCTCGCTGATGTGCACATCCACGTGCTTCAAATCCTGACTTTTGGCACTGGAGATATCGATGCCGTTGAGGAAGACGTTTCGTAGACCCGTGGTACTGGCCACGGCTAAGGTCGATAAGGTCGCAGTCGTCACAAGGGTCACAAGGCTCACGACGGAGAACGTGACGGCATTGCGGAGTCGTTGCATGAGATCCCCCAGAACTATATGATTGTCCTCGTCTATTTTAGCACGAGCTGTGATGTCTCGGGTGTCCTAGGCGGAGCCCAGACCGATCACGGTCACCGTGTAGCACGCTAATCCGCTGTTCTAGTTGGGGGTAATGACTGATTATGAAGGAATGCACCATGTCGCGCCTAAAGAGCATGATTTTTCGCCGTATTTGCCTTGTAGCTACCGTCGCCCTGGCAGCTTCAGCATGTACCCCGTCCTTTCAAGGCGAATACGCCGACCCAGGTAAAGCCGAAATCGTCGACGACAAGTGGAACGAAACGGACGCGCGCAAAACTGCCGAGCACATGATCAAGGGTATGCTCGAGAAGCCATGGCTGGAGGGCTACAAATCAGGCCACCGTAATGCCAAGCCTGTGGTCGTTGTGATGGACGTTGAAAACCGCACCGACGAGCACCTCGATGTTAAACAATTAACCGATTACATCCAAGACGAGTTGATCAATTCGGCGAAAGTTCGTTTTGTAAATAAAGAAGCGCGGCAAAAGATCCTCGATGAGCTCAAATATCAGCAAAGCGGTGCTGTTAACAAAGCTACCGCCAAGAAAGAAGGTCGCGCCATCGGTGCAGACTTTATTTTGAGCGGCAATATCACCAGTAGCGTACACCAAATGGACGGACTCAAAACAGTTGACTATCAAACCAACCTAACACTCACCAGCATCGAAACTCAGGAAATCGAGTGGTCTACCAAATATGAAGTGAAAAAACGCTTCAAACGCTCGGGCGCTTCGTGGTGAAGCGGTCTCGGGTGGGTCACCCATCTGAAATTGCAAACGCATGGTCCATGAGGCTCACAGGCCTCGTGGCCCTGCTTTGTCTTAATGCCTGCGCGTCCTACACGGAAGAAACCAGGACCATTCGAACTGATTACCGTGATGGAAGCTTTCAGCAAGCGCTAGACAAGATCGAGTCGTCTTCACTTAAGGAAAATAAAAATAGGCTGCTCTATAACCTCGAGAAGGCGATGATTCTTGACCGCATGGGCGATCAGGTAAAATCCCGCAGCCTCCTCATCAGTGCCGACAAAATAGCCGATGACCTGTACACCACCAGCATTAGTCGTACGGCAGCATCGTTCGTCGTCAGTGACGCTTCAACCGACTACAGCGGCGAAGACTACGAAAAGGTCGCCATACACACAGAACTCGCGCTTTCTTACATCGGCTCTGGTGATTTAGACTCTGCCCGCGTCGAGGCTCGCAAGATCAATAATAAGCTGTCGCAAATTAATGACGCCTATGAAGATCACAAAGACCGGTACTCCGAGGATGCTTTTGCCCGCTATTTGTCTGGCATTATCTACGAAGCACGCGGTGAGACTGATGATGCAATCATCGATTACACTAAGGCGTTGGCATCATACCGAGGAAATTTTAGCGCTTTCGTCAACGGCGGCACGCCGGATCACCTGATCAAAGCGCTTTACCGCCTGTTATCTCAGCGTGGCCGCCAAGATCGCCTGAAAGAGCTGCAGGGAGAATTTCCTCGTCTAGTTGAAGCGGCCAAGGCCGAACTAGATGACCGCGACAGCGGTGAGGTCGTTGTCATCCACGAACTCGGACACATTTCCGTCAAGACCTCCGAAAGCTTCGCCTT
>OMIY01000204.1 GCA_900299215.1 bacterium | reverse complement strand
TCCTAGGATCGATCGCTACAAGCGCAAGTGCATTTGACCAGGTAAGTGACCTATTGTCACGGGCTGAGGCTGAGCAGCTTGCCCAACGTCCTGATTGGCGGCGTCTGCTGTTTTACGCTCCTTTTACGATGAGGGGTGCCCATGGCGTCATTGATGACCCAAGTTTTTATTTAAGTCCCAAAGGTGCATCCAACCCAGACGCAGAACTAGTGGCTACGCTCTCTACGTTTTTCGAGCCGCAAGATCCCAACAATTTAGATCGACACGCATTGTGCCGCTATCCTGCGAGAAAACTGTGGCTAGAGACCAATCTAGGTATCAGTGAGCATGATTGGCCCAAAGTAAATTGTCCGCGCCTAACCGAATATTTGCGTCTCTATAAGTATGATGGCGTTTCGATAGTCTTCTCATCCTTCTATCCTGACAATCCAGCATCTCTCTTCGGACATACATTTTTGCGTCTCCACAAGCCAGGTCGTGCTAGGTCCGATCTCTTGGATGACGTCGTCAATTTTGCAGCAGTGATGGCTGAAGATACCAACTCTGCGAGTTATGTTTTAGACGGGGTGTTTGGCGGCTTCCCAGGGCGCTTCTCGGTGATGCCTTACTACATGAAAATACAGGAATACAACAACTTCGAAAGCCGTGATCTCTGGGAGTATCGCCTAAATCTTTCCCCGACTCAGATCCATAAGATGATATTGAGTTTATGGGAGGTCGCGACACACCATGCCGATTATTACTATTTCGACGATAATTGCTCTTACATCTTGCTATTACTTTTAGAAACAGCGGATGCCTCGCTTGATTTAAGCTCTCAGCTCAAATTGTGGGCTACACCAGGTTCGAGTATGCATGCTGTGTTTACATCGCCAGGATTGGTCCAAGGAGAGCACTACCGACCGTCAGCTCGCTCGAGGTACTTGGAGCGGTTTAGACGACTTGACGATAGGGAGGTCAGTCGGCTGAAGCTGATCATTGCCTCGCCAGAAGCCGAGACAGACCTAAGCGATTTAAGCAACCAATCCCAAGCCGCAGTCATTGACACTAGCCTTGAATACATAGATTTCAAGGAAAAACTTATCGGTGACAGACAACCCAAGTTATATAGCAATCTTCGCAGCAAATTGTTGATAGATCGTAATCGACTGAGGTTGGATGCCGCGACTTTGACTTCAAAGCCAGAGCGCGGTGGCCCGCAAAATGCCCATCGAGAGACCTGGGTGTTTGCTGGTCTGAGGCGCCTTAATGATCAAAATTTGGCTTTCTTCAAGTGGCAACCAGTCTTGCATGATTTACTTGCTGCAGACGACGGCTTTTCGCCTGGCTTTCAGATTCAGATGATGCCGATGGAATTTGTTTATCGACCGTCGACTCATTCGCTATTTCTCAATGCAATTGATCTATTCAATATAATTTCTCTAAACCCATGGGGTGAGCTACTGAGACCGATATCTTGGCATTTGAAAGCTGGGTGGGAGCGACAGGCCCTGTGTCCTGACGAAAACCGCTCACTTTGTGGCCGTGGAACATTATCAGGAGGTCGGGGTATCACGTGGCAATTATCTCACAATGATAGAGTTAGTCTTTTAGCGGGGCTGTTTTTAAAATCTGAGTTCGGTGGTCATGATTTGGAGGCGAAGTCGCTTTATGGACAGATAGGTCCTCAAGTTTTACTCCAAGGGCAGGTTGAGCTGTGGCTGCGGATTTCACTTGCCGGAGACATTGCTTCGCGCTGGTACGGCGATAATGACGGAAATTCGGAGCTAAAGGGCGTAGACGGAAGCGTAGCCTTCCTCTGGTCTAAGGATACGAATTTGCGCCTGGGCGGGCGAATTGAGTCGCTTAAGCGTCGAGAGGGCGCCAAAAAGCTTGGCGAGTGGACTTTAGGCGTCTTGACGTATTTTTAGACGGCGGACCAAGTGTTTGAAGTAGCGGATTGATAACCAACCAAAATATAGAGATCTTTTTTTACTCAACTACGCGGTCGGGATGTCCGACACTCTCTCAAGCAATCGAATTACATTGTCAAAAATAGCAAAAGAAATGATGTGGATGTCGAGTATTTCGACAGTGCAAACGTTTTGTCCATGGATTTAGGTGCTAAGTAATCGATCAGGCTAAAAGAAATAATGGCTTATTTATTGCAGATTTTCATAAAAACGTGCCCCCATACAATTCACAGGAGATTTAGAAATGCTTAGGCCATACGGGATATTGCCGCTATTAGCCACGGGTTGTGCGCTCGGTAACGCGAGCCAAATGACAAGTGCAGCAGTGGAGCCTGGCACTTTGGACATCCTAGGTGCGATATCTCGTGCGCAAGCTAATGCCAAATATGTCACAGATCTTAGTGAATTTAAAAAGAAGTCTGTTGCTGGCTGGATTGATGAGGCTAAGGCGGGACTTATTGAACAAGCACTCAATTTTAATGGGCAAAACTTTGCTGGTCTAAAAACAAAGATGAAAGTCAGTAGCAATTTGAAGAGCATCATTGACTCATTTAATAATCAGTACAGCAGTGTCGGGACTATTTTGCGTGCCTATGGGGTGCCCAAAGATTTACAAGTTTCAGCAGGTGACGTGGATGATTATCTGCGGCTATCGACGGCTGGGATTAAATTTGCTGAGACGGGTCAGTTCCCCTACAAAGGGGATATGGATGGACAGTTATATCTGAGGGCTTTGAATGCTGGGTTAGCTTTCTCAGCTGCAGCCAAGGGTACCAAGCACCAAGAGTTAGCGGCGACGGCAACCGTAGGCTACATATTTGCAATTCATGGTTTGTTGCAGATGGAAGCCAACTCTATTGCTGGTTTGGCTCTTTCGGATGAAACGTCAAAAGTTGATTCAGAGGCGGCATCACGTATTTTAGAGAGAGATCACTTGTCGCTGCTTTCTTGTGGAAGCAAGAGCCCGATTTACGACAATTCGTGTAAATCGTCTGGAGGCAAAGGTACTGCAAAAGCTAAAGCTGTTTCAGATGGTAAGAAGCCAGTCGAAGCCGTTGCTGAATCTGGTGGAGGTACTGTAATAGCCAAGAGTGAGGCTGCATTGCTTCAGGCAGATGATGCCGATCAGTTAATTGCCAATTCAGATACCATCGAATCCGAAGTTGCAACTAGCAATAAACCGACAGAATGTGCAAAGGGAAAAGCAAATACAAAGATTAACGCTAAAAAGCAGGCAGCTAAGGCTCAAGCAAGCTAGGTGTTAATGAATTTGTTTTATGTTTGATGTTCCGGAGGTGCTTGGTTTTGAGATTTAAGCATCCAATTGCATATTTAATTTTATCGATCACCATCGGAGTTATTGGCGCGGCATGTCGCTCTATTCCGATGTCGGATTCTTCGTTAGCAGCTAATAAGAATCAATCGCAAAAGGATCGACCACAGTCGGCGATGTCCATGCAAGGCGAGGACCTGAATCATCAGCTGTCTCCTTTAAATATTCCAACTTTAGGTACTCCAACTTTAGGTACTCCAACTTTAGGTACTCCAACTTTAGGAAACAATCTGCAGAACGTAACGCCTGTTTTAGTCTTCCTTGGTGGGTTCACCAGCTGTAAAGATCCACTCCAGGGATTTCGTTCAATAGATCAGACGCGCGCAGCAAAATTACTTGAAATAATGCGTGGAGTAGTCGTCAAAAAAGGACAAACGAATCCTTTGTGGCTACTTGCTTGTCAGTTTAACAATCAAGAATCTTTTATCTACAAAATATCAACATCGCCGAAGGTGATCAGGCAGAGTGGCTTATCTGAACTTGCTAAATCTCTTAGTTCCTTAGCTGCCACCGTACAAGCCCCTGAAGTTTACTTGATTGGTCATTCTTATGGCGGCTGGGCGGCGATGAAATTAGCACAAAGCCTGGTTCCTAATGTTAAGATCAGGGCGCTTGTTGGTATTGATCCCATTAGTGGAAAAACATGTAAGCCCGAACAATTTATCGACTCCATTTTAAAGAGGCCAGCAACTGGCTGTACCGAAGCACCAAGTGACATAACGTCGTCCGACAGGATCAGCCTCGCCAGTAGAATCCAGATATGGCTCAATCTTTATCAACTTGAATCACGTTTGCTGCATTCTGGAGTCATTGCGAACGCCGAAAATTCTTTGCGGAAGTATCCGGGACGTGGACTTCTTGCTCATGGCGATATCTTTGATGACCCGGCGTTAGAATCCCAAATCCTCGGATTGTTACCTCCTTAGGGACATAAATTACGGTTTTGGTAGTCAAGTAAGTGTCTATAAATAATTAGATTTCCGAATGAATTTCGGAGTTGCTACCAAGGCTCCGTAAAATCGCAAAATATTAAAGATTTCCGCAGTCTACACCGATAAGAATAGAGATAGATCGGCGGGAGATCCATGCCTCAAGTAGAACAAAATTTTGTTCTCAAAAATTTTGCACAACTGTTGGCTCAGCAGTTGTTAGCCAAAAATTTGTCTTTGCTTGGGTTAACATTTGCTCTCGTAATAATTAGTGCATGTAATCGGACGGTCAGAATTGTAGATCGTCGGTCAAGTGACGAGGCTGCTACCAATATTCGGCTGGAAAGAGCAAGATTTTCGATAG
>OMIY01000203.1 GCA_900299215.1 bacterium | reverse complement strand
TCGACCTTCGGGTGCTATCTGCAACCAACGAACCTATCCAGGAGCTGGTAGACCAAGGCAAATTTCGCGCTGATTTGTGGCAGCGCCTTCGAGAGACCGAGATTTCATTACCGCCGCTGCGCGAGCGCCCCGATGAAATACCTCTGCTGGTTGCTCACTTCTGTGCCAGCATGGCCGGCGGCCCTTACAGCATCACTGGGCCGGCATTAACTGCACTGTCCAGCCTCAGCTGGCGCGCTGGGAATATTAGGGAACTACGGAACTGCCTACGCGCTATGACTGAACTCCACAGCAATAAGCTCCTGACTCCATTGGCGATACCAGAAAGATTTTGGGAAGATCTTGGTGATCAGAAAGTAACACGCGATCTCAATCTCGAAAGCATGGACGAGGGAAGCGCACCACTTTCAACTAGCAAAGATCAGATCGTACTACCGTGGGACTTCGACAGCCGCTATACTTATGAATACCTATGCGACTTGCTACTTTTGGACATTACCCGTAAGGCGGCAGACCGTCCTGGCAGACTTTCCTTGCGTGGACTAGCTCAGATCATAGGAATGTCGCGAAGCACCTTATCAACCAGGCTGAAAGCTCTGGTTCATCGCAACCTAATTTCCCTTCATGAGCTATCGCAGCTAGTAGGGATCAACGAGGTCTAAAATTGTTGACCGATAAAATCCAGCTAAGTCGTATCCGAGTCAATGTGATCGTCGGCATACTACCACCAGAGCGTTTGCTGCCACAGCCCGTCGAGATCGGTGTGGATCTTAGCCTCGATTTAAATGAGGCCGGATACAAAGGCGACTTGTCTAAAACAATCGACTATTCGGCACTTCTAAAACAAGTAAGTTTTATCATGCACGCAGGGAAATTTGAGTTACTCGAAACAGCTGCATTAGCAATCGTCCATTACCTGCTAACTCCAGCTGCTAACGGTGTAAACATCAAGCGCGCACGTGTAAGTCTATGCAAGCGCCAAGCACCGCGCGTAAGTCCTGCCTTGCCCAAGGTTTCAATTACGAGAGAAAGCGATCAGGTTAAAACTAGTGAAGAAAAAGTCGGTGAAGTCATTGTGCAGCAGATTTTTTCAAACAAATCGCTACTGATTCAGCGACTAAGTGGGCGCAGCGCACTTTTTCCACCAGCGGATAACAATTCTAAGTTTAAAACCGAAGACCTGGATCTTGGGAACGGCAGCCTACTCCGCGTCAGAACGCTGGCAACCTAAAGTCTTGCCGTTAATTGTTCAGGTTACCAGCATCCCACCATCAACGGGAAGTTCGACACCGGTAATCCACCCTGCCCCAGGACTGGCCAGAAATACCACAGCCCATGCTATGTCGCTGGGCTGTCCCATTCGCCCAATCGGATGCAACCTATCGATCTCCGGAATGCTTGCCGCATAACTCTTTTCATCAGGGTAACGACCTCGGTACATCGGAGTATCAACAATTGCCGGCAAAACCGCGTTGACGCGAATGTGTTCAGGCCCGAGCTCCAAGGCCAGAGTCCGCGTCAGCTGACCCAATGCAGCCTTACAACCATTATAGGCCGAAGCACCAGGGATGGGCTTCTGTGCCAGCGTCGAGCTGACATTGATCACAGAGCCACGACCTGACTGGGCTAGCAAATCCACCAGGCCTTTAACCAACATAAATGGAGCAAGGGTGTTGATGGCAAAATTTTTCTGCCAGTGTTCAACAGATGCCTCGCGTAAAGGTTGAGATGCGAAATATCCTGCGTTGTTTACAAGGACGTCGAGTCGCCCAATCTCTCGAACTGCGGCAACCACCGCCGCTAGGTCATCTTGCCGACTCAGATCTGCTGCTAGCACATGTGTCTTAGCAGATGATACCGCGGCAATCTCAGCACATGTTGCATCTAGTTTGCTGCGATCACGACCGACGAGGATGAGTTCCGCGGCACCAGACTCAGCTAGGGCCTTAGCCGTAGCTCTGCCAATGCCCGAGCCGGCACCTGTTACCAGCACTGTGTAACCATTCAAGCTGAAGGGATTACTCATGATTAACTCCGCCGTTTACGTACGCGGTTGCTGGCCGTTTCGTGCAGCACGATCTCCTCGAGGATGACCTGAGGCGCCTCTTTGTGTAATACAGACTCAATTCTCTGCCAAATTCTGTCAGCAAACACTTCAGTCGTCGGGATTGCGCCTTTCATCCAGGCCACGTCGACGTTGAGATTTTTGTGATCAACGTCAGCAATAACCTTTTCTTTCACGACCTCTTTGAGTTGGCGCAGATTCATGATCATGCCAGTCTCGTGGTCTAGTGGACCAGTGACGCTTACCTCTAAAGTGTAATTGTGGCCATGACCTGCCGGATTAGAACAAAGCCCGAAGACTGAGCGATTCCGCTCCTCATCCCAATCTGGTCGATAAAGACGGTGACCGCTGCAAAACTGAAACGCACGAGTGATGGTAATCATCGAAAAACTACTCTCTTTCTCACTTTAAGCGTGATGCGCAGCTAGGGCTAAACCTTGACGAATCAACCATTCTTTTTCAGGAGTCGTCGTTAACTTTTTTAGGAGACCTTCGTTAGCAGGCGTAGCGACGCCTAGTTGATGACCCAGCTCGATTAATTCAAGCTGCAGCAACCACTCAGCCGGAAATTGATCGTGAATGGCACTGGCTAACTGCTTCATTTTAGATTTGACATCGACCAACTCACCTTTGACGTGCAATTGATCACGTAATTCACGCACTGCTTCATAAGCTCTAAATATCGTTAGTTCGTCTTGTGTATACGGAGAAGTGCGCGCAGGGCTCGAACCAGCTGTACCAACATCATGCTCACCGTAGCGTTCGGCATCACTTGGGCCACCGGCAACAGAGGTCACCGCTTCCCCAACCGCCATGTCAAAATCACCCCACTCAGGCAAGAAATAACTTTTCTCACCACGTCGCACCGTACAGTCCTGCCACTTGATGACCACTAGCTTACCAGTCCCACTGCGAGTCACTGCTGCCACACGCCCCGTGATCGAGAAGCCAGTAGTCAGCGCTAAAGTAGCGGTACGTCCTACGACCAGGCCCAGACCACGCAAATCGTCGTCGGATGCCTGCGCCAGGGGCCGATCATTCAGGCCCACAGCGCGTCCAAGAGGAGTGCTAAATCCGCTGGCGTGCTGGGCGACACCTTGCCCCGGCAGTTCCACGCCATCTACAGCTAGCTGCACCGGTCCTTGCCACCGCAGAAATGCAACGTCCATGCGCTCCGCTGACTCGTAGCCGGCGAGTACGCCACTGATCTGAACTCCCGAATCAAAACTGGTCGTCGTTACGGTCGCACCTGCAAGCCCTTGCTCAATTGCATATAGCCCACCTCGTCTATAAGCCAAAGTCTGCTCAAACTCTAAAAGCACGGCTTTAAGGTGTCCGATGTCTTCAGCCACAAAAAGCTGAGGCTGGGGCTCGGTTATGTCATAGCTTGTGGCTACACAGTCGACGGTAAGCCTCAATTTTTTAACCTTGGCGCTTAGGCAAGACTGGCTCTCACCAACGGAGGAGAGTAGTCCAGCACCGTAAATTTTGGGCGCTCGCAAGTCACCAATGAGCCCGTACTCGACCGTCCACCAATTCATCCGCGCCACTTTTGCCGCTTCCGATAAGAAGCTGATGGCATTGGTTGCGTCATGTAAGGCTGCCTGGGCGGCATCAATTTGAAGCTGTGTGCAGTCGGGATTCTCTTTTACATCCGACAGCCGCCTTATGGCCTCGTATAGTTTTAGGTCTTGGCCTGAAAAAATCGCCTTCTTGGCCATCGCCGCATACAACTGCAAGTATTCCGAATAGGCCGGATCCGCCAAAATCGGCGCGTGACCAGCGGCCTCGTGCACAATATCCGGAGCAGGGGTGTAGTGAATGTGATCTACCGACCTCATATCAGAGGCAATCGGTAGGATCCGACGTGCCTGAAAATCTAGAAAAGCGGCTGGTGGTATAAAACCTTGAACCGGCACTGCCCCCCACCCAAGCTCCCTAAGTTTAGCATCCATATCTGCAATACTTGGGATTCGGTCTGTGGTGATCCCTGTCTTCCGCAGCCCCTCAAGGTACACGGGTACTGCGTGCTCTTTGAAATAATGTCTAGACTGGCGCATGATGTAGCGCCAGCTAGCATGATCTCGAGCTGAGTACTTGGTGGGTTGCTGCTCAACACAGTACTTTTTGAGGTACGCCGGTAGATTTGCAATCGTTCTCTGCATAGCAATACCCCACAAAAGTAATAGAAAAATTCATCGCCTCAGGCGATTACTGGTTGAATTTTAGACAGGCAGCAACCAGCGTACGTAAACCAAAGGTGGAACCACCGCTGCTCGGATAACCGAGGGCTTGGCAATTCCAGCCCGTGCCCGCAATGTCAAGATGGACCCACTTCGCACTTCCAACGAACTCTTTCAAAAAGAGTCCGCCCATAATGGTGCCACCCTTTACACTCGGCTTAGCTATGTTTTTCAAATCAGCCACATCGCCTTTAGTTTCTTTTTCAAGCTCTGGCCACAGTGGTAACTGCCACAGAGGCTCACCCTCAGAGGCCCCAGCCTCCATCACCGATTGAGCCGTAGCTTGGTCATTCGACATGACCGCCGCTCCAACACAGCCAAGTGCCATCAGCACTGCGCCTGTCAGCGTAGCAATGTCGATGGTCAATTCTGGCTTGTATTCGCTGATAGCATAATGCAGAACGTCGGCCAAAACTAGACGACCTTCAGCGTCAGTATTGTGCACTTCGATCGTTTTGCCATTCATGGCGCGCACAACATCGCCAGGCTTGGTCGCGGTGCCAGATGGCATATTTTCGGTCGCGCCCACGACACAGACTACGCGCACTGGCGGTTTTACATGCGCAAAGTAGTACGCCGTCCCGAGCACAGCGGCTCCACCCGACATGTCATACTTCATCTCTTCCATGCCAGCAGATGGCTTGATGCTGATACCACCAGAATCAAAGGTTAGACCTTTGCCAACGAGTGCGACGGTACGGCTCATATCGTGTCCGTCAATCTCGATCACGATTGTCCGCGGCTCGGTGCTACCACCGTCGGAAACACTCAGGAACGAACCCATGCCCAGCTTTGTCATTTGTTCTTTGTCTAAGATCTTGACCTTCAGACCCGCGTCCTGAGCCATTTCTTTGGCGATGTCCGCAAGCTTGATTGGATTCATGTAATTCGCTGGCGAATCCTGCAAAAAGCGCGTGAATGCCTGGGCCTTTGCGAAGGCAAGATGTTGGGCTAGATGCTCGGCTGAGTGAGCTGCACCAAGTAAAGTCAGGCGACCAGGGAAACGGCTGAGGTCTCTCTTCCGAGTGCCTTTGAAGGCACTACAGGTGTAAAGACCGCTGACGTAACCATCAAAAACTTCGGTTCCAGGTAGGCCCTCGGCCGCAGCAAAGGCTAGATGTCCGATCTTAAGATCTTTGGTCGCTTTAGCTGCGTCTAACCCAAGCTGGCGCGCAACTTGCTTGGTATGCACTTTGACTGAAGACTGTGGCACCAAGGTATAGCCGGCACCGTCTATCACAAGATGCAATGCACCAGCACTCGGCTTCCAACCAAGACTGGTTGCGCCCGCACTGATCTTTTGGACAAGCTCATTTGCTAGTTTCGGAGCATTGAGCGTGAACGCGTCCTTCTGGTCCTCGTTGGTCTTGATGGCAACGACGGTATGCGCTCCAGCAGCAGATTCACCCGCACTTAACTGGACCTGACCCAGCCAGTCGATCGTGTCGGGCAATAGATTTTTCCAAGATTCCGATTGCAGAGCGTGGCGCATAGCTACCCTTCCTTTAACTCACGGGATGATGACGGACCCGAATCTACAAGATTGCCCGTAGTAGAGCAAGACGACGACGAGGGCTTGAGACTTGGCTCGATACGGACTACAACTTAAAGCGCTTTTTACTGGGTCGGCTCGCTGCCCTCCCACTTGCGATCAACCTTTTGCCCCAATAAGAGGACACGAATGAGCGCTATTACCCACGTCACCGCCCGAGAAATTCTTGACTCCAGGGGCAATCCGACCGTCGAAGTCGAAGTCCTAACCGAAAGTGGTTACTTCGGGCGAGCAGCAGTCCCTTCGGGAGCCTCTACCGGTGAGCTTGAAGCTTGCGAGCTGCGGGATAACGACTCTCGTCGCTACGGTGGCAAGGGGGTCCTAAATGCAGTCCGTAACGTTAAAGAAAGGATTGCTCCTCGGGTGATTGGCTTCGATGTCACCGACCAGGTCGCTCTGGACGAGCTGCTCATTCAATTGGATGGTACTGAAAATAAAAGCAACTTGGGCGCCAATGCCATCCTTGGGGTATCGCTTGCAGCAGCCAAGGCCGCAGCTGAACTCGCCAGCCTGCCACTGTACCGTTACCTGGGAGGCACCTATGCACGTCGCCTGCCGGTACCCCTCATGAATATCATCAATGGCGGGGCCCATGCAGATAACAACGTTGACTTCCAAGAGTTTATGATTGTGCCGGTCGGAGCTCCAAGCTTCCGCGAAGGACTTCGGTGGGGCACCGAGGTATTCCACGCCCTTAAAAAAGTGCTGAAAGGCCGTAAGCTAAACACGGCCGTCGGCGACGAGGGGGGCTTTGCACCGGACCTCAAATCGAATACCGAGGCGCTAGACGTGATCATGACCGCTATCCGCGAGGCAGGGTTCACCCCGGGGCAGGACATCGCGTTGGCACTGGACGTCGCCGCATCCTCCTTCTGCGAGAAGGGAAAATACAACCTCAGCGGTGAGGGCAAGACTCTGGATACCGCTGGTATGGTCAACTTCCTCGTCGGCATCACCAAAAATTACCCAGTAGTGTCCATCGAGGACGGCCTTGATGAGCATGACTGGGCGGGCTTCATTGAGCTGACGAAGCAGGTTGGCAGTCAGGTTCAAATCGTCGGCGACGATCTCTTCGTTACAAACCCAAAGATTCTCAGAGACGGCATTACCAAGAAGGCAGCCAACTCCATCCTGATCAAGCTGAACCAGATTGGCACGCTAACCGAAACGTTGGCGGCGGTATCATTAGCTCAAACCCATGGGTTCACGGCCATCATTTCGCACCGCTCGGGCGAAACAGAGGACACGACGATCGCCGACTTGGCAGTAGCGACGGGCTGTGGTCAAATTAAGACAGGTTCAGC
>OMIY01000202.1 GCA_900299215.1 bacterium | reverse complement strand
GTTTGCAGCTTTAAGACCAATGGAGCTTTGGGAGCCAGATAAATCTGAGCCGTCAGAAGAAAACCACGTCTAGAGAAATCTTTCACTCGCATTAGACCGTAGGCCGTACTCACACTTAAAGCACTACCAATGGCCATAGGTTGACGCCGATCACGCACTGCCTCTCCCATCAGCTCTAAGTAGGACTTGGAAATCGCACCAAGCTGATCCAAGTGACCTTTATGGGGATTGATTTCAAAAGCCTTGACCAGTTCAACTCGATGCTTGACTGCAATCATCACTGGTTCAAAATCTTTTGCTTCTATACCGTGACGCAAAAGACCCTCATAAGTCGATTCACTCACCATGATCCGGTACGGCCCACAGGCAGTCTCCAAGCGATTAGCAAAATTCACCCCGTTACCAACCATCGTGAAGTCAATCTGTAGCGACGACCCCATGTTTCCAATCGTTACCTTATCGGTGTGGATACCAATCCGGACAGGTAATGGAATTCTCGATGTTTGATTGAGCGCTGATTCGTACATCTCAATTCGATATTGTTCTTGAATCTTTGAAGCGGCTTGATAGGCTTGAAGAATGTGAATCCGAGAATTAAATAAACTGAGATTATGCCCAAAAAAGCACAATACACCATCCCCTAAGGACCTATCAATTTTGCCGCCATATTCCATGACTATGCTTGTGATTTTCTCCAAGCGATTAGATAATTCTCCAAAAACCGTGTGAGCATCGGATTTTTCCGCAATCCTCGAAAACGATGCGATGTCGATAAACATGATCGTCACCTCCATGGTTGCGGAGCTAAACTGACCGATGTATTTATCATCCAAATAGGAATTTATTGCAGTCGGCGGAGCCTCATGATCAATAACATTGCGGAGAATCATCGCTGTATTCTGCATTTCTTCAGTTTGACGTGCCATTGCAGTGGCTAGATTTATGGCTCCCCAGGTCGACGCTACGAAAAAGAGACCATCGGCCCCCAGGATGTTGTGTACCGTAACTGAAGCTATCGGAAGCTGCACAACTGCACCTATAGGTACGTCTGAGAGTGCCACTAATAGCCCTCGAACCTCAGCAGCATTTAAGACCAATAAGCAGCCAATGACTGCGATCGCAGATATCGCGCTAATCATAAGAGAAAACATGATGTAAGCAATCGTCGGCGCAATCAAAAAAACAATAGGTGTTGCAACTAAAGAAGCGATGATAAAGAAGACCATCAAACGGTCAAGTTGGGGATAGTTTCGTTGAAGGCTTAAATAGGCACGAGTGAAATTAATATAACAAGCGGTTGAGATAAATGCGGTGACAAAGAACAAACGGAACCACGTTTCAAACTTGATTTGAAACAATCCAGCGTACTCCAGAAACGTCTCGCTTAGAATGACAGAGATACCAAGAACACTCACTAAGAATAAAGCGTAGTCTCGATGCATGCGTTGCTTTAAGTAATAGGAAGTAGCAACGGTAAACATAATGAGACCAATTAAAAATCCGCAGATTAATCCACGAGCCAGATTATGTAACCAGGTTACATATGCCTCCCGCGCTTCACTCCGCATGACTGTTGGATCCATAAACAAGATACTTGTTTTGATCCGAATATAAACAGTGCGTATTGAGGATACCTGTTGATCAACGGGGAACTTTAGATCAGAATTTTTTTTACCTCCATATGTCCCTGGTCGGTCCATGCCTGCAGCCAATGTCTTGAGTAACGCACCGCCCTCAACTAGAAAAAAATCAACCTCAGGTATAAAGGGCCACGGTACACTGACAACGAAGTGCTCGGGCTTAATTCCAGCCGCAGCTGGAACATGAATCCGTCGCCAATATTCGTAAGTACCCACCCTGACGTCGAATAGAGAGCGATCAGTCGCAGGTACCCAGTCACCCTCTGGTGCAGCAATTACCTCAGTCAGAGATCTGGTTTCAGCTGTTACTCGTAGATCTTCTGGCGGGAAACGCGCTAAGTCAGGCGCATCTAAGTTAGGTAGAAGCAGAACAACCCCGAGCAGGATCGGAATTGGCACTAATGCCCGGAACCATAGTTTGATTTTTTGTTGATACGTAACCAATTTTGGTCCTAAGTCCGGTCGTTTGGCACACCTAGGCATA
This sequence comes from bacterium, assembly GCA_900299215.1. Taxonomy (GTDB): domain Bacteria; phylum Bdellovibrionota_B; class Oligoflexia; order Oligoflexales; family CAIYRB01; genus CAIYRB01. The sequence continues at coordinate 788 of OMIY01000202.1, read as the reverse complement.
ATCGGACGAAGGTCCTGGCTACTTTACAGGGGAATCAGACCAAGTTTGCTAGCCCATAACGCAAATATAGTGGCCGTCGCCACTTTGGGATGTTCAACTAATTGGGTAAAAGCACCAGTCATCTTTGGGAAGTCGACATCACAACCTCTGCCCCTCGCATAAAAAATGTCAAGATATGTCAGTATTTTACAAGAAAAGGCTCAAGAGAATCCCCAAATGACCGAAAAGTGTTCGGTTTCATCCTATATTTCACGAAACAGCTAGCAGCACTGGGGAGCTCGAGATGTTCCACAAAGTTAAGCCTTTTAGCCTAGTTCTAGGATTGCTCGCACTTCAGGCCTGCGCCAAACAAAATAAAAATTCTAACCCTGCAAACGCTTCACCCCAGAGTCCAACGCAACCTGCAACGGCGCAAGCCGTACCTGCACCTGTGGACCCTGCCTCTATCAGTGCTAACTACTGGCCCTCGGGATACTGGTTAGGCTTTGACGGCAAGACGCAATTCAGCGCTCTCTTAGCAGGCGGAAGAGGCAACGCAACGTACACTGTATCGGACCCAACGATTGCCACGGTTGAACCGGTGTCGGTCACCATTGATCAAGACCTTCATGACACCCTTTGGAGTTCCTGCGTAAAAATTAATCCGCAGGCTAACCAACAAATGTTTGAGCGGCGCTACGCAGTGAATACTCAAATCACTGCGTGGAAGCTGACTGCCCGGAAGCCGGGACAAACATATCTTATGCAGAGCGTCAAAGCAGGTGGTGGCTTTAATGGCGGTTTCGGTG
>OMIY01000201.1 GCA_900299215.1 bacterium | reverse complement strand
AATCCCTTTGGCAATCCCTTTGGCCGAATAGATGCTTCCGAGCTAACTACTCACTCAACACTTGACGAGGACGATGCACTGCCACCACGCTTGATTTTCATTTTGCGGGTGTACAGAAGATCGATGAGACGAGCAGAGTTGCGGTTGATGTCGTCGACGATCTCAGATTGTTTGAGCATGAGTACACCGTAGGCCAAAAGGCACATGAGAGCGGTACCGAGACCGAACGATGTCGCCGTCAAGGCTTCAGAAATACCTGCTGCAAGTGCAGTTTGCTTTGCTGACCCAGTGAGTTTTGCGGCTGCACCGAAGGACTTCATGAGACCGAACAGCGTCCCGAGCAGTCCTAGCAAGGTAGCAACGTTAGCAGTGGTACCAAGGAAAGGCAGTCTTTCGGTCAGTTTAGGCATGGCTGTCAGAGTTGCCGTCGTTAGAGCATTCTCAATTTCTTCAGTCGAGTCATTTGCACGCTTCAAGCCCTCAGACATCACGAAGGGCAACAGTTTGGGGCGCGCCTTTTTACACAAGCGAATCGCATTTTCGATTGAGTTATTCATCACCATTTTTTGCACTGCAGCCATAAATCCAGAACTGTTTGCTAGGTCGTATTGCAACCAGTAGCGATAGGCGCGTTCGATAATGAGGCCGATTGAAATGAAGGCCACGAGAGTGATGGAGGACATGATTTCCATTCCACCTTGCTCAAACTTTTCAGCAATAAAATCAAGCATCATATCGCCTCCCTATTGCCCGGGGACATTCCCGGTCCTTCCCCAAACACCTCGCCACTCTTCAGTTCTGCGTTCGCTCGACTTTTTAGCGTCTCGCGCTCTAAGTTTCCGTTGATAGGCTGAGGTTATTATTTTGGTTTTATTAAATTTTAGGGAGCGAGACCGTTTGCTGTCAACCCACCGCCCAAGTTTTTTGCCTAAGTAGATTTCCATTTCAAAGTAGTTTAAAATCTCTGTTTATAAACAGATAGATTAGCACTTTGGCTCTTGATGCAGTCGCTCTAGGCACAATTATGAGAAAAATTGGCAAGCCTTAAGCAAAGCAGATTGTTGGATCGGCCGCTTGTGAATCGACCAATCAAGCTATCGGGATTTTGGGGGAACTGGTCATGAGTGCGCATGTGGTCTACATCGACGTGGCTGGCCGCAAGCCTCTACCTGATGTTGCTGTCCTGCGAGTGGCAGCAAACAACGCTCTGGTCACCTGCGTCAGTGATGCCCATGCGGCAGAGGCTGTGATCAAGGCCGACCAACCGATCTCGATTCTGGTTATCAATTATCCGGACCCAGGGATCCTTCGCCTAGCCAGGAAGCGTTATCCTGCCGTACACACCATCTTGGTCACCGAAGAGACTATGGAACAGTACAGCGTGGCACTCGAGGGCGCCGAGGGCGAGCTGGTTGATCACCTAGTAGCAAACAGATCCCCGGCAGAATGGACCATAAATGAGTTGCGCGTTACGGTGCAGAAGCTGCTCCGCAATGACCTTTTCGGTATCGCTAAATACCTCTTACCTGCAACAGCAGTGCACAACCTGACTGTTAGGGGCTCGGCAGATCGTGAGCCTTATAATTCAAAAGTGATGGCATACGCTGAAGAGTACCGCCTTGGCCAGTACATGGCCAAACTTGTGTTTGGCATCACTGAAGAACTCATGATGAATGCCATATATGATGCACCAATTGCGGGTGGAAGATTGCACTATGGCGAGCGCCCAAGGACAGCACCGGTGGAACTGGAAACCTCGGAGTTTGCCACCTTGTCCTACGGCTGTGACGGCATGATTTTCGCCATTGGCATGGCTGACCCCTTCGGGGCACTAACTAGAGAGAAACTATTTCAGTACCTAAAAAAAGTGCTTCGTCGAGCTGACAGCGGAAATCTCATAGACACCAAGAAGAGTGGTGCAGGCCTAGGACTTTTCAAGATTCTTTACAGTAGTCACGCCTTGGTGTGTAACATTGACCCCAAAGTGTGTACCGAGGTCATTGCCTTGATTGATCTGCAGCATCAAGTTCGGGATTTTTCGAAAATGCCGCGATCAGTTCATTACTTCGAGACGTCCCACCCCGCAGTCTAGGGTGAAAACTTTGGCCTTGGGCTGTAACCATTGCTGATCGTGGTTGCCGCGGCTGGCCTATGTGCTACCCTGCCAGAGCCATATGCTTTGCAAGGGAGTAACTGAATGAAAAAGATCAAAGTGGCCAGACCGGTAGTGGAGCTCGATGGTGACGAGATGACCCGGATCATCTGGCAAATGATCAAAGACAAGCTGATCATGCCATACTTGGATATCGATCTAAAATACTTCGACCTCGGTATCGAAAGCCGTGACCGCACCAACGACCAGATCACTATCGATGCCGCTAAGGCAATTCAGCAGTATGATGTTGGTATCAAATGCGCGACCATCACACCAGATGAGGCACGAGTCAAAGAATTCAACCTCAAGAAGATGTGGAAGAGCCCCAACGGCACCATCCGCAACATCCTTGGCGGTACAGTATTCCGCGCCCCTATCATATGTAAGAACGTGCCACGTCTGGTAAAAAACTGGACGCGGCCGATCGTTATTGGTCGCCATGCCTACGGGGATCAATACCGGGCGACGGACGTCAAGATCCCAGGCGCTGGTAAGCTTACCATGGTATTCGAGCCACAGGGCGGCGGAGCTCCCACGAAATGGGAAGTTAATGACTTTAGCGGTTCGGGCATCGCCATGGGCATGTTCAACACCGATGAATCCATTGAGGGCTTTGCTCGCGCTTGTTTTGAATACGGACTGATGGTCAAGTATCCAGTGTACTTGTCGACCAAAAACACCATCCTCAAGACCTATGACGGTCGCTTCAAAGACATCTTCCAAGACTTATTTGATCGCGAATATGCAGCTCGCTACAAGCAATTGGGACTAACCTACGAGCATCGCCTCATCGATGACATGGTCGCTCAGGTGTTGAAGTGGGACGGCGGCATCGTCTGGGCTTGCAAAAACTACGATGGCGACGTGCAATCGGATACCGTAGCCCAAGGCTTTGGCTCTCTTGGCATGATGACCTCGGTGCTGATGTGCCCGAATGGTCGCACAATCGAAACCGAGGCGGCTCACGGTACCGTGACCCGTCACTACCGAGATCACCAGGCCGGCAAGGCAACCAGCACCAACCCAGTCGCCAGCATCTTCGCCTGGACCCAAGGCTTGGCGCACCGGGGCAAACTCGACGAAACTCCAGCACTCACCAAGTTTGCACAAACCCTTGAAAAAGTGTGCGTCCAGACGGTGGAGAGCGGCAAAATGACCAAAGATCTAGCGGTGTCGATTTACGGTAACAACCTGCCTGCAGGTTCCTACCAAAATACAGCTGACTTCCTAGATACTCTGGCTGCCAACCTTGAAAAAGCGCTAAGCAACTAAAGTTAAGGGGCCCTCTAGGGCCCCTTTTTTCATCATTTCTGGTCCGTGACGATCACCCGCCTGGTCCCTTTTTGCTCAAATATTTGGTCTTAACCCACTGGCCCTTGCCAATCCTGGCCCATTGGCCCTTGATGTGCGCTTGCACCTCGTCGCCTGCCTTTAATTTTTTGACAATGCGTGCATTGGTGTTCGGCTTACTACGGACATTCAGCGTACTTACTGCGACATACCGCACGCCTTTGCCTTTTTGCTTACTTTGCATCTTGCTTTTGCTAGCGCGTTTTCCGCCCTTGGCTAGATGCTTACGCCCAGACTTAGTCTTTCCTTCAGAAGGAATATAATTAGCTGCATCGTCCCCCGAGGCGCCAATCGCAGCCTCGTCGAAAGTCGGAGGGGTTTCGGTTGGTGCTGCCTGAGCTTGAGCGGCATGGTCACCATCCATATTTTTGACGTCGGCCGTGTCCAAGGTCACTGGCTCCGACGTATCCGATTCGACTGGTACCGAAGGTGGTTCCACCGAATCAGGTACCGCGTCCGGATTAGTAGTTGCCGTGCTCTCCGCCGCATGCGTGTTGGTCGCAAAGTCGGAGGTCGGAACTTTGACCTCACCCACTTCAGGGTCTGTCGCGACTGGTTCCCCAGGCAAGGCCTTGTCACTGCCGCTGCAGGCAGCCAAGATCGTTAGGGCGGTCCCAAGCCAAAATACACTGCTCCATCGACGCCAGTTCGTCGTCATGATTTAGGTCCTCCACCAATCTTTAGTGCATGGACCCATACTAACGGTTAGCGGGTAGCTTTGTCGATCAACTCTTGCAGTGATTTTATACCTTTAAACCCAACCTGCTGGGCCGCAAGGCCCTTGTCCTTGAAGACAAAGAATGCTGGTAGGACGTCGGTTTCAGCTATTTCCAAGATTTCTGGATGATCGTCTGTGGAAATTTGCCCAAAACGAATGCCAAGTGCGTCAGCGGCCACGATCCGCTCAAGGGCCGGCTCTGATAATTTGCACGCCCCACACCCACGCTTCCACAGCTTGAGAAATACCAAGGCACCGCTTTCGATCGTCGCTTGAAGCTGATCCGGAGTCCAATTTTCCAATTTTGTTAGCTCCTTATAAAAGCCGCTTGCACGTGAAGCCGAGGGAAGTAAAATGCGCGCGGTTGCCAACCAAGCATACCGATCAAAGGGCTAGGACGCAAAGCCCAGAACTACAGGGTCTAATCATGAAATTCTTGATCACCGCGTGGCTCGCCTTTTGTACAACTTCTGCGGCTTTAGCCAACGACCAACTCACCATTCTGTCGCCGCATCGTAAATCGATGCAGGACGAATTCATCCCAAAGTTTAAGGAATTCTATCAAAAGACTTATGGGACCGAAGTAGACGTCGAGTGGCTCGACAATGGTGGCACCGCAGATGCGGTTAGACTGCTGAGAACAAGATTCGGCAAGAATCCCCAGACGGCGAATGTGGACATCTTTTGGGGTGGGGGCACCAGTGCTTTCCTGGACCTGAGCAAGGACGGTCATCTGGCGAAGTCGCCGATACCAAAAGGCCTGCCGGCAACCATAGCTGGGGTGCCAATGTACGATAAGACTGAGACCTGGTACGCAACGGCCATGTCGTCGTTCGGCATCTTCACCAATTCTAAGGTGCTAAAACTCGAGGGGCTATCCGCCCCTCACAGCTGGAGTGATCTGGCAGATCCCAAATTCCGCGGTCACATCACGCTCGCAGACCCGCGTCATTCGGGTACGGCTTTGACCATGGCAATGATTATCCTGCAAGCTCAGGGCTGGGATAAGGGCTGGGCAACCTTGACTCGAATCGCAGCAAATACTCGCGCTTTCACTCAGTCAAGCTCCGATCCTATCAAGGCCGTCGTTGCTGGAGATGCTGCAGCATCAATGGCAATTGACTTCTACGCGCAGCCTAAAGTTGACGAGTTAGGCAAGGATAACCTGTCCTTCACATTACCTACCGACGAGACGGTACTCGACCCTGACCCAATTGGCGTCATCAAGGGAGCTCCGCATGCGAAAGTTGCTGAGCGATTCGTCGCCTACCTGCTAAGCGATGATGCGCAAAAGCTACTAGTGCTGCCTAAAGGAAGTCCCGGTGGTCCGCGCCTTGCCACGCTTGGACGGATGGCTGTCACTCAATCGGCCTACGCAGCAACAGAGGGCAAGCGCGTATTTACTTTCAACCCATTCAAGGTCAAGAAGTTCGTGTCTCTAGACCCAGCCAAGACTGTTAAGTTAGAACATATCCTTGGTGATCTTTTGGGTGCAACTCAAGTCGATCTGCAAAGAGACCTCGCAGCCGCTTGGACGGTTGCAAGCACCAAACCCATTAAAGTCGAGAACGTAGACGCGCTGACTAAGGCCCCTATGTCTGAGCAAGAGCTGCTGAAACTTGCGGCAAAATGGGATGACAACGTGGTTCGTAACCAGACTATCAACACTTGGACTAACAACGCCCGAGCCACCTACAAAAAGATCGCTGGAAAATAATGGAAGTCGTATTTGAACGCATAGTCAAGAAGTACGGCGATGTCACTGCCGTTGGTGGAGTCGACCTTACCATCAAAAGTGGGGCGCTGCACTTTCTGCTAGGACCATCAGGCTGCGGTAAGACCACCATGCTGAGAATGCTGGCTGGACTTGAATCGCCGAGCTCAGGCCGAATCCTATTTAATGGCAAAGATGTCACCAATCTGCCGGCTGCGGCACGCGGGATTGGGATGGTCTTTCAGAACTATGCCTTGTGGCCGCACATGACCGTGCGAAAAAATATTGAGTACGGTCTAACGGTGCAGAAACTAGCTGCCGAGCAGATTCGCCAACGCACTGACGAAGCACTTACCATCACCCAACTGACTCGTTATGGAGACCGCCTACCCGGACAACTATCCGGTGGTCAGCAGCAGCGTGTTGCGTTGGCTAGGGCCATTGCCGTTCGTCCGACCGTATTGCTTTTGGATGAGCCGTTGAGCAATCTTGACGCCCAATTGCGCCTAGAGATGAGGGACAACCTCAGTCGTATTCACAAGCAACTTGGTATCACCACGGTTTACGTGACCCATGACCAGAAGGAAGCTCTGTCCATGGGCACCAATGTCAGTGTCTTCAGAGCAGGGCAGTTGATTCAAACTGACCCGCCGCGACAGCTTTACCACTCTCCAAAGTCGGCTTTCGTGGCTAGGTTCGTGGGTGAGACCAATCTGCTGTCCGCCACTTATCTGGGTCAAAAAGATGGTCTGCACAGTGTCAGGACTGCAATTGGTGCAGTGGATGCAAATCGCAGCATGGTCAATGCCAAGTCTGGTGACGAAGTAGTCGTATCTTTTCGCCCGGAGGCGGTGAAACTAAACATAGGTGGCCACGACTCGCCGGCAGACAACCGCCTAAGCCTAAAATTGGATCACCTAACTTATCTGGGAGAATCAGAGCAATTCCAGCTAATGGGTCCGGACGGGACGTTGGTGCGAGCTAATGTCTTCAATCCACCCGATCACTCCCTTGCGATCGGAGACTCAGTAACCGCATGGGTAGCTGCTGAAGACATTCTGGTGCTCCCTGTAGAAACCGATCAACCTGCGAGCACCTGACCATGACGGCAGCCACCGGCACCAGACGGCATTTTGCCCTGACAGAAAACTTGATCGGCTACGGCACCATGCTCCTGATTGTGGGCGTGCTCGTTGCCTTCCTAATTGCTCCAGTTGGCGTCATTCTAGTCAAAGCGTTTCGTGGTCCGGATGGTTTCACTCTCGACTATTTCCGTCTGCTGTTCCAAAACGAACTGCACATGGAAGCCACAGTCAACAGCCTAGCTTTGGGTTTGGTCACTGTGATCGCAACGACGATCATCGCCTTGCCACTGGCTCTGTTGAACGCAAAACTTGAGTTTCCCGGCAAGCCTCTACTGACCGGCTTACTACTCATGCCGATGGTGATGCCTCCCTTTGTAGGAGCCATCGGGATCCAGCGTTTTTTCGCGCGTCGCGGCGTCGTTAACCTGCTTTTGATGAAAATCGGGCTAACCGACGCACCTATCGAATGGCTAGAGGGTACTCGCATCTTCTGGGCCGTCGCCATTTTAGAAGCCCTCCATCTGTATCCAATACTCTATTTGAACCTAACTAGCGCCCTCGCCAACATCGACCCAAGTTTAGATGACGTTGCTGATACCCTTGGTGTTAGTAAGTGGAAACGACTGAAGGACATAACGTGGCCACTTGCTCGACCTGGATATTTTGCGGGTGCGATCATCGTATTTATTTGGGCATTTACTGATCTAGGCACACCACTTTTAGTTGGCTATCAGCAAGCGCTGCCAGTGCGCATCTTCAACATGATCAGTGACGTCAACGAGAACCCCATGGGCTTCGCCTTAGTGGTTTTAGTGATCGTCATGACTTTAGTCGTTTTCTTCGTCTCGAAATTAGCCCTTGCTGGGCGCAAGTACGAGATGCTTGCTAGGGGTCATGTTACAAACCGAGTGCAAAAACTCAGCTTCGTTGGAGCACTGCCGTGCTATCTGCTCCTCGGATTGGTCATTCTGCTCGCCGTCACGCCGCATTTGAGTGTGGCTTTGACAAGCTTTAGTGACAACTGGTTCATGACCATTGTACCGGAACACTACACTCTCGAGCATTACCATCAGGTGCTGGCTACTGAACTACCCATGATAGGTATCAAGAACAGCCTGCTTTTTTCGGGCCTATCAACTGTAGTCGACTTGTTTCTTGGGGTTTTGGTTGCTTACGTGATCGCCCGCAAAGTGGTGCCCTTCACTGGACTACTTGAAGGCGTGACGATGATGCCTCTGGCACTCCCAGGTATAGTCCTAGCATTTGGCTATGTCGTGACCTTTACCGGTACCCCACTCGACCCCTTCATCAATCCGATGACTTTGCTCATTATCGCCTACGCGATTAGACGTCTGCCGTACATGGTCCGAGCGGCTACGGCTGGCCTCATGCAGACGAGCCGCAGTCTTGAGGAGGCATCCATGGTCTTCGGCGCAAGTCGCTTTATGACTTTGCGACGCATCACGGTACCTCTCATTGCTGCCAACTTAGTTGCCGGGTGTTTGCTTTGCTTCGCTTATGCCATGCTAGATGTTAGCGACAGTCTGATACTGGCCATGAAAGATCAGTATTATCCGTTGACCAAAGCTATTTATGCACTCTTCCTTGAACAGGGTCGCGGCGAACTAACGGCTTCGGCTTTGGGTGTACTTGGCATGATTCTACTGGCGATCTGCCTTCTTGGTGCGTCGCGAGTACTTGGTAAAAAGATGGGCGAGCTGTTTCGCAGTTAGATGTTGTTTGGAGTTGGTAACGTGAATCATGGGCGCTTTAAACGCTACGCATGGGCGGTGCTCGGATACACTATTTTAGTTATTATTTGGGGAGCATTCGTCCGCGCAACGGGCTCAGGTGCCGGATGTGGTGAACATTGGCCTCTTTGTAACGGGGTGGTTGTTCCGCGTACGCCAGCGCTTGAGACCATCATTGAGCTCAGCCACCGACTGACCAGCGGACTGACTCTGCTTGCGGTCGGAGCTTTGGTGTTCTGGACATTTCGCAGCCATCCACGGGGCCACGCCCTGCGACAAGGCAGCGTGCTCTCCGCTATATTCCTTATCCTGGAAGCAGCGGTTGGAGCTGGGCTGGTGCTTGCAGCGCTCGTTAAGGACAACGCATCGCTACTACGGGCAATCGTGATCAGCTTGCATCTTCTGAATACCTTCTTGCTGGTGGGGTGCCTGACTTACGTCACCTGGTATGCGACTAGCGGTCGATCCGAAAGGTTTAGGATTAAGGTAAAGGACTGGCAACGGCCCACCATGCTGGTCGGACTATTACTCTTTATCGTCGTCGGCTCCACAGGCGCTATCGTGGCGCTGGGTGACACCCTGTTTCCCGCCCAATCCTTAAGCGAAGGGCTCAAACAGGATTTTGCTCCAACGGCGCACTTCTTATTACGTCTCAGAGTCTTCCACCCTTTGTTGGCGATGGCGACAAGTGCATATTGGCTTGTAACGTGTTCGGTGTTGCGCAATCAGACGTCATCAAGAACGGTGACCAACCTTTGCCGCCTTGCAACCGTTGCGGTTACCACTCAGGTCGCCCTGGGCGGCCTTAACCTTGTTTTGCTCGCGCCGACTTGGATGCAACTAGTCCATCTGTTGCTGGCGGATGTGACCTGGGTGATTCTTGTAATCTTATCGATCGAGGTTCTTAGCCCCATCGAAGTTCTTAGCCCAGCCGAGGCAAACATTCCTAACTGATATGTGCTAAATTGGTCCAAACACCATAAGTTGCTTCCCGGATTTGCCCCCAGATCACGGGCGATACTTTTTTTCAGGGGACCAATATGAAACGTTTTGCGTTGCTCTCACTGGTACCAATGTCGCTAATGATTTTTGCATGTAAAACCACCAAGCCTCATGGCTCTGTTACGGCTAGCAGTGCTGTTCCAGAAAATCCGTATTGTCAGAGCCTAGGTTTACCGACAAAAGCTTTTATCACGGCGCCTGACAGTTCCAAACTAGGTGCAACGGCCGCCGACTTCCAACTCCCAACAACCACAGGACCGTTTAAGTTTTCGGAGTCCTTCACCGGTTGCGACAATTATCTGATCGTCCAGGACCTACCTCGCCAGACCCGCGAGTTCAAAACCCCGATTTGGGTAAAAGATGGCGCCCAGCTGTTGCAGAACCTACCTAAAAATACCCATATTTTTTTCATCTCGGTCGTTAAAGAAGCCGAACTTCGTCAGATATCGCTCCAATCAATCATCGACAATACGGACGGAGCTCTTAAAGATATGCCAGCGGCAGACGCCGCGTTTTGGCGCTCACACTTGCATTTCGTGACCATACCGGTTGCCGAAGTTAAAGGCTGGCTTGGAGAGACGTTAACGACTCCAGCGTGGGGGGTTGGCATCGATCGCTCACAAAAGATTCGCTATATCGGCAATTACAGCGACCCTCTGCGCTTTGTCCCGAGTGTGGACGACTTCGGACCAAACTTAGCCATGCTCGCTAATGAACCTATTTATTACAATTTCGAAGCGAAGCGAGAAGCAATGCTCGCCGCAGAAGACGCCCAAATTGTGCAAGTCTTTAAAGGTGAGAGCGTCATCGACAAGCAGGATCGTATCTTCACTGAAGTCAGCCTACCAGATGCGGCGACTATGGGCACATTTGATGGCTTAGAACTAGACTTAACTGCAGAATGTAAAGGCGATGGCGAGGTCGGTGAGTGTCCAGCTTGGGACGAAGCGTTAGTCTTCTACCTGTGCGACCAAAACAAACCAGACCAATGCACCACAGAAATCGGTCGCTGGATTTCTACTTATCATCGTATCGGTCGCTGGGTCCACGACATCACTCCGTTCCTGCCATTGCTGAAGGACGGCGGCAAAAGACGCTTTGCCTTCAAGTTTGGGCAACCTTACGAAATGCACCTCAGCATGCGCTTTCTCAAGCGCCATGAGTCTTTGAAGCCCGTAACGACGACCTTACTATTTCAGGAAACTTTTGGCGCCAACTTCGATCTGAATTACAACAAGAAGCGCCAGCCATTGAAAGTCACCTTACCGGCGACAGCTAAAAAGATAGAGCTTGTGACGGTTATTACAGGACATGGCATGCAAGAGCCGGGTAACTGTAGTGAGTTTTGTGATACTACGCATCGCTTCTACGTCAATGGTTCTAAAATTGAGAGATCGTTTCCCGAAACTGGTGACGAATACAACTGCATGAAAGAAGTGGTGAACGGAACCGTTCCTAATCAATATGGCACTTGGTGGTACGGTCGAAGCGGCTGGTGCCCGGGGCGGGAAGTTAAAGTCGTGCGTCATGACGTCACAAGTTTGCCCAGCTGGGGCGAGAAAACGAGTTCCGCTATGAAGGGCTGTACCATGGCGAGCCCTACCCATCTGGAGGGGCCGGCTTCCTGCTGACTGCGGCCGTAGTCGTCTACGAGTAAAACTTGTTGTTTCAGTAACCCTCAGAGATTTATACATAAATTAGCCTACTAAAGCGACCCCTTGACCAGCACCATGGTCTGGGGTTATTTAGTATACGAATATACTAGTTTCGGTTTAGAGGATGCTGTAGTCGTCCCCCCCAGTTTGTAAATTCCACTCGGTAGCTGAACTACTTTGGGCACCAGTTGATTCTTCTGGTTATGGTTTGATTTACTAAGAGTTTTCCCCAAAACCAAAACTAGACTCGCACCGGTACCTTAAACTTTGGCTTCAAGCCTGAGGGATTTATCTATGCAATTCAAACTTTTGCTAACGGTATGTCTACTAGCTCAGCAGTTTTATGCGAGTCATGCCTTTGGTTCTACTGATCAGATAACCAGAGAGTTACAGGAAGCGAATTACTTCTCCAACGATCCGGCAACCTTTGTTACCGTTTGCAGAGGCTCAAACTGCGAATCTGCGGCCGAAGGCTTCACCAATATTGATCGCAAGGTAGCTGTGACTCTAGATAACTTAGTCACAGTCGGAAGCAACTCAAAGTACATCACAGCTATTTTGATTTTGAAGCTAGTCGATCAGGGCATGATCAGATTGACTGACAAGTTGACTGATTACTTCCCTGAATACGGCCAGTGGGGCGACGTTACGATCCGCGATCTACTAAACCAGTCGTCGGGAGTTCCCGAGTATGTGTTTAGCAAAGAAGGTGTAAACAGGATTGTCCGAAGTGCTTTCAATTGGCACTCACGCAAATGGAAGCCACGCGACCTGATTCAAGCAGTGGCCAAACTTCCATCGATGTTTCCCGTCGGATCAAAGGTTGAATACAACAATACAAACTACGTGTTACTTGGCATGATAGCCGAAAAGGTAAGTGGCCAACCGTTAGATCAACTTCTGAAAACACAACTTTTCGAACCATTTGGCCTGAGGTCAACCTATCTTTCGTTGCCAGCAGAGCAAAGAAATCTGCGGGTCTCTGGTTATATGGTGGCAAACTTGCCCTTCCCAGGCTGGTTCATTAACACCTTCTCGCGCAAGATCAAAAAAATTGGCCCTTATTTAGACACCACGAATTTGTTTGATAGCTCATTCGTTTGGGCTGCGGGTGGAATCGTATCGAACACTCAAGATTTAGCCCGCCTGACTTATGCTTTATTCCATGGTGACGTTCTCAGCCAAGCAACTTTAGCCGAAATGACTACGACTCGGCTCGGCTCGGTTTTAGGAATGCCGCTGCAGTATGGCCTAGGTTTGATGAAAACGCCGTCCCCTATTGGTGATGGCTTTGGCCACGGAGGGCTTGTACCTGGGTACCAAACCATCACTAACTACTATCCAGAAAAAGACCTGATCATCAGCATGTCCCGCAACATGGGGCCCTCCCAACTTTACGCTGTGTACTATGACTTCCTAACCCGACTGGAAAATCCGGTAGACGAGAAGCCATTTATTGAGTCAGACGAAGTGAGAAAAGAAAATCTTGGTCGTAACGGCGTCCATTTACGACTGAAAGGTCATCTTGCAACGGACACCAGTAAGAAAACCATGTTCCGCGATTCTTATGGCTACGCCGAACTCAAAGAGAACGGAAAAATCTCACTCCCATTCGCTAGTTTTGATGCGGTTGCCACGGAATTTAACGGCCAGTCACAACTCGAGCTACGCCTGAAGGGAAGCCTAAGTTTCTTAGACAATCAGTCGAAAGAGGATGTGACACTTCCCTTTTTGACTGTCGTCGTTAACCAAACTGAGCTGAGCCACAAAAGCGAATCGCTACTACAAGCAAACGAAACTCAGCAGATTTTCGCGTACAAGGGCGTGACTAAAGTGATTCCAGGCGGCAGAGAAGAGTCATGCGTCACTGAGATTATTGACGTATCGTCAACCGCGAACTTACAGGTGGATGGCGCGAAGGATTACGGCTTTGCGACCAAAGACAGCATCCGGCTGGCCGGGAACATTCCACTCCGCAAAGTTACAAAAGACGAAGTAGTTCCTGAGCTTGAACAGCGCAATCTGAAAACTTGCTCTAGCGCATCACAGGAACCAAAGACTCCATCATCAAACAACTAGATACATTGCGGCCGATTGCTTAGTCATTTTGAACATCGCTTCTCGAAAAAGTGGCGCTAACTCGAGTAAGCCCCTTAAGTTACTCATCGTCATAGTCGTCGACCAGTAAGTTTGCAACCTATTAAAATCAATAACAATACATGAGTTGATTAGGTTTACTTTGACGTCAGCTCTCAAGTTTACCAAATTAGCTCCGATGACTATCCCGAGCCCCAGCCACGTCTTGACGGTTGGAGGTTTCAAGTGGGTAGGTAGATGAGCAGCAAACAAAAAAATACGGGACTGATTCTCACTGGCGGTGGAGCTCGTGGCGCTTACCAAGCGGGAGTCTTGCAGGGGATCTCGGAGATCGCCAAATCTCGTACCCAGACTTTGCCTTGTGACATCATCTCAGGTGCCAGTGCGGGGGCAATCAACGTCGGATTTATCGCATCCACGGCAGATAATTTCAGTCGCTCAGCACCTCAATTGGCTGAGTTTTGGAGCTCTTTGAAAGCCGAAAGTGTGTTCCGTACCGACGTCCGCTCACTCAGTCGTATCGGCATGAGTTGGGCTTCGGACCTAACTTTAGGCAGCGTGAGGAAGCACAAGCAAGCAACTTCCCTCGTCGACACATCCCCATTAAAGCAGCTGTTGAGTAGTCGGATTCCCTTCAACGGCATCACCAAGCATCTCAACAGTGGAGTCCTTAGTGCCGTCGAGGTATCGGCTCTCGACTACACGACCTCAGAAAACGTTTCCTTCATCATGTCTAGACATCCTCGCGCTGCATGGGTGCATCCACGACGAAGGTCTGCATTCACCAAGATCAAATCTGATCATGTGATGGCATCGGCTTCAATTCCACTGCTATTTCCACCTATTGAACTCAGTTCACGTTTTTACGGTGACGGCTGCGTTCGCAATCCAGCGCCTCTGAGCCCCGCTATTAGACTCGGAGCGCTACGTCTGCTCGTGGTGGGGGTTCGCCATGGTCGCAACCACCACGTAGAAAATCGAGAACTCGCTGCTACGGACAAGCCAACCATAGCGCGCATTCTTGGCGTGGTCTTGAATGCATTAGTGATGGATACGGTCGAATACGACATCGACCGCCTTTCGCGCATGAACAAGATGGTCGAAAGTGTACCAACGGAACTTCGCGACAAGCTACCGCTCAAGCAAATCGACTGTCTGGCAATTCAACCCTCTGCCGACATCGGTGAAATCGCCGGCCAACACTTCAAACGTCTCCCCGGAATGAGAAGTTATAATTCCAACATGATCATATTTAGCCTCGTGGTCTGGTGACAACTT
>OMIY01000200.1 GCA_900299215.1 bacterium | reverse complement strand
GTGGAAGGGCAGCCCTTTGAAGTGGTTTGGAACCGCCACCGTCTAAAAAAGAACCTGCGCTTGCGAGAGCGTCAATTACTGGACGAGGCCCCACTGCCCAAGAGACCCTCCATCCTGGATAACGCCAATTCTTGGTGAAACCGTCAAAAATCAACACAGGATCTCTGTCGACGTCTTCAACATATCTCGCAGCGCTAGCAATATAAGCTTCCGTGATTGGTCGCGTGTAAACGTAATGAGAATAAAATTCATCGATCAACATGGTGCAATCGAGTTCCCGCGCTAGGCGTACCCAATCCTCCATGATTGCTCCATCTACAAGCTTACCCGTGGGATTACATGGGTTCGAAAATAGTAAAGCAGAAAGACCACGGCCGACGATTTCACGACGCAATTCTTCTAGGGAAAAGTCATATTTGTTTGCACCCTCAAGAAGGATGGGGATGGCAGTAAAAGCTTTGAAAATATCAAGCAACTCCTCGTATGCCGTGTAATCGGGAAGAAAATGGCCAAGATTGACCTGCCCAAGGCTTGCCGCCGCCCGAGTCAGCAGGGTGCGTCCACCACCTGCGACGCAAACATTTTCGGCGCTATATTGTGATTTCATACCACGGCGAAATAGCTGATTGTATAAACCAGCCACAGCATCCCTTAGCTCCCAAAGTCCCACAGTCGGTGCGTACTCTTGGTCATCTGGTCGTACTATGAGTTCTTCAACCCTGCGCACTGCACCAGGCAGGGACCCAGTCTCGGGCTGCCCCTGGCCAAGATTGCACCAATCCGGATCTTGCGGCCGAAATCCTCGCTCTTGAGCCTCCGTAGTTACGTAAATCACCCCTGTTCTGGGTACGGGACGGAAAGCAGTCGGCGGCTTAATAACTTGCATGTGGCTAAATTCCCTGACTTTTAATTCAATAATTGGGACGGTGACTGAACTTATTCTACCATCAAATCAAGCCAAGGCCGATCCAGGCCGATATGGGAATAGGGGCTAGTAAGGAATTATTGAAATCAAACGAATGAGGGATGCATCTGAACTACCTGCGTCTCATTGCTGTAGTGTTACTGAGCTGGTTATACGGCTGTGTCACGACCTCTACGCTTAAACAGAACCCCACACCCTTTGCCACTGAAAATGAGTTTCGCGGTTGGTTTGCTTACTACTACCGAGATCCACACCCTGAAAGGGTCACAACAGCGCTCTCGTATATGAAAGCTCATGGCTATCTAAACGAAAATTCACCCAAGTACGGTGACATACCAGTGATAGCAAGTATCTTTTTGGGTCAGGTTTTTGCCACCAATGAGCAACATCTCAGCGATTGGGCTGCCGGTTGGCAATCCCTCGGACCAAGTGAATGGTACGTAATCCTGGTAAGTCTAAGGATGGCAGACAAGCCCAAGGCAATGCAAATTTTGAAAGACAACTTGTCTAAGGTCGATCGTGATCATCGACAAAGACTAATTAAGCTTCAGAAAACTGACATCCGCACTTTGGATCCATTGACTGCCGACGTTGTTACCAATCGACAAATCAGCCTTCTATGGTCTGGCTTCAACGCTACTGGTGATCTCCGCTACGCTCAACGTGTCATCGATCAAATTCATCTATTCGGCGAGGACGATGCGCCGTCGCAGGAAATAGGCGAAACGGCGCTTATGAGTCTGGCCACCCACGTCATTCAACACGAATCAGTTAGTCGCCTCTGCATAGAACAAAGACAAAAACATGAGGATCCAAAGACCAGACTGTTACTAGAGGCCATGCTAGCAGCAATCGTCAACGCTGCGGAAAATCGCAGTCGCGATTCCATGAGTCATTGAGGATGACTTTTATGAGAGTTCAGTCCAGCAAATTTAGGCAATTTATAAAACTAGCGCTTTGTGCCCTGGTCGCAGTCTGTCCACAATTCAGTCAAGTCGAAGCGGCGGCTCCAAGTGTAAAATCAGCTTCCGAACCAATAGACTATACACAACTCAGTCATGAACTCGACCTGACTATGCTCAGGTCAGGGGCTCACAATGGCGACAAGCCAAATCAGTATTTATTCAAAGTGGTAGCCCACGGCATGAGCAATTCACCCGAAGAAAAAACGAAGGATTTTGCTAGCCGAAAGAAAGTAACGATCGACCTAGGCTCTTTCGGAGATACGCAGCTCGATCCACTTGCGATTTGGCGCCAAGATCAGAAAGCCAAAGAATTTAAACAGCTGCGCATAGACGGCAAAGCTGTTCGTGATTTGGTGGCAAAAACCATGACCCAGCTGCAAATTCCTGAGAATCAAGTTAGCGTGCAGACTGACATTAATTTTGTGGCAAAAAAGAAGAAGTATTACGTCCTCAACGATGATCAGGTAGTAGCCACGGTGTCCTTCTCGCCTCTAGTTAAAATCGAGCCGGGAACACAGGTTCCGGAACAGTCGTTCACGATGACAGACGATAAAGGCGCCGTAGCAAAGCTTAACGTGAAATTTCTAATCAATTCAGCAGCTACGGAAAAAAACTCCAAATAACAAAAGTCTCCCGCAGAATAAACCGCGAGAGACTCTTGAAATTCATCGATTAAGCTTATTTAACCGAGTGATGGAAGAGCATTTCCCTATATTTTGGCAAGGTCCACAGCTCGTCAGCCACTTCTTGCTCAGCGCGATCTGCCACTGCGCGAAGCTTTGCAGCTGCCGGCTTACATTCTCTAACTATGTGAGCAACCTTGGCAGCCTCGTCATGTGTATCGGCCAACTTATCAACCGACCGTTTCAGAGCGTCACACTGCTGCAATAGATCAGCAAAAGCTGTCTCCAAAGTAGCTGTACGGCGTCCAAGGGCCGACTTCAAGTTGTCGTTCTTGACATCACGCTGCACATTGTAGGTGCGCTCAAGCTGCTTCTCAACAGCCGGAACCACGTACTCATTAATCAGTGCAACTGTGGTATCTAGCTCAATTTCCATCGTCTTGATGTAACGCTCCAATTGTACATTGTAGCGCGAGACAATTTCCTCACGGCTCAACACCTTGGTTGCAACTAAGAATTCTGTGGCCTTTTCGTCATTCCAGATCGCGAATGCATCGGCTGCGGAATCAATGATTGGCAAGTTACGTCGCTTAGCTTCCTCTCTCCACTCTGCGGAGTAGTTGTTGCCGCTGAAGAGGATATTCTTGCTCTCACTAATAAGCTCACGAACCAAGGTGATCACGGCCTCGTCACGGCTACCCGTTTTAGCAATCAGAGCCTTCAATCTGGTCGAAGCCTCCGCAAGCACATCGGTAACTGCAGCGTTCAATACAGACATTGGGACCGAAACGTTCGCCGATGCACCTACTGCCCTGAATTCAAATTTGTTACCAGTAAAGGCAAACGGACTTGTACGGTTACGATCGGTATAGTCTTTCGAAATGTCAGGAATGTGACCAACACCGAGATTAATAATTTCGCGCTCAGAGCCACGTGCGGCCTCACCGCGTCCAATAGTCTCAAAAATCTTCTCCAGCATGGAGCCAAGGAAGATTGATATGATCGTCGGTGGAGCTTCGTTGCCACCTAGACGTAAATCGTTACCAGGACTCATGATGGACGAAGCCAAGAGAGCTGAATGTTTATGGACGGCTCTGATGACCACTGCCGCTACAGCCAAGAACCGCAAATTTTGATGCGGTGTATGCCCTGGGTCGAGCAAGTTTTCGCCCTTGTCATTGGACATCGACCAGTTACAGTGCTTGCCACTGCCGTTGATTGCTGCAAATGGCTTCTCGTGCAGTAAGCACATAAAGCCGTGACGTGCTGCCACCCGCTTCATGGTTTCCATAGCGAGCGTGTTGTGATCCGATGCGATAGACATACTCTCAAAGATTGGCGCCATCTCAAACTGACTTGGAGCCACTTCGTTGTGACGTGTCTTAACTGGGATACCGAGACGATATAACTCACGCTCTAGATCTTCCATGAACGTAATTACGCGCGTCGGAATCGAGCCAAAATAGTGATCCTCAAGCTTCTGACCACGAGCTGTTGGCGCCCCGATCAAAGTCCGCCCAGTCATCATCAAATCAGGCCGTTTTGCGGCAACCTCACGATCAATCAAGAAATATTCCTGCTCAGGACCGAGCGTTGCCATCACTGATTTGACGTCTACATCACCGAGCAGCTTAAGGAACGTGCAAGCCTCTTGAGAAAGGCTTTGAACAGATCTAAGTAGCGGAGTCTTGTTGTCTAAAGCTTGACCGTGGTAGCCAAAGAACACGGTTGGAATACATAGAGTACGGGCACCCGCTGCGCTCTCCACTACAAAAAGTGGTGAGGTGGGATCCCAAGCCGTATAACCACGCGCCTCGAACGTCGAGCGCATACCACCCGATGGGAAGCTCGAAGCATCTGGCTCACCCTGGATCAACATGCTACCGGTGAAGCGTTCGATGACCTTGAGCTCTGAGTGGTTAGAATGCTGAATTGAGATGAAGGAGTCATGTTTCTCAGCAGTGAGACCGGTCATCGGTTGGAACCAGTGACAGAAGTGCGTAGCACCTTTGCGTACGGCCCAGTCCATGATGGCCTTAGCGATGGCATCGGCTGTCTCTTTTGACAGTTTACGCCCCAGCTCTAAGGTCTTCATCAGCTCGTTGAACGCATCACGCGGCAAACGCTCGCGCATTTCCCCTAGTCCGAAGGTTAGCTCACCGAAATATTCTGAAATCGGCTGTGCTGGTGTTTCCTTCCCTAATGGTGATCCTGCCAAATGATGACTACTCTCTAATGCCATAATGTCGTCTCCTCACTCTTCCTGAATCTAAATTGATGACTCTAAGAAACGTCAAAGAACCAGCACTCTGCGAATACAGCATAGACTAAGACTCGCCAGATGCGCCGTTGGCGGATTATGTCGACATTACTCGATTAAAAGCAAGTAAAATGCCCAAAAACAAAAAGGCGCACTCATCACGAGTACGCCTCCGTCACATTCTGAAGAACTAATTACCAGCGGTTTCCGCCGCGATCGCCACCGCGACCACCGCCACCGAAACCACCGCGATCGCCACCGCGACCACCGCCGCCGTAACCACCGCCGCCGCCGCCGCCGCCGCC
>OMIY01000199.1 GCA_900299215.1 bacterium | reverse complement strand
CGCCAAGAAATAGGCAAATTCACGATGATATTCCAAGACCACGGCACGGCCACTTTGTTCCATTTGCAGCTTTTTGAGTGGGGCGAGTAGCTGTTCTACCTCTTTGTCGAGTTCTGCCATCGCATTCCTAAAGTCAGCCAATCCCTTTTGATACGCGGGGGCGTGAGTCGGATCTGTTCGCACTAGAGTAGCGGCAATTTCGGAGGCACTGTCGGCAAGTGCTTTTGGACTAAGGAAAAAATGCGGGTTTCCGGATGGATGTAGATCACCCATGGAGCGGTCGATGCGTCCTGTTGGTTTGTCGAGAACCTTGACTCCCTTGCCAGCCTCACAGTAACCGTTTCCACCTGGTTGCACTTTTGCATTGCCCGAACGTGAAAGGACTGCAGGCATATAGCCGATTTCAAGGTCAAGGCCGACTACGCACACAATGTCCGCTTCCGCCGTAAGGCGTGTAAACTCAGGTACAGCGTCGACAAAGTGGGGGTTTTCTGTACCACGCAAAAGCGACCGAGCTTCGACTAGATCGCCTCCAATTGCGGACGCAGCATAGGCAAGCTCTGGAATTGTGGTGACTACCTTGATCTTAGCTTCCGCTAAACTGCCAAACGTGAAGGCTGAGATCGAAACGAAAAAGCGCACTAAACAAGATAAAGTATTATTAAAATTCATGGGCTGGGTGTGCTCCAAGGTTTACAGCGGCTTGCAGTAGCAACGACCTGTTGTAGCGGTCGTCGATTCCCTTTTGCTTTGCAGTCGCCCAATCTAGGGCCGCTCGTAAGCTGACAAACTCGCTGGTTTTGTAAGTTAATGTAGGAACAAAGCGGATTTCGGAGTTAGCGGTAGGCTCGCCAGTTATATTTTTCAGTGTGAGTACAGTAAAGAGATCGACTAGCACTCCGATATGCCACTGCGAGCTAAGGCTCACTTGTGGGAGAACGTAAAATCCAAGGGAGCGCTCTAACTTGCCTACCGCTGGGACAAGCTGACGATGCCAAATTTCGCTTTGGAGGAGAAAACCCGACCCATCTGGACTTCGCCATTTAGCTGTCAGGTCAACTCCGTTCAGCGTCATGGTGTCACCTTGTCCGGACTTTCTTGTCAGATAGTTAATGCCGGTCTGCATTCCGCCGGCTCCAGGAAGCGAGGTGTACGTAGCTGCGCGTCCGTATATCGTTGGTACCCTTGGTTTGGTACCGGCGTTATGCACATGGCCGTAAGTCCAGCCGTTGGTTACACCGCCGGTGAGCTCGAGAAAAAAGGGCACAGGAGCAAGGAACGTGTACTCTGCCCCAGTGTCAAAAGCTCCTTCGGCACCGAAAAACTCAAGTTGCGATTTGGGTGCCGTTACGACTGGCCAGTCATGGCGATGGAAGTGATTGAGTCGGCCTATGCCGAGGAAAAATTGTCCCAAACGGAAGCGTGATCTTGGAATCAGCTTGCTGGACCCAATATAGGCCTCGTGCAGCTCAAACAGAGGACGTGCGGAGTCACCGTGGGCGGCCAAGTTGAGTGTCGCGTCGTAAAGATGGTCAATGGGTCCGTAAAGCAAGAGCTCGGACTCACGGACATCAAAGCGGTCAGTGGCTTGAGTCATGCGCGGTGCATTAAAATTGCCCATGAGGTCTAAAGTGACGCAAGTCTTAAGGCCTGAGCCATCGTCAGATTGTGCAAACGAGGAAGGGCCAACCAAGGCGGCTAGGGCTAGCAGCAGGAGGTGGCTAATGAGCTTTTGCATACGGAAATCATTGCCTTTTTTGCTGTGTCAGCGAGTGACGGCGCAGCTTAACCTAGTTGCAATCTATTTGCAACACGGGCTTGCGCTTGGGGTTATTCCTGAATATACAACCAGGGGGCAGGGGTCCATTGGAAGCGCTGCGTCAGAATCGCTATAAAAACAACGAGACTAGATTCATGGCTCACGCAAAAGCTAATTCGGCGCACCCAAAATGTGAGAGTAAGCACGTACACGAGGACAGTGGAGACCTTTTGCGAGCGGCCAAGCTCAAAGTGACTCGCCCCCGAACGGCCATTCTCGATCTACTTGCTGCGAAACATGGTCCTTTCACCTCCGAGGAGATCCATGCAGCGGTTACTAGGACTCCAGGTATTGCGTGTGATCTGGTGACCATTTATCGATGCCTCGCTAAGTTCGAGGACCTTGGTCTGATCAATCGTTGCGATTTTGGTGACGGTGCGGTCCGATACGAGCTGCGGCATAAAGACCATCATCACCATCACATCATTTGTCGCAGCTGTCGGCGGGTCGAACCTTTGCCGAACTGTCCCGTAGAATCTGAAACCATTCGCCTGCCAAAACTTGCCTTCAAAGACGTGACCCATCGTCTGGAGTTTTTTGGCCTGTGCCCCGATTGCCAGTGACCGTGTTACAAAATTTGTTCTGCATCACTTGCTTGGGGTAAAATATCCGTAAAAACGGAGCAGATTTGCATGGCGACAGCAGGACGCGGAGTGGTTTTTGCCAACCTTCGAAAGCCGATAGACCTAAGATTGGCGCGCGAGCTAAGCCGTGCTGGGGTGCAGGTCACGGTGTCGCCCGTCGGGCTTGCATACAACGAATGTAAAGTACTTAGGCCCACAGCACTTGTGTATTTTTCCGCAAATGACGAAAAGGATGCCGAGTTTGACCCTGAGCTCCGACGCATCACTCGTGATTTTCGCAACATCCTCGTCTACGTAATATCTAGCAATATGACACAGCGCTTGTCGTTGCTCGCAGATGACCATGTTGAAGCGGTATTCTCGCGAGCGCCAAAGGCAGATCATTTGCTAACGATCATTGAGAGGGCTAGCGCTTTACGCATTAAAGATCGCGAACGGTCTACTCCTCGTTATCCAGTTCGATTCAAGTGTATGATTAAAGTTGTTGGTGTGCCGGGACTTGTTGAGGGTGAGGTCTCACAGCTGGGGCGCGGCGGTTTTATGGCTCATTTGCCGCAAAGTCCAAATGTAGTGCCGCCGGGTGATCAGGTGCGTTTTAGTATCTTGCCACCTGAAGCCAGTGTGGACTTAAAGATCGAAGGTGATGGGGATATCCGCTGGGGGCTACCGACTTCAAACGGTGGAGTGCAATTTGGCGTGAAGTTCACCAAGCTTCCCTCGCCGTCCGAGGAGAAGCTGCTTCAGTTCATCAATAAACTCAGGATCACCCTCCCGGTTCAATCAACCACTTCAGTCAAATTTGGCTAGATAATGGTTGCATCAGTGAGCTTAGAAGGGCAGCCTCCCCCCAGTAGGATATTGGGAGGCGGTATGCATAGAGTTACATTCGTCACTGGTGGTGCCACAGGTATTGGTGCGGCAAGCGTGCAAAGATTGCTGTTGGCTGGGCACAAGGTAGCTGTATTTGATCAAAATATAGACCAGGCCAAACGCGCTTTTAGTTCTGCTCCGTCGGACCAGGTACTGCTCATTAAAGGCGATGTCAGTTCGGTGCAGGAGCTTCGCAACGCAGTCGATCTAACTGTTCGTACCTTTGGTTTACTCAATGGCCTCTTCGCAAATGCAGGAATTCACCAGTCTAAGAACTTGCTTGAAATGAGCGAAGATGATTGGCATTTGATTATGAACGTCAATGTCAAAGGTATGGTCTTCGCCGTCCAGGCAGTCTTGCCCCACATGATCAAAGCTGGCGGGGGCGCAATAGTTCTCACGGGATCAGATCAATGTATGGTCGGTAAACCTGACTCTTGTGCCTATGGCATGAGTAAAGGAGCGATTGGTCAATTTACCAAGAGTACTGCAGTGGATTTTTCTAAGTACAAGATTCGCATCAATACTATTTGCCCGGGGACTATTCGCACTCCCATGGCAGAACAAGCTATGCGTTCATGGGCAAATCAGGATCTTGGCGGCGATTTAACTCGAGCTTGGCAACTAGATGCAGAAGAACATCTTCTCAGTCGCATTGGTGAGCCAGATGAGGTTGCCGGGATGGTTGCTTTTTTACTTTCAGAAGACGCAAGTTTTATGACTGGTGGACTTTATTTGATAGATGGTGGACTGACAGCACGGTAGAAAGATACTTTGGATATTACTGAGCGCAATTCGATCTTAGAAGAAAATCACTTTTCAGACTTTAGCCAGCCGCGCTGAAAGAAGAAGATAAGAACAGCAATAGCTGCAATCGTCATATAGCCGCAGATGAGCCAGAATCCGTTCGGTGCTTTAACGGCTGGCATCATTTCGAAGTTCATCCCGAATACGCCTGTGATCAAATTTAACGGCATGAAAAAAACAGATAGTACCGTTAAAAATCGCATGGTTTCATTAGTTTTATGGGAGGCTTCATTGGTGAATTGGCCAATCAATGCCAGTTGTAGTTGAATGATCCGATTACTGTTATCGACGAGGTCACTTGCTGCCATAAATTTACTTTCAGCATCCTCTTCGACGTCTTTGAAGTAAAGATAATCGTGATTTGGTAACGCATCGAGTTTGTGAATCGCGTCCGCTGTCATCCGCATCATTCGTCTTATAACT
>OMIY01000198.1 GCA_900299215.1 bacterium | reverse complement strand
CAATAGCCTGCGTTGGACCATCGACTACCATTGATTCCGCAAAATCAAGCTCGACATCTAAACAAACGCGACTTATTTCTGCAAGTCTAGCGGGGGTAAGTACACAAGCTTGACGCTGCTGAGTTGGCAACGGTTCCTTTATGGTGCCACCTTCAGACCGGCATCGAAAGGCTTCATGCTTGTCGGCGGCAACAATCTTTTGGACGTTGATATTTTCCCTATCCACCCAGCCCCGATCAGCATTAAGGTCACCACCGACCAAGCCTTCTCCCAGGCCGAGGACTCCCTCAATCAACAGACAATTAGGCTCGGAGCCAGTCGGATCGCGACTGAAGGCCACCCCAGAAACCTCGGGATCAATCATCTCTTGAATGACGATCGCCATAGACGGCAACGTCGTAATTCCCATAACGCTACAGTATTCCGTCACGGCGGCAGAAGTGAGAGAACTTTGTACATTTCTGATGGCAGACCCAAGCGCCCTAGCACCGCGGACGTTTAACACGGAACTAAACATTCCAGCAAAACTTTGCTGCTTACCGTCTTCACAAGTCGCGCTAGAGCGTACTGCCAACGGAATATCACTTAGACTCAATCGATCACAGGCTTGACGCACATTTGCAAGTAATTGAGTGGCGTCTAACTTGCCCTCTGCCAGTGCATTCACTGCGTCGCACGGGATTACGAAGAATCGCGGCACCCGGTAACCAAACAAACTAAGTTGCGCTAGTTGAGTAGCCTTGCCGCCAAAAAGTTCTGGACTTTGACTAATCTTGGCGTAATCAGTCTCGACTAAATTACCAAATAGAGCTTCAGCAATTGGTGATGGTTTTTCGGGATGAGTCAACTTGCTACGATTCAATTCGAATTCGGTCACGATTTAACTCCTAGAATCAGAGTCATTTAGGACTGACAAGCAGCAGCGTCCAAAGTTGTCCGAGGCTGAGTAACGCTGCACTTGCCTCCACCGCTTGATATCTTGACGGCGCCTTGATCCAAGCAGCGACTGCGCACAAAAAGATGAAAGCTAAAGGTAAACAGAGGGTCCAGGAGCCTAACCATACGCTTAGCAAGATTATCGTAGACATGCAGACGAGGAGCATCGCCAGAGTCCGTTTTGTTCCAAATAGTTGTAGGTAGGTATCCTTACCAATTGGACTACTAGGATTTAATTTACGAGAGATCTCATAGGCCATCGAACCGGCAAAGTTGGCACCGATAAAGGCCCCCGCCATACCGGCAGGGAAACGACGCTCGGCAACTGCCGTCGCAAGAGGGACTAGATACATCGGTATTAGCAAAGCTTGATGCGAAAGAGCGCTTAGCAATGGTAGGCGCTTTAACAATGCACCGATATAGAATTCACGCTCCATCAGTAGTAGATAAGCCACTGAGACGAGCGCAAAAAGCCCTGCGTAAAATCCACCGATGACACCAGTAAGCGTACCGATCACGACTAGTGTAAGAAGAATCAAGTCAATGGCGTTACGAATCTCAAGTTGATTAATTAAACCTCTAGGCAACGGTCGGGCTGGCTCTAAAGCCAGGTCTTTGATTAGATCCTTGCGTTCATCCATCAACCTGATGGCAATAAGAAGAAAAAATATGATCAAAAAGTGCAAAATAATTAGGTACGATGGCACGGAATCCAATGACGCTTTCGCCGCACCTAGTGACGGACCCGCAGCCACAATTGTCAGAATCGGCAGTGGTGCACGCTCCTTAAAAAACTGGTTCCAGCGTCTCCAAACAGCACGAGGACGTTGAGACTGATTGCGATTTATGCGTGAGCGATGACGACGCTCGTACACTAAGGGTATACTCGCGCCATCCGCAATTTCAGGGCAGGCTGCTTTTATTTCTGCTAGCTTCTCGCGTACGCCCTCGCCCAGGGCGATTAAAACGCCATTAACTGACCTGCTCACAAATGCTCGCGAATGCCCTAGGACGCGGTAGATACGCTGCTCTAAGGCAAACTCATCTGCGGACTGCAAAGTCCTGCCTCCAAAGTACCAACCCTCTGGTTTGACCTCGATGCGATCCGCCGTCCAATGCCATTTTTTGCCAAGTGCATCAGTACGCTTATGCCTCGCGTCAGCCGCGGAAGCTTTGATATAGGAGCCGTTTACGTTTGGCCCAGCGACCCATAGTCCATCCTCTTCGATGCTGGATTCGATAAATTCGAAAGGGGTACCAACATAGCGAACCTGAATTTCGTCACGGGACTTGGCGAAGTGAAGCGCATCCGCCATGTCTGCCATGGCGATGGGCTCAGCTTCACTTCCGCCGTAGATATTTGTCATTTTGACCATTGGCCAACGTGCTAGGGCTTCCTCCACTAAGCCACGATCTGGCGATGCACCACCCATATAGATATGCCTCAGGCTATCGAATCCATCGGTGATCTTGGCAGCATCGAGGAGCCGCCTGAGAAAGGCAGGGTTGGTTGAAAGAGTGCGCGGCCTGTGCTCTCTGATACCGTGCCCAAGAGCAACTAGTGAATGGCGACGCCAGTCTTGACCCGCCATGATTGCGCCGCGTCCGGACATCAAATGGAGAATCGTAATCCCTGGAAGTACGGCCAGGTCCGGCTCGGCGTATGGGTCCCTTCGACCGTAATCAGTCAGAATATCAACAATGGATTTCGAAAAACC
Organism: bacterium; assembly: GCA_900299215.1. GTDB lineage: Bacteria > Bdellovibrionota_B > Oligoflexia > Oligoflexales > CAIYRB01 > CAIYRB01. The sequence continues at coordinate 6,338 of OMIY01000198.1, read as the reverse complement.
ATGACTGCGTATGATCCCCTTTGGCTGACCGGTTGAGCCTGAACTAAACACGACCAATGCTGGATCTTCAGGTGAACACTGCTCTACTTTCAATGAGGACTTACAGGTTGACATAAATAATCTAGGATTCACCAAGATCGAACGAATAGACCTTAATAATTTAAAGCGACGACTCCACCACCATCCAGCTCGGTCAACCAACAGCCATTTAGGTCTTTGTTCGCTGATAATAGTATCTATGTCACCTGCATCAAGCCAGGGTTCGACTAGCATCACGCGACCACCTAAGCCAATCACCGCAACCATCGCGGCGTAAAGGGTTGGTCGAGGCAAGGCAACAATGATCGCACAGTCTCCAACTCGAAACCCGTTTCGAACTAGTTCATCTTGTAGCTCTGCTGCACCAGCGCCCAACTCCCCAAAGCTAATTGCGCCCGAGGTCTTTTCCCAAAGAGCAAGCTTGGTAGGTATTTCAGTGCTCCACGAGGCAATAGCTTCGATACAGTTCACACTGATCTCCTAGAATGAGCCCTGGAGCCAATCGACACAGCTGACAATAATCATACTAATGTTGGAAAAGTTTATGATAATCTCACATTCAAAGACATGCAATCGACTTAGATGGATAGAAGCGACATGAGTATCGAAAGCCTCACCGCCTGTGATGACCCAGCTCGCTTTCGACTCGCTTTCAAAGCGGTACCCGATCGCTGCCAGAGCGGTTCCTATCTGAACGACAGTAGTCGCTACCTCGATCTAGCAATGGATCCGTGTTGGCAACCCATGGAGTACTGGGTCCAATACGACGGAGAATTACCCATTTGTAGGATCAGCGCCCGTATATCATCCGTGGATCCCGAAAGAGGCTATATTGGGCTCGTCGCCTGTGATGGTAGTATACCCAATCAAAGACGAGTTGACTTTCTCGTCGGACTCATTGAATTGGCTATGAGTTGGCTCGCCTCCCGCGGGGTCACTCACATCTATGCTCCTGTCGACTGCAATACCTGGCTGAAGTACCGCCTGATGGCCAATGCCGATGACGAAGCGGAACAACCATTCGGCTGGGAGCCAACCTGCGACCCGGATTTAGAGTCCGCTTTAAAAATGACGGGTTTTGACACCCCAGAATCAGCGCTGCCGGATCGGTCGGAGACTGGACGTTATCATACTCGTGTCTTTCGAAGCGTTTTTCGATCTGCGATGAGAGTGTTAGAACCGCACTATCAGCGTGCAGTCGCCGACGGCTTTACGTTTCGGCCTTTTGGACAAGACGGGCGAAACTTAAGTGACGAAATGGAAATCCTACATAAAATCGCAATTCCCAGCTTTAGTCGTCAATTTTTGTTTGAGCCCGTAGATTTATCTACGTTCAAACGGATCTATGCTAGCGGCGAAGGTCAACTCGATTTGTCTCCGTCTGCTTTTATTATTCCCCCATCAGATCACGGTATAGAGGTCGAGCCTGTAGGGTTCCTGTTCGGCTTTGTCGACCGCGGCTATGTCGTCGTCAAAACGGTAGCCGTCTTGCCAGATCAAGCCCGGAACAGCCAACGACGAAAATGGTCGGCTGCAAGTGCTTTACTTTACCAGGCGCTAAATCATGGCGACAGGCATCAGTTACGTGGTGGTATAGCGGCACTAGTCCACGAAGACGGAAGTGCAAACACCTTGGAAAAGTGGCTTGCCTGGGCCAGCGACTGGACACGTCGTTATGAACTTTTTGCCAAACAAATCTAGCTCCAAACTCTCATAACCATCGGAGAGTCAAGATGCGACAAAGCTACGATCGACGCTCAAAAAAAAGAATGATCGCTCGCGCCGATCTTGGCTGGACCCTAGTTATGGAAGCAGCCGACACCGCCATCGATGTCGCCATCCTAGACCTATCAGAGTCAGGTTTGCGAGCGATGGCAAACAATTATTTGAGTGACGCCACGAAAAATTTATTGCGATCTTCGGGACTAGCAAAATTAGTCGACAAGAATGGCACCCAACATGACATTGATCTAGAAATTCTCGAATACCGCGACTCACTTGAAAGTTCTGGGACAGAGATCCATTGTCGAGCCCTTGATCAAACAAGCAGCACCTTACTCTGGAAGGTCTTACTTGAAAACAGGTCGCCTGACACTGTTAGCACTGGTTTAGATTTATCGACTGTTAGTCACGAAGACAAAATTCCAGAACGAGGCATCTACAGCGAAGCGGCCAGACTAAAAAGATTAAACTTCATAGAGACTAAGGTTGGTGAAAGCCTACCAACCATCCGCAAGTCTCAGATGGATGCCCACCAACTGGCCGGTAACATTGAAAATCACATCGGCAGCGTCGAGGTCCCGGTAGGACTGGCCGGTCCACTTCTATTTAATGGGCAACATGCACGCGGAGAGATCTACGCGCCATTCGCCACATCCGAAGGCGCCCTGGTTGCTTCAGCGTCAAGAGGCGCGCTGCTCTTAAGTCTCTCAGGTGGAGTCAAGACTCGCACTATCAATCAGCGTATGACGCGAGTTCCCATGTTTGTCATGGACTCTCTCGGCAGTGCTGTGATCTTCGGTGAATGGTTAAAAGACCACGTCACAGAGCTTCAAGATGTTGTGTCACAGGTATCTCGGCACGCCAACCTTACTAGCGTTGACATCACGTTGTCCGGAAGATCTATACACGCAAGCTTTGTCTATTCAACGGCTGATGCTGCAGGCCAAAATATGACTACAGCCGCAACCTGGCATGCCTGCCAGTGGGCACTCACCCAGGCCAAAGAAATCATCGGAATTACCGTTGAAAACTTTGTAATCGATTCCGGCCTGAGTGGTGATAAGAAGGTGAACTTCAAGTCTTACCTTGAAGGCCGTGGCACCCGCGTGATAGCCGAAGCCTTTATCCCAGGTCAAGTGCTTGAAAAAGTCATGAAGGTCAGCGCCGACACTCTAGTCGGTTATTTTAATTCCGGCATGGTAGCGCTCGCTCAGGCGGGTGCAATTGGGGCTAATATAAACGTTTCAAATGCCATCGCTGCCATCTTTGTCGCAACGGGACAAGATATCGCTTGTGTACACGAATCCTCACTTGCCAATTTTTATATCGAACGTACAACTGACGGCATCTACACATCGATGCACCTACCAGGATTAATTATTGGCACGGTAGGTGGAGGGTCCTCGCTCCCAGGTCAGGCAGAGTGTCTAAAAATCATGGACTGTTTCGGTGCCGATAGATCCGCGCGATTTGCCGAGATCATAGCAGGCTACTGCCTAGCGCTAGATCTATCGACATCATCAGCACTGGTGGGTGGCACCTTTGTCAAAGCTCATGAGCGTCTTGGACGCAATAAACCAATCCGTTGGATGACAGCAAACGAGCTTAATCCCGTATTCTTCCAGATGTCCCTACATCGTCGCCAAGGGGAGTGCGAACTGACGGTCACAGACGTTAGCCCAGGTGAGAGCATCGACACGAGTGATTCGATTATCTCGGAGCTCGCTTCGCGCAATTCTAAAAAGCTCCTGGGCATATTTCCCTTTAAATTAAACCTCAAGAACGATAACGACGAAAATAACGCAATCGATCTGGTGGTCAAATCTAAAGCCACAGACAAAGAAGTCATACTGCTGGCAAGTAAAATGGCAGGGATGTGCAATGAGAATTTGGGCAAACTTTACGACAAATTCAAATACCGCAGCGAATCTTATCTTTGCCATCTCAAAGAATCAGCTATTTACCAGCAAGATGACAGCCGGTTCCAACGAAACACTCCACGCATCTTAGGCTCCCATCAAGATCCTAGTCGCGAGGCCTACGTTCTTGTCATGGAGCGTTTGAAAGATTTACATTTAATGGGAACCGTAAATCGCCCTTACGCATGGAGGCTCGAGCACATCGAAGCCGCAATCACGGGCTTAGCCGAGTTACACAGCATCTGGCTCGGTCGCGAAAGCGAACTCAGAACTAAATCTTGGATCGGCCATATCGCATCGACCGCAGATATGACGGAGCGAAAGCCACTTTTCTGCGAAATGCTGCAGCACGCTCATATAGAGTTTCCCAATCTGTTCAGTCGCACGCACCTGGACCAATGCTTAGATCTTTTGAGTACCATAGATGACTGGTGGTCGGAGATCGACACCATGCCCAAGACGCTGATCCATAATGATTTCAACCCTCGCAATATCGGCCTGCGCGCAACCGAGGAATCCTTCCAGTTGTGCGCATTTGACTGGGAGCTTGCAACAGTTCATCTGCCGCAGCGCGACCTTGCCGAGTTTTTATCCTTTGTCACGACACCCGAGACCACAAGTGAGCAAATTGAGGGCTTTGTCGAGCTCCATCGAGCTAAATTAGAGAAACTTAGCGGCATAAAATTAAATGTCAATAAATGGACCCGCGGTTACGAGCTCTCGCTCTACGATTTTTTGATCAATCGCGTAGCGCACTACCTTATGGCTCACACCTTTAGGCAGTATAAGTTTCTTGATCATCTCGTGACGAATCACAGACGTCTAGTTGCATTGGTTACCACGACGCATCGGCGACAGCAGCGACCTAATCCGCCCTCAAATTTCATCTAATTCGGCTGATAAAACTGCGTGAGTAACTGCCAGTCTCCTGTTAGACCCGCAGCGGGTTGCATCCATAAGAAATCTGGATGCACATCATTTAACCACCTGCCACCAATAATACGACCATTGCGATCAAGCTCAAGCGAGTACTGAAAAGTTTGCTCGCTTAGGCCATGTTCATCGGTCGCAATTTGCATCTCCCAGCTAGGATCCACAGATACTGCGTATTTCACCTGCATGGAAACTATCCGTTCTTCGAAGGTGCCAGGTGCTGCACCTAGTCTAGGTGGCGTCGTTCTACCTAGGACAGCATGGTAAGTATAGATTGGTTGGTTCCAGACTTGGCTATCTCTTGCCAGGTCAGCGATGACTCCGACCTTTCTAATGCCAACTCGGTTGGTGATTACAAGGTGAAAAGCACCGGCATTGACGTCGTCACAAGCTGGGTTCTGGGACCTCTCAGGAAAGCGCTCTAGATCATCATTACACCTTTGCCCTAGGACACGAGCTGGCACATTGGACATGGTCGCCTGATGGTAAACAAGTAATGCTTTAATATCGGACGATCCAAATGGGATCGCTAATCCAAATCCGTTGCGCAACACCACTGGCCCCGGTTCCTTGATAGCCAAAGACAGAGGGGCTAGACCGTGACAAATGCCGCGCCAAAGCGGAGTATCGGGATTAGTCCTGCGCCTTTCAGAGGAAACCAGCGGAAAGTCATAGCGACCACGGAGTAGATCGAACTTTTCAGCGGGTGACAGTGTGGCCAGTTGTTCAACGCTGAGTTTCGCTGGTTCAGCGTAGGTGCGATAGCTGAAGGTATCCTCACTGGTTTGCCACCGATCAGCTATACCACCGTACTGATCTGGCCAGTAGGTATCTGGCCACGGTAGTCGCGTCGTCTGTCCATCGAGTGGCAACCGACTGAGATTATATTCGTAGCCAGGCTCAAAAATAGCTGGATTGTTGGACGGGTCCCAGGCGGCTTTCAGGTTCGAAGATGCCTGGGGTGAAGTACCACAAGCCAAAAGTATCAGCGGAATTAGGGAGACTGCTTGGCTTCTAAATTTCGAACGAGATGCAGTAATTTCGATCATAACCCCCACTCCGGATTAAACATAAATAATTTTTGTTTGCTTTTTGAAAAACGATCCGTTAAAAGCGGACACATAAGAAGTTGAAGTTTCCTATTGATTCTACCACTGCAGCACTGAACTACGTTCTCCTCGCCCACAATCTATGAGTTTCCCGGGTTTTACCGATAAACATTTATTTGGAGTATCTTTATGAAATTACTAGCTAAATCAACCATCGTTTTCACCCTGTCTATGATCACCAGCGCAGCTTTTGCTGACGTCACCTGTACCGCTGACGCAGGTTCTGAAGGCGGCCCTTACTACACCGCAACCGCACCAACCCGCGACCAGGCCTACAACGACGCTTACAGCCAAGCACTCGAATTCGTGAACATTTCCAACCGTAACCCGATGTACATCAACGTGAGCTGCAACCAGTAATATCAGCTTGCGAAGCGTAATCCTGCTATTCCGAAGGAGGCTTTTTGGCCTCCTTTTTCTTTTGTTAATTGAAGCAGATCAAACAGCGTAAATACCCGTAGACTCTTGGCCAAACCCCTTAAAGATCAGAGATTATTTACCGATAGGTAAACTGCGAAAGATTAGCTAAGGGGGCCAAGCCAAGTCTCGTGACCATAGCGAAAGAAAAACCCCGACGAAAAATCGCGCGTGCCATCGCCTATCTGAATGGACGATT
>OMIY01000197.1 GCA_900299215.1 bacterium | reverse complement strand
GCACGCGGTAATATTTTGGGGTTCAGCGAGGACCTTGATCTCGCGCCAGTAAAAATGCTCTTTCACCGAGTCAAAGCGGACCTGCTTTTGATCGGTACAGATGGTGTATTTGAGCGAGGTGGAATCACAAACACGCGCAAAATCGAAAACCTAGTCCGTGCAGTGGAATCACACGGGAATCGCGCTTTGGATTCTATTGACGTAGCTGATGATAAGCTGCTTGTTTGGGTTAGGCGGGCTGCTTAAGCGATCTGACTTGAACTGTAAATGATGGTCGGGGTGACAAGATTCGAACTTGCGACCTCATGCTCCCAAAGCACGCGCGCTACCAACTGCGCTACACCCCGCCTTCGACAGACGAAGTTTGTATCAGACGAACCTCATCGGTGGCAAGCCGTGGTTGGGGGTTCCGAGGGTTTATCTTAAAGTTCTTCAAATATTTGCTGAATTCCGCTAAGCAGTGGCCACCCCAAGACCATTCTCTTGCAAGGGATCCCTATGATGTCCACATCTGAATCTTCAAACCAGCGAGTTCATTCGGACTTAGGATTGGTGGTTGCGACCGCGGACGGTAGCTTTACTCTCAGCCATCATGAGCATGGGGAGTGCTATCATACCCGTGCCGGGGCATTGGCTGAGGCCCATCACCTCTACGTGGTGGCTAGTGGCCTATTAAACCTGTGGCACCAGCAGGAGTCGCTTCAGGCTGTAAGCGTTTTAGATGTCGGGCTTGGGCTCGGCTACACAGCTATTGCGACTCTAGAGGCTTGGGCAAAAGCGCCTAACGCCGGTGATTTAGCACTGGTAAGTCTTGAGATTACGCCAGAGCTAGTGCCCGCTTTGGCTTCGGGGGCTGCGCCATGGCAGGAAAACTGGCCACAGGACCGACTCGAGTTCTGCCGTAAATTAATCCAAGTTAGTGAGTATAAATGGACGGCTGAGATCCCTCATCCGACAACTGGTGCTAGAGCAATTTGGATGATTTGTGTTGGGGATGCATCAACTGAGCCGATCCCATCCAGCCCAATCCTTGGTGGTTACAGTCACGTTTGGCAAGACCCCTTCTCCCCGGGCAAGAACCCAGTTATGTGGCAGAGCCAGTGGTTTGATCGTTTGAAATTGGTGGTGTTGCCTAATTGCTTGATGATGACTTATAGCGTCGCCGTTCCAGTTCGTGCGGCACTTGATGCAAGTGATTGGAACTGGGAGAAGATCCCAGCGACTATGCCCGGCAAGCGCAAGAGGCACTGGCTTAGGGCTTGGCCGCGATTGAGTGCGAGCTGAATTTGTTATTTTTCTGTGTATTGCTTCGAGAGCTTCTCTAGAGTGCCGTCGGAACGCAGGGCCGCTAGCTCTTTGTTTATTTCCCCCAGCAAATCCAGATGCTTGCCTTTGGCGAAGGCAATGTGGACCGTTAATATGGAAACTGGATGTTTGAGGGCGATTACAGCGGCTGTCATGTTTTTTTTACGAAGCAAATTGGATCCTGCGATTTCAGAGGCAACGACTGCATCTGTTCGTCCCTGAGCTAGTTTTTCGAAATTCTGCTCGTCGCCCAGATTCTCTTCGGCGGTAAAAAGTCCAGAAGCCTTTGCCTCGTCAAATTCTTTGCCATAAACAGTGCCCTGTGTAATCGCTAGCTTTTTACCTTTCAAATCTTCAATTTTGTTAAATACGAAGCTCTTGCTGGGGCTAACGTACATCATCATCTTCTCAACATAGATTGGGGCCGAGTAATCGAGTCTTGCTGCTCTTTCTTTGCTCCAATAAATACCTGCAATGCCGGCTTGATCGCCGTATGCTTCGGAAAGCGCTCGATTCCATGGAATAGACTTAAAAGTGTGCGGCAAATTCAATCGCCGAAAAACCTCGGTGACTATCTCAGGATATAGACCTTTGGCGGCGCCGTTTTCTAGATACATAACTGGTGCGTTATGATCGTCAAAGTTAACCAGTATTGCCTTGCTGGCAGGGGGGGCCGCACGAGCTGTAGTTGACGGACTTAACCAGCAGACGGCCCACGCAAGCGACGCTAAGCTAAGTAGACGAAGCCGATTCCGACTGACTCGATTTTCTAGATCGACCATCTTTGATTGCCCTTAGAACATATTAGTACCACTTGAACAGTCGTTTGGCCGCCAAGGTTGTAACGACTAAGTAGGCAAATAGTATCATAATTTGCTGTGTTATGGAGCCAAGAGAGGCACCCTCAAGGGCAATGCGGCGCAGGGCGTCCACTAGGGCTGTTAATGGTAAGTATGCTGCGGGATCAGCGATCCATTCTGGAAAGTTGGATCTTGCAAACCACACTCCCGCGACAATCATCATTGGTACACTAATTAAGTTAGTCATACCGTTCATCACTGCCATGTTGCTAGTTCGACTGCCACACAGCATGGCTAGGGAGGTGAAGGTAGCGGCCCCAAGAGCGGCAACAAAAGCAAAACTTAAAAGGTTGCCTTGAACCTGGAACTTAAACATGGCAAACGCGGCGATTAAAATGGCCGCGAGTTCGACTGCTAAAATGAAAAAACGCCCTACAATGTGCGACAGGATGTAGGCGACCGGTTGCATCGGGGTGACCAGGTAGCGTTTCAGTAGATTTTCACGCCGATTGACCACGATGGTGGCGCCGACGCCAAACAGGCTAGATGTCATAATGCTTAATGCAACCAACCCAGGTACCAAAAAGTCGATGTATCGAGTTCCCGGTACGGTCACGTGATCTTCAGCCACGTTCAAAACGTCTTGTCGTCCTGCTGCCGCTTGCACAATGTCGTCTAGGGCCGTGCGAGCTCTAGTGGCCTCGCGGTTCGTCTCATCCAGCTTGTAGTGCCACCCATCGTCATTAACGGGTGGAGAAATCACGATCAAGATTTCGCCTCGAATTAAGCTGAGGTCCAGGGTTGCTGTGTCGCCCTCAACTAGCTTAATTTGCGGATTGTTCTTAAGAGCATTGTGGATAGCGTTGGCGCCAACAGAAATATTTGGCGCAGAGGAGAGCCACCCTACTCCGTAACGTTCTTTTTTTGCTCCAGAAAAAGCAAAACCTAAAATTGCCATCCACAGTACCGGCATGAACATGACAAAGAAGAATGCCGAAGGTTCGCGACGAAACTCACGCCATCTACCTTTGCACATCTCTTTGAAGGCATTGCCGCGCTTAGTTTTAGAGAGCTGGGCCCTAGCTTGAACCTCAGCTCTCACGGATGCTCCGACCCGTGAGTTTGATGAAGACATCTTCGAGTGTTCCATGTCTAACTTGTTTTACCATGTCGCCGCACGTGTCTCGGATAAGTTGCTGAGGCGTGCCCTCGGCTATGACCTTGCCGTGATCGATGATAAGGACTCGGTCGGCAAGAGCCTCGGCCTCGTCCATGTAGTGCGTAGTCAAGAGGATGCTTCGGCCCTCTTGCTTAAGTTCAGTGACTAGGTCCCAGATAGCCCGTCGGGCTTGCGGATCCAGGCCTGTGGTTGGTTCGTCAAGAAATAAGATCCTAGGATCGTTGACTAAAGCGCAGGCGAGGTAGACGCGTTGCCGCTGTCCGCCAGACAAGTGACGCAACTGCGTATTGGTCTTTTCGGTGAGTTGCAGGCGAGTGATCACGGCATGGGGGTCGAGAGCACTTTTGTAGAAACTAGCAAACAGGGCTATCGTCTCAGCCACCGTGTAGCGCTTATAAAGGGTAGTTTCCTGAAGCACCACTCCAATTTGCTCGAGGATATATCGGCGGTCCCTGGCAAGAGACTGACCAAGGATCTCAATCTCACCCGAATCTGGCGGTAAGAGTCCCTCAAGCATTTCCACCGTTGTTGTCTTGCCGGCGCCATTGGGCCCGAGCAAAGCCACACAACTACCGTGGTCCACGGTTAAGCTGATGCCGTCGACGGCCTTTAGCTCACCATAGTATTTTGTCAGGCCTCGAGCGCTGAGAGCCACGTTCAAAGCAGATGACGCCATCTTTACCTCGCGAATTGCAGCCGCCAACCTTACAGCGGCATGCGACTGATTGTAAATAGACGCTGGACTAGAAAGTGCAAGATATGGGAATGATGAACATATGGAACTTTCGGACAATGCACCTGCAGGTGTACAACAAATTTATGATGTAATCGTTGCGGGTGGTGGCATCAGTGGTGTCATGGCCGCAGCTAAGATAGCTGCGCTGAACCCCAACGCAAGGATTCTGCTGATTGAGAAAGAGGCTGCTCTTGGTGGTCGTCTGCGTCAAAGCACGGCCGAACAGCCACGTCCGGGATACGGGTTGAGTGCAGTGTCCGATCAACTTTTCGACTCCTGGCAGGACATTCTTGCCGCTCACGGTATCAACCGTGACGAGGCCTCCCTACCTGGAAATCGCCAGCATACGGTGGCTGTGCTAGCCGGTAATCGCCTAGCCCATCAAAATATCGACCTTTGGTTCACTGCCAAAGGAGCACGGATTCTAGGTGGCTTAGCTGCCGCTAAGCATTGGCCAGAGGTTGAGGAAATTGTCCGGCAAGGTGCGGTGGCAGGAAATGCTGACGAGGACGATGATGAGGTCGTCACGGACGATGATGAAGCCCCTACATCGCAGAGTGCAGCTAAATCCGCAAAGTCTCATGCTCTATCGCATTATTGGAAGCAAACTCGCAAAGCCCCAGCGGCGGTGGTTTTAGAACATTTTGGGATGGCATTTGGCATTCCTGATATTTGGGATGCTGCACCTGAGGCTTTGGCGGAAAGAGCAGCATTTCATAGTGGCAGGCTACATACTGGAGATTGGTCGAAATCACTTCGTCAGCTGCTTGAACAGCCAAGTTTCCATCAGGCCGTTTCAGTGACTTTGGCCAATCGAATCGTTGATGCTGACTGGCAAGACGGAATTTGGAAAGTAAGCTGCCAACAGGGCAGCTTTCACTCTAAGGCTCTCGTGGTCGCCCAGCCACCTTGGCAGGCTACCGCATGGTTAAAGCGTACGCTTTGGCCGCCGGCGCTGCTGCAGGTTGCGAGCAAAACCAAGCCGGTAAGCGCCGTGGTACTGTCGGAGCGGATCACCAACGACGAAGCCCTCCAATCAGTTCCTGACGTCACTATCGTTCCCTCGGAAAAGGTTCAGATAGTTCGTGATGGAACGGAAGCCATTTACTTTCAGGCAACTATCGATTTTGAGTTGTCCCTCCAGGCTCCTGCCGTTGTAAAGGCGGTCAAAGCCCTGAAGCGAGCAAGGAAGAAGCTGCAGCAGCTGTATCCAGGCGCAATTACGGAGACAAGCTTCGTAGCCTTGTTGCCAGTTGCATGGGCGCAGTCGCCACTTCATGCGGATCGACGATGGTTGACTAAAGCTGGATCTAAGAACTTTAACTCCAGTAACTTGGCTTTTTGCGGTGATGCATACGGTTCAAGTTACGATGGTGACAGCAACGTCTTGAAGTCCCTGTCACTTGCGTGTGATGCCTTGCAGCTCTAATCGAATTAGCTTCAGAGATCACTTCCTGATCAGATTCTTAACGCGGCGATGGAGCTGATTCCGTCTGGACTTACTAGCAGTCATGATCAACTTAGATTGGGCTGTTACTGCCTTTTTGAAGCTATCATCTTGGATGTACTTTAGATTGATCCAAAGGTTATAGCGGCTTGCCTTTAGGCCTGCATGAATGAGCTGGGCTGCAACACCGACATCGCTTGCGACGGCAGCTTTTACGGCAGCCGCGACTGCATCGGCTTCGTCATACAATGCCACTAGCTCGTTCATGACTTGTAGAGGGACTTGAGTCGCTTGGCGAAAAGCATCTTGCAGAGCATTTTTTCTTTTAGTTTTAGCCGTGTCAGACTCGGTTGGTAATTTATAAGCAGCCATAACTGCTGTAAAAGCCGCGGCATCGGCGTCAGCTAACGCTACAAATCGATCTATTGCTGCATCCAAATTGGCTGACTGCTTTTCGGCGCTATCACTTTGGTCGGTAATTTTTAGCGACATCGCTAAAAGCCCTGCCGCTTGTGCCCCCATCAAGGCAACAACGGCGCCGCCTCCCGGGGCGGGTTCCTTACTGGCTAACACATCTAGATATGCGGCTACCGACAACTTGCCAATGGTCTCAGGCATGATAGTTCTCATAAAGTCTAAGGGTGTTTCGCAGGGCCATTGCAACAGTCATCGGGCCGACTCGTGGAATAAACACGCTAGCTTTGTCACCGATGTCTGATGTGAAGTTGCGAAGGGTCGAGAAGTTCAAACAAATTGCACCTGCTTTGATCTCGCTCGGTGCCACAAGTTGGAAGTTGCGGCTAGGAACCCCTGTTACCACAATATCTGAGGCGGCAAGGGCAGAGGTTCGGGTGATTTTCGACTCTTCAACTGTACCTCCGACAAACTTTAGTGCCCCATCCAAGTCGAATGAGTACACTTCGGCCCCGTCGTTTGCGAGCATAGCGGCTAGCGGTCTCCCTACAACTTCACTTCGATTAAATATTGATACTTTGGCTCCAGCCAGAGGGCGCATGGTATCCACTTCGCAACCCAGTGTGGCCCGAGCTTTAGCAAGTAGCTTGACCACCGCTAGAGGGGTACAAGGAAGAAGTGCTTTCTTGGTTTTCGCCTCATCGACGAATCTCTCATTGTGATAAAGCTTCTTGGCCCAATAAGTATGAAGTCCCTCAATGTCTTTGCGGTGGTCCACCAAATCCTTGATGTACCGATCATGGTCAGTGTTAAAGATCGGATAGTAGACGATGATCCCATGGACATCTGGATCGGAGTTGGCTTGGTCAATAGCTGCCTCAAGCTCGAGCTTCGGCACTTCGATCAACTCGAAGTCTATTCCGACATCGTCGCATCCAGCTTTGGTATAGCTGGCGTACGTCCTCGAAGGTGTCTCTGAGGTGGACAAAAATCCCACTAGTTTAAGCCGTCGGTCTAGCTGGGACAGTCGATTTCGGATATCCAGACGAAAATCTTTGGCTAGCTCACTAGGATCAATAGTTATGGCCACTTCTACCTCTCTAGCTAGGAAGGCTTCTTGGATAGCACGACCTGACTTATAGGGCTAGAATAGACACACGATCATGAACTACATCCCAACATTACCTAGACTAGGGCAGCAAAAAACGGAGACTTTAGTGATGAAATTCAGCTTTGCCGTTCGCACCTTGCTACTGATCCTAGCAACGCTTTTTGCCTGCAAGACTAGTAACACCAGCCGAGTTCGTGGTGATCAAACACAGATGCTCGGTGATCGCGATCCGCGTCAAGAATTTGTGCGAGTTGAAACTACAAACTTTATGTTGGCTGGTAGACCCTTCGTTTTTCAAGGTACCAATTTCTACCGAGTTGGCTTAAGGGACGTCTTGTATACCGACCAAGAAGTTACTGATATTATGACGAAAATATACGGCTCCGGCATGCGGGTGCTGCGTTTATGGGGATTTGCCTGTGGTACTACCAACGGCATGTTAGAGGCAGGCTTGCCTGATTCTGGCAATGCAACGCCGCCGATTTTGAATCGTAAAGGTGAGTACGAGGAACAGGCTCTCATTTACCTGGACCGCGTCATTGCAGCTGCGGGAAGTGCTGGGCTGAAGGTGATTCTCCCTTTTGTGAATTTTGAACCAGCTTACTGCGGAATGGAGTGGTGGGCTCATGCCTACGGAGTCAAGACAGAGTCTAAGCAGAGTTTTTACTGTAATTCTGAAGTCATTAAAGCATATAAAGCCTATGTCGCAACGATGTTGAATCGCGTCAACACGGTGAGTGGTGTGACTTAGAAAAACGATCCCGCCATCATGGCTATAGAGGTTGCTAATGAGCCTCACACCGAGGATGGATACGAAACGTCGGGTCAGGTCGACCCCAGCTGTAAGTCCATTGCAAATGGCAAACCGGGCGAGGTAGTCCATCATTGGCTTTCGGAAATTACTGGTTATGTCCGCAGCATCGATAGCAACCACCTGATTTCAACTGGGGAAGAAGGCTACAGAGTCAACGGTGATCAAAGTAAGCATGCTTGGGTTCACAATGGCCTCAAGGGTGTTGATTTTGATCGTAACATCCAGATTCCGAACGTGTCCTTTGCGACCGTGCACCTATATCCTGATAATTGGAATCTGCCACAGGAAGACTTTGACTCTTGGTATGTGCCGCAGGTTATTAAGAATCGAGCAGAAGTGGCCCATGCGGCGGGTAAACCTATAGTCATGGAAGAGACGGGGTTCAGTATTTACGTTCCTTCTGACACTAGTAAGTTTATGGAAAAAGTCAAAGCGCACGGCTATTACAAGGATCGCTCGAAATGGATTGGCGCTATGTATAAGGCTGCTAACGAGGCAGGCTACAGCGGAACGATGATCTGGCAGGCCGTACCTTCAAAAGCTGATGGTACCCCCTATGACTCGGACTACTTTACGTTCGGTTTCAAAGACCCCGCGATGACTGCTATAAGCAATCAGATCGAGGATATCAGAAAGAGGTACGGATTTGTTCCAGGTAGCCACTGACGTTGGCCAGAGGGTCGGATCAGTTACTTTTAGTTCAGAAGAGTTAACCCGCTACAGCCGTCATATGCTCCTACCAGAGCTCGGCCTAGAGGGGCAAAAGCGGCTCAAGGTTAGTCGAGTACTGATGATCGGAGTTGGTGGGCTTGGTTCACCGGCCGCAATGTATTTAGCAGCTGCAGGTGTCGGCACCATCGGTCTTTGTGATGGAGACATTGTCGACCACTCCAATTTACAGCGCCAATTGCTTTATCTCAGCGATGAGGTTGGGCTAGCCAAGGTAGCAGTCGCAGCGAAGCGTCTTAGAGAGATCAACCCCCAGGTCAACGTTGAACCACATTGCACGATGTTCACGGCGGAGTCTGCGATTGGGATGGTCAGTGATTACGACTTGGTGATAGACGGCAGCGATAACTTTCAGACTAGATATCTGGTCTCGGATGCCTGCGTTTTGGCCGGCAAGCCCTATGTTTACGGTTCGATTCTGCGGTTTGCTGGACAGGCCTCGGTGTTTTACCCGCCATACGGTCCATGCTATCGATGTTTGTTTCCGAATCCGCCAGCGCCGGGGTCGATCCAAAG
>OMIY01000196.1 GCA_900299215.1 bacterium | reverse complement strand
TCAGCGGCTAGCACCACGTAGTCATAGGTCTCGCCACCACCAACTTCTCCTACAGCCCTACCTTCTTTGAAAACCAGACCAGCAACCGGTGCACCAACCTTCATGACCGCACCACGCACTTTGAGTGCCTTAACCCATGGGTCGATAACGGCCGTACCGTGATCAACCTTGGGAATATGACGCAAGAAAGCCTTGGGGTTACCGATAAAGAAGTAGTGCATGTAAAGAAGCATTTCCGCAGCACTAATCTTATCTGGGTCATTGAGAGTCACAGAGGCAGCCGGCTCCATGATGATGTCCCAAAACTTCTTGTTTACACCCGTACGCTTACCCCAAGCCGCGAAGGTCTCGTTATCAAAGTGCTGCCAGTTTTGATCGTGGTTGTAGAAGATGATGTCCTTAACCGCACCGATGGTCTGAATGGCATTTAGAATATTCAGATTGGGAGACTGCTTTAGGATGTTCAGGAGATTGATCGGATAGGGGCCACGAGATGTAACCAACTCAGGTTTGTAGTCGTTGAACTCATAATAGACTTCGTTAAACGGCACGAAATTAGACTCAAGCGTGCCTAAGCGGCGAAGGACGTCAAAAAAGTTGTAGTACTGGTGGAACCACATATGGAGCCCGTGCTCGACCTGAAAATTTCCCGTCCTGAGCCGCTCGGTACGCGTATGGAGACGACCACCAAATTGGGGGCCAGCCTCTTTAACCGTGACCTTGTATCCGCGCTCCACGAGTTCCAGCGCTGCTGATAGTCCAGCTATGCCGCCACCCACTACAAGGACGCGCCGCTCGACACCAGTTGGAAGTTCGATCGGGGCATCTGGGTTCGAAGCCACATATTTAACCGGAGCGAAATACTCATCTGGTAAGGTTGGACCCTTGTAATCTGTGAGCCCAGTTGGCTGCGAGGCCTCTCCTTTACCACCGCTAGTGCGACAGCCTGCCGCCACGGTTCCAGCCCCAACCATGCCACCTACGTAGCGCATAAAGCGGCGACGATCCATCGTCTCACCTCCAACATTTAAGCCAATATAAAAAGACTATTACTGACGGGGATCGGTAGCAGCGACGGCAGGTTGTACAGCTGCGGATTCATAGAATGTTTGTAGGGCAGGGAGCGTCGACTTCAAATCTAGAGTTTCGCGAAACCTTGCCCAGTCCATCAAACTATAAAGACTCATGGCCGGATAGTCCCAACGACTAAACTCACCTTTGACTATCGCTGAAGCGAGATAAGTCATCATAAGCTTTTGTCTTTCAGTCATGCGCTGATAGTAGCTATTTTCACTATCGATGGCGTGACCGCCTCGCTTCAGCAAGAAGCCCTGGATCAACTGATCCTGCCAAGCATCAATGGTACTTACCAAGTTTTCTTCAGCAAGGCTCAGGGACGGTCGACCATGCGCTTTTTGCAAGTAGTTAAAAATCACCCGCGACTCAAATAGTGGTCTCTCATCAATCATCAAAACCGGAATTCTCTTGATGGGATTGATGCGACTCAGGCGAGCGTCTTCGGCCGGATCCAGTATGTTTATGGCTTCGAAGCTATAGGGGATATCGCGCAGATAGAGCCTGATGCGGCGCACGTAGGGCGAGGTTTTCGAGCCAATCAGCGTGTAGGCCATAGCTTTGCCCCGACAATCGGTAAATTCTTTAATACATTCAGAGTATTATATTAACATAAAGGCTAACACCTAAAGCCCCATCTGTAAATAGACTGGCATGCTTTTTCACTAGAAATGATGGTGTTTTCCGTGTACCAACAGGGTCGTTTGTGTCTGTATACTCAAGGGGTTTAGACCAATCATGATCGTCACTGAACGTCCGCTCATCACACCTCCCGCCTCCGGTCATAAGAAGGTGCTGCTGCACTCGTGCTGCGCTCCGTGCTCGGGCGAAGTCATGGAAGCGATCCACCACGCCGGCATCGAGCTGACGGTGTACTTCTACAATCCCAACATTCATCCGCAAAAGGAATACCTGCTTCGCAAGGAGGAGAACATCCGCTTCGCGGAGAAGATGGGGATACCTTTTGTCGATGCAGACTACGACACGCCGCGCTGGTTTGAACGCACTAGGGGCATGGAAAACGATCCGGAGAAGGGCCGCCGCTGCTCCACCTGTTTTGATATGCGCTTTGAGCAGACTGCGGATTATGCGAACGAGCATGGTTTTAAAGTCTTTACTAGCTGCCTAGGTATTTCGCGCTGGAAAGACATGGACCAGATCAATGGTTGTGGCGTGCGGGCTGCGGCGCGCTACCCGGGAATGGAGTACTGGACCTTCAATTGGCGCAAGCAAGGTGGTTCACACCGCATGTACGAGATAGCCAAGCAAGAAGGTTTCTACAAACAAGAGTACTGTGGTTGTGTTTACTCACTACGGGACACCAATGCTAGACGGCAATTTAGCGGCAAGTCTAAAATACACATCGGCGTCGAGCACTACGGACCAACCCCCGTCGATGGAACCGTAGCAGATGAGAGCGTCAATCTTCAGCCGAAATGACCGCTGCAATCTGAAGTTGGGTCATACGCGACGCATCCCTACGACCCACAACAGATCATCCGGTAAGAGTGGCAAATCGGATTTAGGCGACTGAATTCGCCCACCCTCGCGCTCGATACCCACGATGATGCAGTCAAATGCTTCGCGGATACCAGTCTCTTTAATCGTGCAGTTGGCAAAAGCCGAGTCTTGGCTTATCCTCATCGGCCTTAGGACATAGCTACTGTTTCTCGCAGCTTCAGCATGGGCATCCTCCTGAATCTTCAACTCCTGAGTTAAAGAGTTAAGCTCAGCATCAGAGGCAAAACATAAAAGCACGTCATGGGGAAAAATCCGTTCCGTAGCCTTTGGTGCAATAATTTCCTCTGGCCCTCTTTTTATAACCACGACGTTCAACCCGAACTTTTCTCGCAACTGTAATTCAATCAAAGTTCTGCCGACCAAAAACGAGCCATGACCCACAGGGATCTCACATAAGTGACTATCCCATGGCACCAGATGGTCATGAGTCGGCATCGGTTTAAGAGGCATTGCTTGATTAGAGTGCGGGCCAAAACTAGCTACAAATGATCGCTCCAACCACAGATAGTAACGTTCGATATAGCGACGAAGTACCAGCAGCAATGCAAGAGCAACCACAATGGTCACTCCGGTGGCAATCCTAGCTGGGAAGAATGCCCCACTCAGGACTCCAAGTAGGACAATCGTTAAAACCCCACTGAGGATCATTGCTCCACCACGACGGCGTGACCGACGATGTTGCTGTGTAGTTGGTCGATATGTAGTGAGCATTCCCCACAGAAATGGGGCACTTGCCACAAATGGCACCAACCATGACAGGAATGGCACAAGTGATTTGTTGGCGATCATACTGTCTACTACGGGAGTCAACAAATCCGCAGCCAAAGTGAAAAGAGTGATCACCAGTACTGCATTAGCCAGCCAGCGAAATAACAACGGACGCATGGAGGCCGTATCACTCGACGATGCTCCTTCTCTTTGACTCCATGCCTCGTAAGTCGAAATGATGTTGCTAAATCGCCGCGGCAAAACTCCCTCAACAAACTTGGCAAAAGGTTCAGAGGCCTTTATGAGGTACGGCGTCGTAAATGTTGTCAGCAATGATACCCCGACAATCATTGAGTAAACCTTAGAATCAATAATATTTGAAAGCACCCCAAGATTCGCGATGATAAACGAGAACTCTCCAATTTGCGCCAAACTAAAACCAATACTAATAGCTGTGCGCAAACCCTGACCAGCAGCCATGGCAGCGATGGGTACTATTAGCGTATTGCCACCGATCACGACTACAGTCAGCAGCAATACGGCACGTAAATTTTCAACAATCGCCGACGGATCAAGCATCATACCAACTGAGACGAAAAACACAGCACCGAAGAGGTCTTTGAACGGAGCAACCAACCCTTCAATGCGTCCCACCTCACGCGACTCAGCTAAGATGGAACCCATGATAAAGGCTCCAAGTGCTACCGAGTAATTAAACTGAGCCGACAGTACGGCAAGCGCAAGACACAATCCCAAGGCTGAGACAATGAGAAGTTCATTGGTACCTCGGCGCGCCACAACGCGCATAGCCCGCGGTACAACAAACCAGCCTACAAGCAGCCAGGTGCCCACCACCAGAGCCAGCTTAAAACCCGCAAGAAGAAGAGCAACACCGTTGATCTCAGCCGTTGTCGCCAAGTTTGTAAGCGCCATCAGCATCAAAACTACGGCTAGGTCTTCCACTACTAAAATTCCCACGACGACCTCGGCAAAGCGCCTAGTCTTTAACTCCGCCTCATCGAAAATTTTAAGAATAATAGTGGTCGATGAAATGGATAGAGCGCAGCCTACAAATACTGCTGCAAGTGGTTGCCAGCCTAGCTGCCTAGCCAAGAGGTAACCGCCAGCCTGGAGCGTTGCAATCTGAACTACTGCAGTGATGGCTGCCGCACCACCTACTTTACCTAAGCGCCGAAAACTAAACTCCAGACCTTGAGCAAACATGAAAAAGATGACGCCAAGCTCGGCCCAAATTCTGACCCCGTCGACATCAATAACGGAAAGCCACGATGGACCCGATGGCCCAAGGATCATGCCAGCCACGATGTACCCAAGGACTACGGGTTGTTTGATAAACCTAAACAGAAGCGTGACTACAGCAGCGACGCCGAGAATAAATGCCAAGTCAATGATCAGCGGAGGTGTATGCATCATTCAACTCACTGGCGAAAAGACATCTCACTGGCGAAAAGACATCTCACTGGCGAAAAGACATCTCACTGGCGAATATAAAGTCGTTCCTAGAG
>OMIY01000195.1 GCA_900299215.1 bacterium | reverse complement strand
GTTGATGTGGGAAGCAATCAGCTCGCTGATAGATTAATCATCAGAGACTGATAGTTTGATCGTCAGAGCCTGATAGGTTGATCACTCGATGCGGACCTGACGAAGCCGCCTACGAGACGGCTAACCAATTAAATTAATTATTAAAATTTCATTTGCCTCAAACTATTTTGGGTGAGTGATCAAGAATCCAGACCAGTTGTCGATAGACTGACCATGGATGCACTTGCCAAAAATCTAAGTACTGAAACCGTCACCGGTGAGGCATCTATTCAACTCGCAAAGTTGCGCAAGGCCTTAACTGAACTTGTCGATGATAAGGGCGAAGTCACCAACGTTACCCTTTGCGCCCTGCTTTCGGGTGGTCATCTCTTGCTCGAAGACGTGCCCGGCGTCGGCAAAACTACATTCATCAAAGCACTTGGGAAAATGTTAGGTTTCTCTTTTGCACGAGTCCAGTTTACTAGTGACCTGCTTCCAGCCGATATCCTCGGCGTCGAAGTTTACGACCAATCTAAACATCAATTTGTGTTTCACCGCGGTCCCATCTTTACTCATATCCTGCTGGCAGATGAATTGAATAGAGCTTCACCAAGGACTCAGTCAGCTCTGCTTGAGGCCATGAGTGAGGGCTTCGTCACGATTGATCACCAAAGCCACGAGCTTCCTAGCCCGTTCATGGTGTTCGCAACACAAAATCCAGTGCATAGTATTGGCACCTACGACCTCCCGGAGTCTCAGCTAGATCGTTTTGCAGCCAAGCTTCACATGGGTTACCCCAGCATAAAACGAGAACTGGAGATCCTCCAGGCAGCTAAAAAAGATCCCTTGCTTGATATCCCGCCTGGAATGATAAGTCCGTCCGCACTTAAAGACCTCCATGCTCAGCTGGAGAAAATCCACGTCGCAGCTGCAGTTGCCCAGTATGTTAAGCGAGTCGTCGACGCCTCTCGGACGCATCCAAAGATTCGCCTGGGTGTCTCAACCCGGGGCGGTGTGCTTTGGTTGCGCATGGCTAAGGGCCTTGCCCTTTTAAACGGCAAGAGCTTCGTCACACCCGATGACCTGCAAAGCCTAGCGATCCCATGCCTCGCGCACCGATTGATTACTCATACCGACACCAAAGCTGATGCTGTGGTCCGAGGACTGCTTAGCGAAGTCGATGTCGTGTGATTTATGTACTACCCACGAGTAAATCGCGGCATCTCGTTTACCAAGCCCGGGATCTATTCCTTTTGCCTGATCCTGATGATCGGTCTGATCGCTATCAGCACCGGGATTAACGCTTTATATGTATTTCTAAGTGCGGGTCTCGGCGGCTTCATCGTCTCAGGGCTGTTGTCAGAACTTGCTATCAAGAGTTTTTGCGTCGAGACAGTGAGCGGCGTCTTAGCCGATGCCCATGCACCATTTGACCTTGGTTTACGTGTAAAAAACAGTAGTGGCTGGTTTTCCATATTTCAGATGCGCAGCTATGTATTTCTTGCTGAGCCTAGATTCCAACTCATTGCCAAACCATTTGCTGCTGAAGGGGTCACGAGCTTCGCTGCTCTTGGTCCACGCCTTAACCAGACTGTATTCGTGACTATTAATGGCTTTCCTCGGGGCGCCTATAACCAATTAAAGACAGTGCAAGTGACAACGTTTCCTTTCGGCATCCTAGAAAAATTTAAACTAGATCGTTTAGAATCTGAAATTTTTGTGGCACCGGCAATTAACCCTGACATCTCAATGGCACTCAAGGCCTATCTTAAAAACAGCTGGCTCAGGCCATCAGAGGACCAGGATTTCTATGGCCACAGACGCTACTTGGCAAGTGACGGAGTGAAACCAATTGATTGGAAACGAAGTGCGGGCAAACCCCCTACCAAATGGGTCAGTCGGCAATTTCGCGCGCAAGCAGACAACGAACTCATCACAATCAAAGCAGACTGGGCAACGCTGACGACGTCACCAAGCCAACCACATTACGAAGCTATGCTTGAGAGAGTTCGTACTTTGATGAAGGTTTTAGATGAGTCAGGCAAAGATTACTTCTTGGACTTAGGCTTCGGTGCCGTAGCAAGAGGATCAAGTCAATGCTGCTTAATACTGGCAAAGTTACCTATTTATGCCAATCGCAAAAATAACCTCGACATCACCAGCAAGATTCCAACCTCAGAAATACATCACTCTCAAAAAGTTGAATTAACGCCCGATGGATTTGACTTCATAACTTCTGGAGAGCGTCAATCTTGGGTGTCAGCAGCATGAGCAAACACCGATTACAACTAAATCAATTTTACCGCGTCACCTGGCAGTTACTACTACTTACGACTTGCTTGCTGGGAGTATTCTCGCAGTTGGCGCGCCCCATGGTCCTCGCTGGATACTTCCTGCTCGGTACGCTGATGGTGTCACGCCCAACAAGCATTTGGCTGCAATACCGCCGGGCCTTGAGTTTGGCCATTGGTGGATCGCTCCTTATTTTGGTCAGTCAACAAGCTTTGGCCGTGAATAGCACTGAGGGCTTCATCAGTATTTTGATCGAAATCATCTCGGGATCTCTGCCTTGGCTGCTTATGAGCCATGATCGATACCGCTCTTACTGGTTGGCAGTTTTGAACACCACAGTGATCGCCATCGGTGCGATGACGGTTGGTACCACGGCCATGATCTATCTAGGATTTTTGGTCTTCATCATCTTTCTACTGCTGAGCTTGAATGCAGCCAATCTTTACTTTAGCACGCAGGATCCCCAGCATCGCCGGGATACGCTGCCTCAAGGTTATTTTCGTCAATTTATCTATGTGATCCCTGTTGGCATTTTAGCCGGGGCGGTAATTTTTGTGCTTTTTCCTCGCGTGCAAAGCTTTAGCTGGAGTATTACGCGAGGTCGCGGTGATAATTATACAGGCTACACCGGACTTGTGAGTTTAAATGCCGACGGTGAACTCCGACTCTCACATGCTTTAAATTTGATGTTGGAATCTGAGGATGAGGTCTGGCTCAAGC
>OMIY01000194.1 GCA_900299215.1 bacterium | reverse complement strand
GCTAGGCCCAGTCGTTTGGCGGACATTGTTGCGAAGCAAAAGAAAGATTGGATCATCATCGACGAGATCCAGAAGGTCCCTGCACTTTTGGACGAGGTGCATCGGCTACTTGAGGCTACAGGCCAGTAGTTTATCCTTACCGGGTCAAGCGTTCATGTTTAATCTTTTTCCGCTGACTCATTTAGAACTGGGCGACCAATTTGTTTTAGACGACGCATTATCTTAAGGAACGCTGCCGAAGGTGTTTGCGTTTTCGTCACACCGCGACAAAGTACTCTTCCTTAAGGAGTATGCCGAAGCCTATTTAAATCGCTTTGGAATGAAACTACCCAGTCCCCAAAAGTCGGTGCAGCTCGCTCACCATGTACAATGGGATCGATAGAATGCCGTCTGTGAGCGAAAGCGGATGCTGTGAGAATCGCACGCCGACCTTACATTCCTTATCAAGCATGAACTGTCGTAGCGATCGCAGTGTACCGGTAGCGCCAGCTTTAACTTCGATCGGGATCACTTTACCGCTATGGCTAATCACGAAATCAACTTCAGCTTGAGAGCCTTTGGCTTCGCGACTCCAGTAATATATCTGCGGTGGCTGTTCGGGGTCTGCATATGCCAGTAGCTCTTGCCCCACAAACTGCTCAGCTAGAGCTCCCTCGTTAATAAAAAGCGCTGCGTGCAGCGGCATTGCACCTATGGAGAGGCCTAAGGCATTCAACATCAAACCGATGTCTAGCATTTGAATTTTGAAGATGCCTTCCCGTTCTTCGGCTGCTAACGGCAGGCCATTTCCAGATACTGCCGGAATGCGGCGTACAAGTCCTGCGCGCTCAAGGTCGGCGAGTGGTGTCTTGAGGTCACGCGCCTTAGTGTCGGGATCAATTTGGCTGTATTTAAATTGCTTGCCGACTAGTCGAGGCGCAGACACGAGAATCCTCTGCAGCTTGCGATGGTCATAGCGAGCGCCGTATTTCGCAAAATCAGCGCTAAAACCTTGGCTAAGGCGCGTCTGAACTCGGCTGGCCGCGAGCAGGCTCTTCGTCTCAGCGTAGGTGGCGACCACTTCTGGCATGCCACCCAAGATGAAATAAAGGCGAACCAGAGTTAACAGTTTAGCGTGTATCGCAGCTGCTGGCGGTTTCTCTAGGGTCGCCGAAGCACAACACGCTGCGATTTTATCCTCTCCGATCGCCAAGAGGAATTCCCGAAAAGACATTGGGTGCATCCAGGCAAAGTTGATGCGACCAACGGGGAACGAACGCAGTTTGCCGTCATTCAAAGCGAAGTCTATCAGCGAGCCCGCTGCTACTACATCAAGCCGCGGTCGCTGTTCCTTGAAAGCGCGCAGCGATATGAGGGCGTCGTTTGACTCCTGGATCTCGTCAATAAAGAGAACCGTAGTCGCATCATCGATGGAAGTGCCGGCGACAGCCTCCAGCTGGCGTACGATTTCATCGGGCTGTCGTGACCGGAAGCATTCCACGAGTTCAGGTCTCAGCTCCAGATTTACTTCGACGAGCTGCCGTCCCGGTCGGCTGCCGTAGTCGCGAAGTGCGTGACTTTTGCCGATTTGACGCGCGCCGCGCAGCAGCAAAGGCACCCGCCGCGAGTCAGTTGCTCGGGATTCCAGATAATCCATAAATATTCGGTACATAGAAATTGATTGTCCACAAATGATACGATTTTCTCGCCATTAAAGGATATAATAACCCCCATTTTATGTCCATGAGCGGCGATAAATGCCCCATATTTAGGGACATGCCGAGCCTGTAAAATCGGACTCCGCTCGCATCATGTCCTGGGCCCATCGGCCTCCACCACCAACCAAGCCTCAGGCACTAAAGCGCCCAGCGGTATGGTTGGAGTACTGGCCGACGTTCCGATAGAGCCGTAGGTGGCATCGTTGTGAAAGTGAAAATTATGAATATATTTATTAATTTAAACAATAATAAAAAATAATTATATAATAAATTTTAATTTTCTTAATTTTTATATCAATAATTTCTTGTAAGCTTACTTTTTTAATTCCACACAAACAACTTCCTGGAGAAAACAATGAATTCAGTCTCTAAAGCAATCATCGCTATCGTCATGGGCACCGCTCTTGCACAAACAGCGGCTGCCGGCGAAGCACAATACTGCCAACCCGCATACATTTCCGGCGGCGACTCGGCTTATGTTCCATGTATTTCACTCGTAGACCTAGGAAACGGTCACCTTATTGGGTACGACGAGCAAGGTAACATCGTGATCGAAGAGTGGAAATAAGCCACCTGGTCCGGATTGGTAGACCACTACCATCCGGATATTTCTTTGGGTCCATATCCATAGCGAGTCATGATCGCTAGTCAACTGGATGTGGGCCCTACCTTTTTGCAGAAGTCCGTCAGCAATAACGACTCCCATCGCATCGACCTACTCAGTAATCTGGCTAACTGGCGTCAGCCCCCTATAATAACCTAAACTTACAGACCGTCGACCTTACCGCGTCCCTATCGTCCCACTGGCAGGTAATGTCTGATGCCTCAACCCTATGTGATTGACCAGCCTGATAATTTTTCAAAACCTTAAACAGTGTTCCTGCCGAACTCCCCGTTGCTGGAAGTTTACCAGCATCAGTGGTGACGACGCATTCCTGTGGACTGACAGAAGTGTGGTCGTCGTGGCAGGTAACTGCAGTGGCATTAATACTAAAGATTCCTGGTTTATCTACTAGCGCATTTAGTCCCACCTCACTTAAAGCACGCCTAAATTGATCGGCAAGACTTCCATTGAGTTCAATGGTAGTGGGTACGCGATCGCTCGCATTGACTGGGGCTGAAGCAGTCTCAGAGGTCTTACTGGACGTGCGGCAAGCTCCGGTAGCGTTGATAAATAAAAAAACTAGAATAAATCGAGGAATAGCGAAGCTGCGGCGCATCATTAAAATCCCTCTTCCGTACTCGAGAAAAGTTTAAGTCTCTGCTAAGCACCCAAGAGCCACTAAGTTCATTGTAGCGTGCATCGGCATTAATTGTCGCGGATGACGATCGGTACGGTTGACTTTTCCATCATCTTCACCAGGTGATAAATCACCTTATTAGCTACACATAGAACACCAAACTGCTCGGCAACGCGCACGACAGCACCGTTGAG
>OMIY01000193.1 GCA_900299215.1 bacterium | reverse complement strand
TCCCGCCATTGCCGCCGCAAACTGCCGTAGCTTTGCATCATCGGCGAAGATTTCATCAAAGAGGGGCTTACCCTTGTGTTTGACTTCACTCTGGGGCTTTCCGGTTTTAAGTGCCTCTTCGAGATCTCCCCAAAAACGGTAGAGTCGACTTCCAGACATCGTGAAGATACCACCGACATAATCTGGACTGGCAGCATCAAGAAACTGGGCTGACTCCACCGTATTACTGTAGACGGCGGAGGATCCCGTACCGTTTTTGTCGAGAAGCTTTAGCGCAACTAAGGCATCGAGAAAGTCGAAGATCCCACGTGGATGCAGACCCAGCTTTTCACCCAACTCCGGACCAGTCGCTGGACGTCTACCAAGCTCCGTAAAGACCCCAAGCTGGGTTGCGGTCAAAAGAGCCTGAGAGGAAAAAAACCCAAATCCTAACGATAAGATACGATCAGGAAGTAAAGCATTTTTCATGGGCAGTGCCTCCATTTCATCAAAGCTATTGATTTTGGACGCATCATCCTGTACAGAAGTTATGCATTTTTTGTTATTTTTTGTCAATATCATTAAAGTTGGCAATTATGAATAATAAAGTCTTAAATAATTTAATCCTTTGTCTAACTATTTGCTGGGCCTACAGCGGCATTGCGGCAACTGTGACGAATTATGACTTCTGCTCGTTGCCTATGAGCTCTTCAAATGCCGACCCCCGCCTATTACCTATGTGGAACGCTGCTACGGTACATCAAGAGACGGCACGCCTCGCCACCAGCGACCAATTGCGCGGAACATCACTAGCTGCTTATCCGACCTCCTATGTTGCGATGACAGAAGTTAGAGACCAGGAACGCTGCGGTGGTTCGCTCGCGATTCCTGACCGACAGAGTCGTCTCATCGGAGATTTACTCGCCGACCTTATGAGCCGCTGGTTAGTACTGACCGTGGAGGAATGCGAGGGCAACGTCGACGATGCCACGGGACTTTGCGGTTCGGTCTCCCGAACTACCAATAAAAGATTGGGGACTCTGGAGAGTGCGCTGGATATGACTGCGGTCTATCTGAGTTCGCATATGGCTACAGCCTTACTCGCAGTGACGTTTGACGATGTTTTCTGGTCACAGGAGTTTCCAGCGTCTACCCATTGTTCAGAGCACCCCTGTTCCCCAGCCGTCATGAGGGCCCGGGTAGATTTTTTAAAGCGCTACAAGAAGTACTACGATTTAAACAATAAATTTCTGAGTTCCAATATCAGCACCGTGGCTGAGTCACTCAAGCGAGCTTGTTTAATCAAGGGTCCAGCTTTTGAAGTGGGTGCTCGCATTGCCGAGCGACTCCCGTTTGAGGGTTTATTCAAGACCATACGGGATGAAACATTCGCCGCAGTGCTCGGTGGAATTTCCGCTGTCAGTCCTGACACCCATCCCATGCTGAAGCAAGTTGGGAGCTCCTACACCACCCAATTTGCTGAGTTCAAGTTGTGGGACAAGCCACCGCAGTCCATCATCTTCGCGGAGCGCAAAGCAAGAGCACTTCTGAGCAACATGCTACTGACGAGTGGTCTTTCGCTACTAGGGTCCAGATCACCTCAGGATTTAGCCGAAAGTGTTGACTGTCAGCCGAATTGACTTATTGAAAAAGTAAGTAGAAACAAATAATTACAGATAAGAGAGTCTTACTTCAGGAGGATACTATGACTCACTTAGTCAGATCACTTTTGGCCGCGTCTGTGCTTTCACTCAATGTCGCTACGATCGCCTCTGCAAACGACCAGGCGCTCGATCGCGAATCGAGCTCTCTCACCAGCTTTACGTGTGTAGCTCGTAACTTACGAGGAGCTGAGTACTACGGTTACAGCTATGGCGAGGGACCATGGGCCCGTGATCAAGCTTGTAATGAAGCGCTTGGCAAATGCTTTCGAGATTCGATCCTCGTCAGATCTTGCCACATCATTAACGCCTGGCCAGGTTAAGACGTAGCGACCGCTTTTTCAGCAACTGATATTCGGTTCCAATTGCGGTTCCATCTGCGCCTCGATTTCAGCTTCCATCTCACGAAGTGATGCGAAGCTGGATCTGTAAAGCACGTAGGGAATCACACCAAGCAAGTTTAGACTTAGCTGACCGAGAACAATCACGTTAAAAATGTTTGCCCCGCCGGTAAGCCCGACCATAGTGAAGAGACGCTCGAAGGCCACATGACCTAGGCCGAGACCACCAGGTGCCAGTGGCAGAGCCGTTGTCATCACGCCAAGCGGATAGATGGTACAAAAAACGTCGAGGTCAGGTGCCTGTCCCGTGAGTACATGAGTCAGGAATAGGCCGTACATGACAGCGCCTGACTGAATCACAACCGAAATAAGTACGGTCGCAATGAGCAGCCATGGGTGTTTACGGTAGGCCCTCAGAGCATCGTAGATTCCGTGAATCTTATTGAGACCAGGCAGGTTTCGCGTGAATAACCAGCGAAAAGGATCTCGCCCCTCTTTAAACGGATACATGACAACCGCGTACCCAACGAGTAGGCCACCCAGACCCACGAATATGAAAATCGCCAATGGCGCTAAATTCGACTGAGAGAAAAAGAAGCCGGGATTCACGAGAACTGCGGTCGCTGCCATGACAAATAGCGCGCCAAGACCAACTACGCGATCTAGTAGCACGGTCAGCATGGCTGCTGTTTTGCTTTGTTTGGACTGTTCGCGAATGATGTAAACAGCCTTGATGATATCCCCGCCGACCGCCCCTGGCATGGTCGTGTTGAAAAATAGACCGATCAACTGCAGCCTGAGGGCTCTAAAAAAGCTCACCACCAAACCTAGACCACGCAGAAGCAACCACCAACGGAACGTCCCAAGCAAAACACTGCCAATGCCCCACACCGCCAAATTGCCAACCGCAATCCACGGATTTGACACAAGAATCTTCAGCTGATCGAGGTGTAACTTATCGGAATGAACCAGCCACCCAAGAAGGGCGGCGACAACCAACAGTTTTAAACATGTTTTAATAAGAGTTCGCATTGGCGTCTTATAATACTTTTAAGATCCATAGAAAAGACTATATTTCACAGTCTGAAAACATCAGAAATCCCATTCTAACACGCTGTCATCATTAGAAGAACAGGCTTTTTCCTCAAGTTTTCCACAGATCCTCCGACGAAAACTCGCGGTGAGACTCCTTGTGCCCCCATCTCCCAAGTCCCCATTCTAAAGTAGCGAAGGATACAATGGCGAACAAATCCAAGACCAACATTCCGCAGAGTGCATTTCTCCGAGCAAGCAAGATATTTGCCTCCGGAGCAAAGGTCATGGCTCGTGAAATGGCATCTCATCTAAGCGGTGATAAGTCACTCAGCTTAACCCGCATGAAACAGGCTCAAGACATTGTCGATACTCTAGGCAAACTCAAGGGAGCCGCCATGAAGGCCGGCCAGCTACTTAGTATCGAGGCGGCATCGTTCCTCGATCCGGAAGTGCTCGCTGTGCTGAGGCAGCTCCAAGATCACGTCAGTTTTATGCCGATCGATCAGGTGCGTCTGATTCTTATGAGGCAACTCGGTCGCGACAAATTAGAGGCCATCGAAGACATCTCCCCTGAACCCATCGCAGCGGCATCTATTGGTCAAGTACACAAGGCTGTCATCGCGGGGCGCGAGGTTGCGATCAAAGTCCAGTACCCAGGCATTGCAAAGACAATCGATGCCGATCTTGCGGCACTAAAAACATTAGTCATGACATTGGCCAAGATGACCGGGCGTCACCTCGACATAGAACCCGTGATCGACGAAATCAACAAAAGTTTGAAACAAGAGGTCAACTACCTCAAGGAAGCAGAAAATACTGAGTTGGTGCGCACAGCTCTGACCTCGCCAACTTATGTAGTCCCTAGCGTCCTGCATGAATTCACAACGGAAACTGTGCTAACCGAATCGTTTGAAGAAGGTTTCAAGGTAAACCAGTGGATCCAGACATCACCCTCTAGGTCTGATGTCCAGCAGTTCAGCCAACTAGTCATAAAGTTGATGATCGACGAAATGTTGCTCACAGGTGTAGTCCAAACTGATCCAAATTATGCAAATTTCCTTTACAGGCCGGAATCTAAGCAACTCGTACTGCTCGACTTTGGAGCAACTTGGACCTACACACCCGAATTTCGCCGCAACATGCACCAACTGACCTTATCACTACTATCTGGTCAAATTGACGACGTAATGACCGGTATCTACGACCATGGTTACCTGAATATAAACGAATCGGAAGAAACTAAACACAATCTGCGCGAAATCCTGCGCGTACTCGGCGAAGTCGGTGCGGATTATCCGCAGCCTGTCGCATTGCGCGACGACATCCCTCATAGAGTTCTGCGCTCTGCAGCTCATTCCATGGGGCGCGGCATTCGTCACACCTCTCCCCCTAAAGACCTCATTCTTATTGGGAGAAAACTAACCGGAATGCTTTTGCTACTACGCGAGATCAATGCACT
>OMIY01000192.1 GCA_900299215.1 bacterium | reverse complement strand
TTCCTAGATAAGGAATACCAAGCTCTGAAGGCAGAGATCGATCGGATCGCCAACTCCACCGAGTTCAACGGCACTCGTTTGCTAGTCGGCAAGACTTCCATTGCTGATGACATGCACGAAGGCGAGAACTCCTTCCCACTAGAGGTGCAGATCGGTAAGGACTACTACCGTCAATCTGACTCACTAGAAGCCGGGAACCCGGTCAACATCATCAGGCTCGATTTACAGAACCTGAATGCATTCTCGACCGGTGAAAACTCTCTCAACATCAATAAGACCATGGCTGGAGAAGAACTAAGTGGCATCTCCGAGAAGAAAGACGCTCAACTGAGCATCGGTCGACTCGACGAGGCCATCACCACGGTCAACGAATATCGAGCCTATCTTGGCGCCGTGCAGAACCGGATGACATCTGCAATCGCCAACTTGGGTGTGACGGTCGAGAACTTGGATACTGCGCGCAGCCGGATCCGCGATACAGACTTCGCGGCCGAAACCGCCGATTACACCAAGGCCAAGATCCTGCAGCAAGCAGGTACCTCGGTCCTGGCTCAGGCGAACCAGCAGCCGCAAATTGCTCTGGGCTTACTGCAGAATATGTAAGCTGGGGCTATGTACCCAAACTGGTATCCAGTGTCTTGATTACTCAGTCATTAATCTAACGCAGGGGGAGGCTCCCTCCCCCTGCGCTCCTCGGGAGAGTTTTGCCTACCACTGATTTGGCAGAGGTAGCACGACTACGCCAGCGGTGCCATCGTGCCCGCGCGCCTTCGACAGCACTAAAGGCGCAAGGAACAACGACTAGAGTAAGCAAGGTCGACATCAAGAGACCACCTATCACAGCTACACCCATAGGGGATCGGGCTTCACCAC
The DNA here is from genome assembly GCA_900299215.1 of bacterium. Taxonomy (GTDB): domain Bacteria; phylum Bdellovibrionota_B; class Oligoflexia; order Oligoflexales; family CAIYRB01; genus CAIYRB01. The sequence continues at coordinate 8,441 of OMIY01000192.1, read as the reverse complement.
CCGTACCGTGGCCGATGGCAATGGGAATCATCCCACCGCCGGCAGCAAAAGTGGTCATGAGAATAGGACGTAAGCGAATAGGACCAGCCTCTAGCAAAGCCGATTTTACATCGAGCCCTTCGCTCATTCTTTGCATCGTAAAATCGATCAGCAAAATACCATTCTTAGTCACAATGCCCATCAGCAAGATGATGCCAATCATGGTGTATACCGACATCACCTGCCCCGTAATCAATAACGAGCCAAAAGCCCCAGTTAGCGACAGTGGAAGAGCCGCCATGATGACCAGCGGAGCCAAATAACGCTCGTACTGCGCACAGAGAATCATAAACACTAACAGCACAGCTAAACCTAAAGCTTTTAGCATCGAACTAATAGCCGACTTCATAATGTCTGCCTGTCCCGACAGCGTATAAGTGATGGTCGGTGGCATGTTGGCCTTGAGGTAATCGTTGAGCTTCGTCACAGCACCGTTAAGGTCTTTACCGGTGAAGTTTGATAGCACGGTGATTTGTCTCAACCCATCAAAGCGCGAGATTGCTGACGGTGCCACCGACGGTACAATGCGAGCAATAGACCCAAGGGTCAACTGCTGCCCTTGCCTACTGATCATAGTCACGCTGCCTAAGTCTTCGGATGTGAGTCGATCCTGATCGGCAATTCGCAAACGCACGTCAAAGGAGTTACCTAGGTCGTCAATCTCCGAGACCTTATCGCCTTCAAAGAGAGATCTGACGATCATGCCGATTTGTGCAGCCGATACACCGACGTCAGCCGCCCGCGCTGGATCCACTTCGATCCGAAACTCACGCTGATCTTTTGCCTTACTGGTGCTGACATCCACGGTGCCAGGAACTTCACGACGCAGAAAGTCAGCCACTTTGTCAGTGAACACTGCGAGTTCATTGTAGCGATCAGATTTAAAGATGTACTGAATGGGTTGAGCCTTACCACCACCTGCGCCACCAGTCTCACTAACGTCTAACTCGGCGCCTTTAACAGCGTACCGCGGCAAAAGCTCTTCACGCATCCGGCCCATAAACTCGAACTGCGAGAAGTTCCGCTCATCCTTGGGTACTAGCTGGACGTTAAGTACGGCCTTGTTTGGTTTTTTCTCCGATCCGGCAGCAATCGCGGTCACGACACGAGCGACACCCGGATAGGCTTTGACTGCATCGACCAATTCAAGTGCCTTGGTCTTTGTTTCTCCGATCGTAGTGCCTTCAGCCAAAGTGTAGTTAATGCTGAACTCACTCTTATCCTCAATGGGGAAGAAAGCTACAGGCACAAACTTCAGCAGCACCATACTCAGTACAAAAGTCGCAAACCCAGCACCTAATGTAATCGCACGATGATCAAGGCACCAAGTGAGTGTGGCACGGTAAACGCGATCAATCGCTGCCAGACCCCGCTCAATAGTCTCCCAGGCTTTTAATGCCAAACCACCTTCCGGCTTATGGTGTTCTCCACCGCCTTCTTTAAGCCAGCGCGATGCCAACATAGGAGTCAACGTGAAGGCTACAAAAAGTGAGATCGCCACCGCAAAGGTGATGGTCAAACCAAATTGGAAGAAGAACCGACCGATGATCCCTTCCATAAAGGCTACCGGCACAAACACCGCACAAATGGTCAAAGTCGTAGCGAGTACGGCCAGCCCTATTTCGGAAGTCGCGTCATTGGCTGCCTGCGGCCCACTCTTACCCATAGCCAAGTGGCGAGCGATGTTTTCAATCACGATAATGGCGTCGTCAATCAGAAGACCGATCGACAGCGACAGGCCCAAAGTCGACATGATATTAAGCGTAAACTTCATGTAATCAAGAAATGCAAAGGTCGCAATTACCGCAGTCGGCAAGGCCAATGCACTGATCACCGTGATGCGCATATCGCGCAAGAATATCAAAACAATAACCGTCGCCAGTAATGCACCGAGGACAAGATCTAGTTTAACAGCGTCGATCGATCCTTTGATGTACTTAGAGTTATCGGTTACCACCTCGAGTTTCACACCTTGAGGTATTTGTGAGGCTAGTTTTCCAAGTACTATTCTAGTCTCGTCGGCTACGGTGTTAGTACTAGTGCCAGCTTGCTTTTGGATACTCAGAAGGATCGTCGGGTTTCGATCAATGAAGCTGGCCGTATCTTCTTCAGCGATCGTGTCTTTCACATCAGCAACATCGCTAATCATAATGCCGCGCTGCTGCGAGCCAATCACGGGTAGCGCTGCTAATGCTGCGCCATTGGCCACCCGATTTTTGACTCTGAGCGATAAATAATTTTTCGGATCTTGAACTTTGCCGGCAGGAACGTCGGCGTTCTCCTGCTGAATGGACTGAATGATGTCGGCGGGCGTTAAACCAAAACTCGCCAGCTTGTCGCGATTAACGTAGACCTGCACCTCTCTGGGCCGGATACCGGCTGTTTGCACTTGAGCCACACCGGGTACGCGCTGCAGAGCAGGTAATACGGTGTCCTTCGCCACCTGCGACAGCTTGCCGTAATCGATGTTATCGCCGGTCATAGCGATGTTTAGAATCGGTGCCCCACCGATATCTAACTTTTGCACGACTGGAGTCTTCGCCTCTGGCGGCAGCTTGGCCGTTGCGGCAAATACTTTATCCCTGACCTCTTGGGCGGCCTGGTCTACCTTTTTTTCAAGCTTAAACTGAAGGATCACGGTCCCCAAGCTTGGATAGGCTACCGAAGACAGCTTATCCAGACCTGACAGTCCATTCACAGCATCCTCAAGCGGCTTCAAAACGCGCTGCTCAACTGACGTTGGATCCGCCCCTGGGTAAACGACCGAGACCGTGACGACAGGAAAATCCACCTCGGGAAATTGATCTACCGGCAGACGAGGCAGTGAAAATAGACCGAAGACCACCAGCACCAAGTTGAGCATGGTGGCAAACACCGGTCTGCGTATAGACACTTCCGAGAGGACCATGGGACACCTCTATAGAGCTAAATTTTTCTCAAACTATTTTTTTATCACTACTACTATTCGACGGTAGCTTCGGCGTACGAGCCTGGAGCCACTTTCGAGTCATAAGATGAAAACTTTGCGATCACTTGAAAGGTACGGGAACGCTCGTTGATCACTGGAACTATACGTACGACTTCGCCAGCACCGGAGAAGTTAGCTGACGGGACTGCCAGCTTTAATTTCGAACCGACTTGAATTTGACCCATGAGTCGCTCAGGCGCCGAGAGTGTAACCTCGGGCTCAGCCGTATCGTATACTTCAACTACTGGCGACGGCGGTGCCATCTGCACCGACTCACCATCAAATTTAAACTGAGTCGATACGACGCAATCATAAGGAGCAGTCAGCTTGGTGTCTTTGAATGCGAGCTCAGCTTGTTCTAGATCTAACTGAGCCAGTCTCACAGCAACACGCGCGACGTCATAACCAGATTTAATTCGGTCATAGTTACTAGCTGTAGAGGCGTTGGCTTTTTTGAGTTCCTGCTCACGTTGGAATTCTTTCTCGGCGGCGGCAAGTTGCGCCGCTGCGCTGTCACGACGGGCCTTTGCAAGTTCAAGCCGCAACTGAAAGTCACGGTCGTCCAAAGTGGCGATCACTTCACCTTGCTTAGCTTTTGTGCCGGGCTTGAGTGGCACCGAGCTGATAAATCCCGAGACGCGAAACGTCAGCTGCGAACGCCGCGGTGCCGATACTTGTCCAGTCAATCGGTAATCGACGGCTACATTGCTTCCCTTTGGAGCAACCGTTCCAGGAGTTGCTGTTGCAACTGCAGTGCCTGGCTCAGATCTGGGAGCACTTGGCTCCGCTTGTGCGGGGACCACTTCTGGCGCAGGAGTAGCTTCGGGAGCAAGCGCCATTTGGGGCGCTGCTGCGGGCGCTGCTTCAGGCTCTGATGATGCTGGTGGCGCGCTTGGAGCGGGAGTTGGAGCAACTGCCGCAACTTCACCTTTAGGTGGAAGCGATGCTTTTCCACCGCCAGATTTGTGACAACCCTGACTGAGCGTCAACGCCGCAACGAGAGATAAAAGACTAAATAGATGCCTCATGATCAGCCCTTCCTATAATTGCGGCGCCTCAACGCCTAGTGCCTTCTGGGTCTTCAAACTCGATAAAACTAAATCAGTCTCTGCAGTTGCTAACCGCACCTGCGCCGCATCTCTGGCATTCTGTGCAAGCAGAAGTTCAGAGCTAAGAATTGCTCCCGTCTTAAACCTGACAGACTGAATCCGGTAAACTTCTTCAGCTTGAGTCACCGCTTGGCTAGCAGCTGCGAGGGACTCTTCCGCTGCAGAAAAAGCTGCGACCGCTTGTTGGACATCGATGCGAATCATATTATCAACACTACGTCGCCCTTCCTCGGCAGCGACCGCATTTTGCGCAGCTTCCCTGACCGCAAAAGCGGACGATCCATTTGACCAAAGATCCCAGCTAGCTGTGATGCCGTAAGTATGCTGATAGGCCTGGGCACCTAATGGCAACTGACCCATATTATGCTCTGCTTTGGCAAAGGCGTTCACACTGGGCATATACTGCGTGTAAGCAAACTTTTTGCCGTATTCTGCCAGCACCACTCCCAGAGCTGCTTGCTTGCGCTCAAGGCGATTTTCAAAGGCCGTGTTCAAGGCTTTGCTCAAATCCGGTGGATTAGACAATTTAGGCAAGCCGCCTTTGAGGTCGATCTTCACGTCAGGCCTTAATCCTAACACCTCGCGCAAGGCTGCTAGAGCGATATCGTTACCCGCCTTGGCCCTCGCCAGTCCGCTGCGCGCCTCTGACACCGCAAGTTGAAGACGCAAACTATCGGCATGATTTAATCGGCCGGCACGCTCCATCGCTTGTGCATCACTAGCCTGACTGCTCGCCACTTTCACGGCAAAGTCAGCAATCTCAAGCTGGCGTTTCATTTCGAAAGCTTTAAGCCAAAGCTCACTGGCTTGAAAGGCAACCTCAGCCCTAGTTTGTCTCAACTTTAGATCTTTGAGATCTTCTTGCTTACCTTCAAACTTGGCTTTAGTGATTAACGCAGCGGCACCGGTGATGGGTTGCGCGATTGTTAGCGCGGCATTGCGAGTAAGCTCTGGACGGATTGTTATCGGCTGCGGTCCAAAGGAGGCCTTAACCGGCTCCCGCAGATGAATTTCGTTGTATTCACCCTTAACGCGTGGACCCACTTCGGCCCACGAACCACGTCTTTTTTCTACCTGTGCATTACGCTCGGCTTCCGATTGGCGGATTCTAAAAGACCTGCCTACAGCAATTTGAGTCGCATCCTGTAGACTCACGGCGACACTGTTTGCCTGTTCATAAGATTGCTCAGCTGCCTGCGCCGACAACGCGCCAAACAGCACCAAACTGATGACACTCACGATCTGTGTACTCATGAAACATTGCCCTCGCTACCTGCTGGATAGTCTCGAATTAAATTGAGCCATTTTTGCGACTGCTCGCGCAGTGCATCAAAATTGCAATACTTAGCCATAGCTGCATCAGTCATACCGAGCCCGCGCAGCATAAACACGACGATCTGCATCAGCAGAGCATCCTCACTAATTGGATACGCAACCACTGGGTCCGGTGTGAGTCGATACATCAGAACTGTTACCAGCAGATGATGACAGAACCAAAACCGCATCTCGTCCGACATATCATCAACGGCGATATCACCACTCTTCTTAGCTGCAGCAACGCTGCGCTGCATGGTCGCCGCCATTCTTGATACGGCGCGCTGCAAGTAGAGGCGCGCAAACTCGCCGTCTTCAAGCACACTGTGCATCATCAATCGGGGGAAGATTTGATTACCCCCACCGCCACCCATCACCGCCTTGTCGACCACCATCTTAGTCTGAAAGTAGAGTAAGCCGACTAGGGTAGACGTTGAAGGGATCAAACTTGTCAGCACTGCCTTGAGCTCCTCACGCGGCTGGCAGCAGTAATCCTGCACCGCGCTGTAGAGTTCCTCCTTACTGGGAAAGTGCTGGTACAGCAGTGCCTCGGACACCCCAGCCGTCGTCGCAAGCTGCCTCGTTGTCACCCCGCGAAAACCCACCTGCGCGAAGAGGGGCAAGGCAGCCTCGATCAGCTGACGGCGCCGTTCAGACGCGCTAATTCTCGGTTTTCGTTTAGGATTTAAAGCAGACGCCGACACTGAATTAGGCCTCGCACATAAGTAAGTAAACGCTTACTTATTAAAGATAGCCTATTTAGTCAAGCGGAGTCCAGTCGGGCCTGGCTTCCGCCCTACGAAACTACGTGGTAAAATTACCATGCAATTTAACCACAATGTTAGTTACGGCCCATGATCAAACGTAATCTCTCTAAAACACTAGAAAAATCCAAGAAGTCATGCCTGCTTTTAGGCCCTCGTCAAGCTGGGAAGTCAACCTTGATGCAGTCCCTAGGACCGGACCTAACCATCAATCTCATGCATGACCCGACTTTCGTTCAATTCAGCCGCAATCCAAGCGAATTAGAAGAGCGACTCGGACCCATGAACGCCGGGACTGTGTTCATCGATGAGATACAGCGCTTGCCATCGCTGTTGAATACGCTCCAAGTTTTAATCGACGGGCCGTACCGAGGAGTGCGTTTCTTGTTAACGGGCTCAAGTGCTCGCAAGCTTAGACGCGGCTCCGCCAATTTGTTACCTGGGCGCATTCATACCTATTACCTCGGAGCTCTCGCGTCCTCAGAGGTCAACGGATGCTTAGATAGTCGGCGAGCATTAGCCTATGGGACTTTGCCCGGGATTTACAGCGAATCAGATGACCAGGATCGAGCGAAAACTCTGCGGTCGTATGCTTCAACCTACTTGCGCGAAGAGGTCCAGGCAGAAGCGCTGACCAAGAATATCGAGGGATTCTCTCGCTTCCTATTTCTTGCTGCGGCGACTTCTGGACAATTTCTAGATCTGAATAAATTGTCCTCTGAAGCAGCCGTACCGAGGCAAACAGCAAGCCGCTTTTTTGAAATACTCGAAGACACGCTAATCGTGTCTCGCGTCCCAGCTTTTGCCAAAAGTGAACGTAAAAGACTTGTGCAACACCCCAGGTATTTCTTTTTTGATACTGGGGTACTAGGTGGGCTACTGGATAACTTTAATGTCTCTACAGATCGCATTGGTCAATATTTTGAGAATCTGCTGTTTAATCAATTGCAGTGCACTGCTTGGTCTTACGATGAGCCTATCAGAATTTCCAGCTACAGGACTGCTGCTGGCGCTGAAGTCGACTTCATTGTTGAGGTTAGGGGAAGAGTCTGGGCTATTGAAGTGAAAGCATCGACAAATATCGGTCCAGAGGATCTTTCGGGACTGAAGAGCTTCACAGATTTCTATGCCAAACCCTGCGAGCAAGCCGTTGCCTATCTCGGTACAACGCGCCGGCGGTTAGGTAAAGTCGAGGTTTGGCCGTGGCAGGACCTACTAACCCAAATTTTTTCCGCCTGAGTGAGTATCGAACGCTAAGCTAAGAAACAGCGCCTACGTTGCTCTTTCGGATATCAGTGTCGTCAGCCCCCTTCGCCGCGGCGCCAGATTTTATAGATTATCGAAGCTATACTTCGAAATATCATGAAATTTCGAGGTACCACTTCGATGATATATAAACGACTGATTCAATTGAATAATATTCTGTCTCAGAAATCCCATTTTCTTTTTGGACCGCGCCAGGTCGGTAAGTCCACAGCAATTGAGCAGCAACTTCCAGATGCATATGTGATCGATCTGTTAGACTCGGATCGGTTTACCACTTTCCTTCGCCGCCCCAAAGCTGTTGGCGAAGAGCTGGAACACAGTCAAGCCAAGGTCGTCGTTATCGATGAGATCCTGAAGCTTCCCGCATTGCTCGATGAAGTCCAACGCCTGTTGAAATCTGGGCGTTGGACTTTTCTCCTGACCGGCAGCAGTGCGCGGAAGCTAAAGCGTAAAGGCACCAATCTACTTGGCGGACGGGTTTGGACGAAACATATGTTTCCTCTCGTTTCTGCGGAGATTGATGACTTCGATTTGATGCGCTATATGCGAAACGGTGGACTACCATCCATTTACCTCAGCAATCAGCCCGAAAAAGAGCTCAAAGCTTATTGTCAGACCTATTTAAAATACGAAATTCAGGATGAAGCTTTGGTACGCAACTTGAGGGCGTTTAGTACCTTTCTCGATGTGATGGGTAAGACCAATGGATGTGAGTTGAACTTCAGCTCCATAGCTCAAGACTGCGGCGTGAGCGACCAAACGATTCGATCCTATATAGAGATTCTCGAAGATACTCTCGTTGGCTACAGACTGCCGGCATTTACCCGCTCGAAAAAACGAGCTGCCCAAAAAAGGTCCAAGTTTTATTTTTTCGATACAGGTGTGGCCAAATACCTAGCCAGACATGGAGATGTCGACCAAGATCACCCGGCATTTGGCACATACTTCGAGCAGTTCATCATCAACGAAGTGCGGGCATAT
>OMIY01000191.1 GCA_900299215.1 bacterium | reverse complement strand
TGATACTTGTTGTCCCAAGAATCTGAGCCAATCGTTGGCTTGAGAACTATAAATGGTCTGCTTTTTGGATTGAGAGAGACATGGGAAAGAAAGTTTTTGTTGGTGGTTTAAGCTGGAATACTAGTGACGACACGCTGCGCCAGGCATTTGAGCGTTTCGGTCACGTTGATGAAGCAAAGGTCGTCCAAGATCGCGACACCGGTCGCTCCCGCGGCTTTGGTTTCGTAACCTTCGCCGATGACCAGGGCGCCCAAATGGCGATTTCTGGTATGGATGGCAAAGAACTCGACGGCCGCACCGTTAAGGTGAATGAAGCCGAAGATAAGCCACGCGGCGGCGGCGGCGGTGGTCGCGGCGGCTTCGGCGGCGGCGGTGGTCGCGGCGGCTTCGGCGGCGGCGGCGGCGGCGGACGCTGGTAATACTAGCGTAAGTTTGCGGCGAAAAGCTGTAGCTTGAGGACTCGCCGCCACAGCTCTTCGCAATTTATCTTAGGCTTTTTAGACATTTACAGCGTAGACCTAGCTAGGTCTACGCTGAATTGCCTCAAAGTTACAATCAGGGCTGCCTCTGATCTGACCGGGCGCCTTTTATTCCCGCCATAAATGGCAGGGTTTTACGGCACCAATGATAAAAGGGGCAAATTAGTGACTGTCCATCGTGGCCGTGACTGTGCGCCGCAAATTGAGAAGGTACAGAGGAACATACGCAATGGTCATTATGGCCATCATGATTCCAACCAACTGTACGAAACTGAGCATGAATGCCTGAGTTTGAAGGCGGTATAGGATTTGATGCAAGGCTAGGTCACGACCTGTTGCCATGCCGAGTGAGTTGGTGAATTTAGTCATCGATCCCATGACAACTTGCTGAAAAGACTGCATGGTCGCTGGATCAAGGAGTGATACATGCTCCGAAAGATCGGAATAGTTTTGTTTTGTCCGAGTGGCGAGCATGGTCCCGATTAGAGCGATACCCATGCTTCCACCTATCTGGCGACACAGGTTCAGGAGGCCTGCCACCTGACCTACGGTGGCACCATTAAATTGGCTGAGAATGCTTGAATTTATCGGCACAAACAGGAACGCCATGGCAAAGCCGCGGACGTACATCATAAGTTGAAGTTCGTCATAGTTGGTGAGGGAGCTGAAGCGGAGCATCAGCGCTAAACAACACTCGATCGCTGTGAAGCCGATAAATATTAGAATCTTTGGGTTGACCCGCGCCTGCATCATTCTGCCAATGAACGGCATCATAAATGCCGTTAACAGGGATCCCGGAATAAACAGGATACCAGTCTGAGTCGCGGTGTAGTGAAACATTCTTCCCACAAATACTGGAAGTATAAAAACGACACCGTAAAGAAAGAATCCAAGGCAGGCCATCAAAGAGACACCGCTAGCAACCAGCGGGTTTAAGAATAAGCGTATATTGATCACTGGATAGGGTGTTCTTAGTTCCCACCACACAAAAGTGGGGAGCGCTATGGCTGTTACGATGCACCCGGTAATAATATAATTCGAAGAGAGCCAGTCTTCAGGCTCGCCTCTTTCGAGGACGTACTGAAGGCAACCTATCCCTAGAATCAGTAGGGCCAGACCAACGGCGTCGAAAGATTGTTTAAACAGTTTTTCATGTCTGGCCTTCTCTTCCTCTGTTTGTTCGCGGTCGGTAATTGCTGAAAAACCGACCAAAAGGGCTATTAATCCTAAGGGGAGATTGACGTTAAAAATGGACCGCCAGCCATAAGTGTCAGTGAGGTAGCCACCTAATACTGGTCCTAGAGTGGGACCAATCATCACGCTCATGCCGAAGATGGCGCCTGCCATTCCCGCCTTCTCCTTCGGAAATTGTTCGTAGATCAAGGACTGCGAGGTGGGCAGTAAGGCTCCCCCAACAAAGCCCTGAACCACGCGAAAGATGGTCAAGCTGAGCAAATTGGGTGATAGACCGCAGGCAACAGACGCCACAGTAAACGCCGCGATGCAGCCTAGGTAATACTTTCTCCGACCGATTCTTTCGCTTAGCCAAGCTGATAGTGGGAGAACGATGGCATTAGCGATCGCATAACCGGTGATGACCATGCTGATTTCTTCAAGCGTGGCACCGAGGCTGCCCATCATAGTCGGGAGAGCGACGTTGACTATGGACGTGTCGATGATTTCCAGCAGCGACGCCAGTACTGCGACAAATATGACCATTTTGTTGGGAGTCTGCATCTCCGAGGCGCCTAACTAGACTGGATTATTGACGGTGAATTTTGACTTCGGCACTTAGGCCCACCCGAAGTGCCTTCCGGTCTTCCTGGGACAAAGAATTAAGCTTTATCTTCACCGGTATTCTCTGGACAACCTTCGTGAAGTTGCCAGTAGCATTGTCGGGCGGGATGAGGGCGAAAGTGGCACCTGTAACCGGGCTGAATTGGGCTAATGTTCCAGAAAATGATTTACCAGGTATGCTATCCACATCGATGTCAACTTCTGCACCGGTGGCGAGGCCTTTAAGCTCCGTCTCTTTTAAGTTCGCGGTGATCCAACGTTCCTCGCTGTCTACAAAGCCAAAGACTGGTGTGCCGGGAGATAGGAGTTGGCCCGGTTGCACGGATCGTCTGGCAATAAAACCATCGAAAGGTGCTTTGATCTCGCAGTAAGATAGATTCAGCTCCGCTAGAGCCACCTGTGCTACAGCTGCAGCCTGTCTAGCCTTTAGCTCATTAAAAATTGCGGTCGCAGCATCCAGCTGGGCCTGAGTTGCCGCGCCTTTGGCAGTCAGCTCCGCTAGGCGCCTGTACGTCCTTTGAGCATCTTGGAGCCTAGCGTCTACAGATTCGCGCTCAGCAATAGCCCGGACCAAGTTGTTTTTGAAATCGCGATCATCGAGTTTTGCAACGATGGTGCCTGCAGTGACAACATCGCCAACATCAACCATTACCTTTTCGACATAGCCTCCGACCTTAGTCGAAAGGGCAAGAGTGCGCGCATCGACTTGAGCGTTGTCTGAGCGGACATAGCGATAGCCTTGGATCACATAATACGTTGTAATTGAAGTTGCAATGAGAGCTACACCAGCTAGGATTTTCTTCTTTTTACTCATCACTATGCCTTTCACTTTGCTGACGCAGCAATCCTTAAAAAATATATCAGTATAGATCTTTGATTTTTTGTCCCGTAGCGATTTCGAAGTTGATAAGAGATTCTATGGCACCGATCTGTGCATTAATTTCGTTGGCCCTAGACCGAAATAATTCTGCTTCAGAATCAAGTAAGTCTGTCGTAGTACGGGTACCTTCTTTTTGACCGACTTTGGCCAGACGCAAGCTTTCCTCGGACTTAGCAACGTCGTTGTGGCGAGTAATGCTAAGATTGGAATAGTAATGAAGTTTACGACGCCACAGTTCGGCGTCGGTTCGGCCTTTGTTTCGTTTAGTTATAAGTAGCGCCTCTGCTTCAACCATGTCGTTAGCAATTTGATTAGCCTTTGCACTTGAAGAACGACCATCAAATAACGTCCAGTTCAGTGAAACGCCTGACATCCATGCAGCGCGAAATGAGTCCACGTCTATGAATCGATCGTTCTGGTTGTTGTAGTACTGGTATTGTGCAAATAGGGACAGACGAGGGTAATAAGACTTACTCGCTGCTTGATAAGTGGCAGTGAGTCCATCGATCCGGCGCTCTAAAGCCACTAAATCATCGCGGGCTATAGTTGTCGTTGACTTGGCGGCAAGTTGTTCAGAGGCGTTGCCTATTTGTGGGAGGTATCCTGTAGGTTCCAGTGGTTCGGATGTAGTCCCGTTCGAAGACGTGCCAATCAGTTCTTCAAGTCGGATCTGGGCCATCGCAACGTTGTCTTCAGCATTAAGCACTTCTGCCTGGGCCTCGCTAGTTTGCACTTCAACGCGCAGAATATCGAAGTCTGTTGAAAGACCGACTTTTTTGGACAATTTCACGTCCTTCAGATGGTCGTTCATGGTCTTTAAATTCTGCTTGGCGACTTCCAATAGGGCATGGGTCGCAATCGCTTTGTAATATTGCATGCTGATTTCGCGGCTAATTTTGAACTTGAGCCAGTTGATCTCGCTTTCCGCGCTCTCGATGGCCTTGGACGCAGCATCGACGCGTGATGAAGTAGCCATGCCGTCATAAAGCGGCAACTGAGCACTTGCAATCCAGTTTGTGGACGGCAGTATTTGCGGGATCGTCGATGGGCGAGTCGTTCCAGGCATGTTAAACGTCATTTCGACATATTTTTTTGCAGCTAGGTAGTTACCTGAAACACCAACTGTCGGAAGATGTCCTGCAAAGAACTCTGTTCTCTTCCATTCTGCGGCCTTTTTGCGAGCCTCGGCGGCGTGAATTTCGGGTGAATTGTTGGTAGCGGCTTGGATTGCCGCCTCAAGCGCAATCGGGGTGCCATAGGCGCAATCGGACGCAAAGACGGTATAGGCTAAAATTGCAGACAACGATCTTGTGCAGAATGAGATTTGTCGCCGCATCCAGGGCCTCCTTGACCACTCGACTTGCGTAAATCGAGCGATTGTCGGAGTTGTTATCGGCTAACTTTCTGATAAGTTTAGAAATTGCGGGATGGAAACGGTAAAAAAGTCTCATATAGGTGGGGCAGATTGACTGCTTGCCTCCTATTTTGACGCGCCAGGCTATTGAATTTATTGCGCCACATCTTCTTGGTTTTCACCACAAAGCACCTGAGGATAGGACAACGAAGTAGCACCACAGCAGCCTACGATTGTTTCTGGATGGCCACCTCCGCCTGGAAAATAGGCTGCACACTGGCCACAGTCATACCCTAATCCTTCACGCATGTAATTTGGGTCACAACCAGGCGCGTTATGACATTGATGATCAGCTGGGTCAAAGTACTTGCATGGATCACAAACTATGTAGGATTACCGTACAGGGAAGTCAAAATACTGCATCGGGTGTGGTTCAGACTTTATGGTAAAGTGCCACCATTCCTAGTGGATACT
>OMIY01000190.1 GCA_900299215.1 bacterium | reverse complement strand
TGTTGATCGACCGTGATGTTGGCGCGAGTGTAACTTCCCGCTGTTACGGTGGTGTCGGCAAGGCTGATGGTTCCTGTGGTGGTTATCTTCCCGCCGCTCAAACCTGTTCCTGCAGTGATACTCACACTGCCTCCGGAGGACGCTGACGTTGTTGGTGTGGCGGCCACCCATCTCCCGTTCTGATAGGTGAGAACCTGGTTAGCCGTCGGGTCCTGATTAGTCAGCGTTTTAGCTGTGAGCGCACTCGCGCTGACATTGTCCCATTTCACGCCACCGATGCCGTCACTAACAAGCACCGTGCCCGCGCTCGCGGCCTTTACGCCCTTGATACCAAGCTGTCCGCTAGTTGGATCGAATCCTAAAGAGGCGCTATCTACAGGTACTCTCATGGCAAGCGGTACGTAGTTAAACTTCTGTCTGGGATACGTTTTACCTTCCGCTGTGATCTCGATGTAAACCGCTGCGGTACCATCGCCAAAAATGGCGTCGACTTGTGATCCAGTGAAAGGAAAGTAAATTGTAAACACACCTTCGGTTAGTATGACGCTCGTGAAGTTGAACGTTTCTCCCTTTTGTGTTCCGCCAATCTCCGCATCCCAGAAGGTTCCGGAAATGTTGACGGCGCCAGTGAGTGGTGCGCCGGTTTGACTCGACAGCCGCCCCGAATAGCTGAGTGGTAAGCTAGCTGAGCCAAGAGCGGGGGTGGGGAGTAAACCACCGACATAAATAACAAAGATGACCAGACCCACCAGGCTCGGACGGCTCAGTGTTGGCGCAACCAACCGAAATAATGGGGTTTTTGGTTTCATTGTCGACGCCTTATGGTCGCCTCTCGGTACTCCTGTTTCACTGTTCTCGAGGAAGACTTCGACAAAAGTTGGTTTCGACTTTAGTGAAATTTAAAAAAACTTTTAAATTTAGTAGTATAGGTGTGTTCAATACACGGCAAGAAACTTGCTACAGAGGAGCTTGCTTATAAAGATGCTTGCTTATAGCGGAGCTTAAATAAGTGCCACAAACAAGCCGCCTCAAGAGCCTGTTCGGTAACGTTTTGATCTTCATCGCACTGCTTCTAGGAGCCGAGTGGTGGCAGGGATCGAAGATGCGCAGCGGTGCTTGGCCCGAAACGGCTAAGTCTCTTGCAACTCTAGATGGAAATCCTTTTGTGGTGCTCGAAAAGCAGAATTTGACTCTGGTTTACGTATTTGCTCCATGGTGTGGAGTCTGCAGGGCGACAGCGGGGAACCTAAATGCTCTTACGGAACGCGGACTAAATGTGGTTAGTTTAGCTCTAGCGTGGGAGCAAAAGTCTGAAATTGACGATTTCGTTAGGTCCACTGGCTTATCCGCATCTGTTTTGGTAGGGAACGACGAAGTGGCGCGCGAGCTTTCAGTCAACGCGTTTCCCTCGTACTTCATCCTGTCACCATCGGGACAAATTCTTAAAGCTTGGAGCGGTTACTCCACCACTATCGGTCTACTCTTGAAAATGTGGGCATACAGGTTGACAACACTAAGTTGATTCGCGTTATCATCAGAGCTGATGAATCACTTCACTTCCCCCATGCATTCTCGAATCTCATCGCTATTGGCGATGCTTGCTCTTGCTATGGTCGTGTCCACGGCCTCAGGTTGCACATACCTTAAAGAGCTGGTTGGGCTCGGGGTTCAAAAACCAAAGGTTACGTTTCTTGCTGCATCAATCACCCGTCTAAGTATGCGTGGTATCGATCTCATGATTGATGTCAACGTCGAGAATCCTAATAGTTTTGATCTAAATTTTGCCAAAATGGACTACGAATTGGTTGCATCGGGTATGCCCATAGCACGGGGGGAGTTGGCTAGTAAGGTGCACATCCCCGGTGAGGGTCAGCATGTAGTCCATGTGCCAGTTACCATCAACGGTGATTATGCTGTGAAGCTGATGCGCGACTTAATCGCTAAGCCCTCGCAGCCGCCAATTGCTTTCTTGACCGCACATGCCGCGTTTGAGACCCCAATAGGCCCGATGCTGGTGACTTTTGAGGACCAACGCCCTCTACATAAGCTCACGGGGCGTTGAGAGGCGATTCAGGATTTTTACGCTAGTTACCAAATATAGTCGCTAGCGCACCGACTCAATTTTGCCTACCTACTGCCGATACTTACCTAGGTACGGGTCCAAAGCCCGCAGTAGGTGAGGTCGGAGATGGTAAACAAATTTGTCAAAGTGGCACTACTTGTAGCGTGTCTCATGCATAGTAGCTATGGGCATGCATCAGAACCCGGCAACATTGGCCAAAGGTGGTCCGTTGTTGGCGTGATCTCAGGTGACCCACTTCCTAACCAGCAACCAACCGGAATAGCAGTACTCAAGAACAACGTCACGCAGCGATCCTACACGCTTACCATCGGTGATCCGATTCCCGCTGAATACGGATTCACTCTTAAGAATGTATTGGCCAAAACCGTGGTAATCGGTAACGGCAGTACTGACATAACGCTAAGTTTTGCTGAGCCGCCAGTAGAAAACTCGACGGTTGAGTCGGCTCCTGCCGATCAGCCCTCGCCCAGGGTTTCGAAGTTTCTGGAGTCCTACCAGCAGAGTCTAGACAGCGCCGACACTAGTATGGATGACATCACCTACGATGACGTCAATGACGCCATCATGGTGATCCCGCGCTCGCATGCCGGTGGCGTGGGGCCGACCGGTCGATTGGGTATCTTACAAGGGCCCTTACTCAATCTCGACGACGATTTCGAGGAATTCGACTGAGAATTATGCCACAGGATTACCTTGGTGCATCATACCAGCCGTCGTTGATCCGGCGCTCATGAATTAAAGTCCACGCAGCACCGGCGAAAAGTTTAGACTTTGGAATACCACTGAGTTCAGGATCATCCATGTTGCCTTCAGCACGGATGACGATATTTAACTGATCCACTTCCGCAGCTTTGGAAGTCAGAATATCGAGTTCGGCTTTCGCTGCTTGGATCGTGTCAAAAATCATAACCGCGTAACGCTTCTCTATGTGCACAAAGGGAGGTTCAGGGCGGTTTAGTTCGCGTTGACGCTCGGCTTTACGCAAATCTTCAGCCACACGCATTTTGCTAGAGGGCTGCTGCTGCTGCTGCTGCTTTTGTTTGCCACCCTGGCGGTTTTGCTGCTGCCCTCGAATATTGTCTGATGGACGTTGCTTACCACCACCTTGAGCCATCTGCTGCTTTTGTTGCTGTTGCTGTTGCGGCTTCTGCTGCTGGCTCTGCTGCTGTTGCTGATTGCCGCCACTGCCACCGCCCTTGCCTCGACGACGACGACGTCTCTTGCCACCGCGATTCTGACCGTCGGCTTGTTGCTTCGATTCGTTCATGTGTAAGTTGACCTCACCAATTGACGTCCTCGCCTGCACCTGTCTCGAGCGCCAAACTGAGCGGCACCCGGTCGGTTAGTTCGCTAGGCCCAAAATATTGAATCGGTCCCGAATAGCGGAACTCGTCCCCACGCTGCCATTCAGTCCTTTGCTTAGCAAAATATTTGAACGCAGGACCATCCAGGTTGACTAGTGTTTTTTTTATGACCGGTCGGGGGCCTTTGCCTCTTTCCTCAACCGTCATCATGGCCACCAGGGGAACCCCGCTTGGCTGCCAACTTCCTTCAGACAGGCCCAAATTGCGCACTACGGCCATATAACCGTTGGCTTTGGATGCAGCTAGTGCTGCCGCTGTGCGGCCTAGAGAGTAGGCATAATTAGCGTCAAAATTTGTCGGGGCGGCACACCGTCCCTCGTACCCCAAGAAGTGGTGCTGGTAGCCGAACGTACCTTTGTAGCGCCCCTCAGACTTCTCCTCTCTTAGGTGACTGCTGAGGAGTTCAATCAGGAGTTTTTCCGTCTCAACTCGAGACAGCGCAACGTTGCCGTGTGGATCACGGTCCATCAACAGCTGCCTTTGTATGTCAATCGGTAGGCTAGAGAACGTGTAGGATGCATCCCTGGAAAGTTTACGGTTCATGTACTCGCTCTGTTCAGTGAATCCACTGAGCGAGTCGATATATTCCTTGTGAGCTGCAATGATGCCATTCAGCTCTTCGATCAGCGCTCGCATCTCCGGAATAAACTCAATAATACCTTCCGGTACTAAGATGACTCCGTAATTCTTACCCTGTTCAGCTCGTGCTTTGATCACGTTGGCAATCTCTTCGACCAACGCACCTAAGGTTTGCCTTTTCGCGGCGACCTCCTCGGCGACGAGAGCCAAGGTCGGTTGCGTCTGTAAGGCCACTTCCATTGTTATGTGGCTAGCTGCTCGGCCCATGAGTCTGACGAAGTGATAATATTTACGGCCACTGAGGGTATCCTTACTAATATTGGACACTAGCTCAGCATAGACTCTGACAGCAGAGTCAAAGCCAAAGGTAGTCTCGACAAAGGCGTTTTGTAAATCACCGTCGATCGTTTTGGGAACGCCGATGACCGCCACTTGCGAGCCAACGCTGGCCAGATATTCGGCTAGAACCGCGGCGTTAGTGTTTGAATCGTCACCGCCTATAATGACCAATGCGTCTAACTTAAGGTCGTCAAGCACTCGCTTGCAGGTGGCAAGCTTCTCAGGCGTGTCGATCTTGCTTCGGCTGGTGCCGAGAAGGTCAAAACCACCTGCATTGCGGTAGGACTCTATCGCCCTGGGGTCAAGATTGACGGTACGTCCTGCTAGCACCCCCGCGGGACCACCATAAAACCCGGTGACCCGGCTCCCTGACGCGCCGTTCATGACCGCGTCCACTACACCCCAGATCACGTTGTGACCACCTGGTGCGGGGCCGCCAGAAAGGACCACGCCGACGTGTAGTGGTCCGTTTTGGCTACCAACCTGACCGCCAGCAGCAGTGAAGTTGATCACGCCCTTGTCGGTTAGATGGTAGGTGTGGGGGAATAGCTGAGCTAATTTCGCGGCAACTTGACCTTCTTGCTTGAGTTCAGAGCCTAGGCCGCTGTAGCTCACTCCAACTTGACCAAGCTGCTCAAGGCAGCCTGGTAACTTTGGTCTGTAGGCAGCACGTGCTTTTTGAAATGCTGAGATCGTCATGGCGAACTGGGTCTCCAATGGAACTGCGGACATCTCTAATCGTCTCTGCGATCTGGTCTAATAGTCGTCTAGCTTGGCCTTCACCACTGCCACCGCTTCGGCAACTGGCAAGCGAATTTGCTTGGCAGTGTCGCGATCACGCAGGGTCAGAGTTCCGTCTTTGACGGAGTCGTTATCGATAGTCAGACAGAAAGGTGTGCCAATCTCGTCGTGTCGTGAGTAGCGCTTACCAATCGACTGCTTGTCGTCGTAGCTGACGTTGATACCGAGACGGCGGAACTCCTTGACGAGCTCCATGGCCATTTCAGGTTGACCGTCTTTTTTTACCAGGGGCAATACCGCTGCTTTGTACGGCGCCAGGCGCGGATGCAGCTTTAAGAGGACGCGGGTTTTGGTCTCACCTTCCGCATCCACCCCAGACTCTTCGGCGTAAGCATCGATCAGGAAGCACAGCACCGAGCGTGTTAGCCCAGCAGCCGGCTCGATTACATAAGGCACATAGCGCCAGCCTGGCTTGCCAGTGGCCGGATCGTTCTTCTGCTGATCGAAGTAACTCAGTTTGACACCGGACTCAGCCGCATGGCGACTAAGGTCGTAATCGGTACGCGATGCGATCCCTTCAAGCTCGCCCCAGCCCCATGGATAGCGGTATTCGACGTCGTAACACTCGTCGCTATAGTGAGCCAGTTCATCGTCATCGTGTGGCCTCAGACGGAAGGCTTCTTTGTCATTGGCATAGCGGTGATACCAAGCCATCCGCTCCTGGCGCCAGTAGTCCATCCACTCCTTCTGAGTGCCGGGTTCGCAGAAGAATTCCATCTCCATCTGTTCAAACTCGCAGGAGCGGAAAATGAAGTGCTCTGTGACGATTTCGTTGCGGAATGACTTGCCGACCTGAGCGATACCGAATGGTACCTTCATCGACATCGACTGCTGCACATTCAGAAACTGCACGAACATCGCCTGGGCGGTCTCGGGCCGCAGATAGGTCACGTTCTTCTTGGCGGCCTCTTCAAGCATCTCCCGAATCTTGTTAGCTGGCAGCGCTTTTCCTTCAAGCTCGCGTGCGACCTCTGTCAGGGGGTCTACAGGACCTAAGGTGGTCCGGAACATAAGGTTAAATTGTCTCTCGTCGCTCAACGTTGGTGCGCCGCATTGTGGGCATACGTAACCTTTAGGGCTAACCTGACCACTCAGCTTGGCGCCGCCTGATTTTCCTCCTGCGACGTAGTTGGCGGTGCTGCCCGGCTCGGCACGCGGCGCCTTATCTGCCCGAAACCGTTCCTTACAGTTGAGGCAGTCGACTAGCGGATCGGAAAATCCGGCAAGGTGACCAGAGGTCTGCCAGACCTGGGGGTGCATCATGATGGAGGCGTCGATACCGACGATGTTATCTCGCTCGTAAACCATGCTGCGCCACCACTCGGCGGCAATGTTGCGCTTGAGCTCGGCACCTAGGGGGCCGTAATCGTAGCAGGATTTGAGACCACCGTAGATCTCACTGCTTTGAAAGACGAAGCCACGCCGCTTACATAGCGACACGATCTTGGTCATCAGGTCATTTCCGGACTGGTTCGATGCTTGCGTACTCAAGAGCAGGTCTCCGCCATGGCGCCTCCCCTTTGGACTAGGGGTGGGCATACAGTTAGTAATTGAACCGGGCGAGAATACCTAAGGTCGAGGGATTCTCCAATGAGATTCGGGCACTTGGTCGTCAACTGCTGGCTGAGGTTGTCAAGTTCACGATGACCCAGTGGCCTTTAGCAATTAGAGCTGTGATCTTCGTCGCTTTGGATCGCACTTTGCGAGCGACTGTGAATGGCAGATTACCTAGGCTTAGTCGATAGGACTTTTGAATCTTAGGGACTCTGCGAGCTCACGCTACATCCTTTTTGATCCACATGATGGTGCGGTCGTCACTGGCAGGTATAGCTTCTAGGATACCTTCACCCTTGGTTCTGAGCTGTTCGTAAATCTGAAGAATCGCTTTCTTGGACCTGCGTCCGCGTAGGAAATCGACACCGTCCGTGAAATTGATCAACTCAAAAGTTTCATCGGGGCCAAACTCGTAAGTAGACGCCGTGACGGTAATTTTAGGTTGGATACCAAGAGGGTTTGCACGCGAGGTTAACGTTTCGAGTCTGACCTGATTCTGTGCGTTTTGAGGACTCACCGCGATGTACAGCGGTAAGTGTCCAGCACCCCAGTATTCGATGCGGTCGCGCGAAATTTTAGTGATCCCAATTGTAATCATGTGAATCTCGTCACGGCCGAGCTCGTAGACTGTGCGGTTTAAGCTCTCGATCCAATTGGCTGGGTCAAATTCAGGTGAATTCAGATGTTCGGCCCAAAGGGACTGGACACTGTGCACGACTAAAGCAGCTTGGAGTCCCTTACCCGCGGCGTCAGCGACGGCCACATAAAGGTTACCCTCGCGGTCCTCACGCGCTCC
>OMIY01000189.1 GCA_900299215.1 bacterium | reverse complement strand
TCCAGGGAGACTCTGCAGGGTTCTTTTTCACTGCCAGTGGCGAGATCAAAAGTGGCGCCCATTGGCATCTGCTCACAACTTTGCGAGCATGCTTTCCGCCTCGCTTGCCAGCGATTGAACTACCATCAAAGTACTGGAGTACATATCAGCTGGATGGAAATACGCTAACGATCACACTAAATGATGGTCAGCAGATTCAGCTCATCAAAAAAGATTAAGTCATTAGTTACTGATTTGGCCAATGTTAAGGTCCGCGACTTGTGCGCGGATCCATTGCAAATAAGCAGGCACCAAGGTGTACACTCCACCCCGATCGCACGACGGCAAGCCGCGCGAAGTCACTCCTGCGAGCAGCAGGCGCCCGGAACGTGACTTTACAAATGCCGGTCCACCGCTGTCACCGTTGCAGGTATCGGGTAGCCCCTCAGCTCCAGCGTAGAATTCCGTCTGCGTACGACCAGGAACTCTCGCAAAATGTTCACTAAAATCATTCGGGTCACCTCCCAAATGCTCAAAGTACTTGGTCTCAGCCATATGTAAATTATGCTTGGTATAGCGTTTTTCACGCCGACCGTGTTTACCGTACCCCATGATGACGATTGGTGCCTCGTCTAGAAAGGCAGCATCGAGATCTTCAGCGTCTAGAATCGCTGCTGTTTGCACACCAGAAATGGGTGAGCGCAACCTCCAAATAGCGATGTCACGGGCATCACCGGGCTCCACCTCAACCGAATCATCTTTGTCCTCATCTTCAGCACTGTGAACATAACCTGGCTCGATCTTTATACTCACAACCTCATGGCGGGTTGCTCGGTGCGACTCTGGATCGTTGTCCTGAGCGACGACAACCACCGAACCGGGATGAGATGGATGGTTATCATCATCGACAGAGCAGTGAGCCGCGGTCAGAAGATAATCTGGCGTTAACATCACGCCAGTGCAAAAGGACTCGTAGCCGCCTTCAGGCACTTGCTCTTGTAGGGAGACTGCAGGATATTTGCGTGCATCTACCTCGTAGCCTTGAACGATCTTCACTAAACTTGTCGAGCGACTTTGCCCACAGCCCGGCATCAGCGAGATAGATGCGAAACTAAAAAGTGCCAAACGCCAATAACCCAATGCTTTCATTCAAGTCTCTCCAAATCGCCACCGAAGTTACTGCATATCGATGGATAATAATCTGTGACTAACTAATCTAAAACCGTATGTCTATACATATTTTCAGATGTTTAGGAGCTATACTCACCGATGCATAAATACCAAATTTATGCAGTTTTATTCACACCTGTCACCCGCTCAGTTAAACTATGTTAGGTAGTCGTTATGAACTTCCACACATCAGGCAAAGTGAATTCTGGCCAGTGATGGTTACCGCTCCACGGACATACCCACACCGGCAATTTGGGTGGACAGCCCTCGAGCAGTTGACAAGTGTCGGTCTTTAACTGTTCGATACTGGAAGGTGCTTTGCATCCGTTTGCTCGTGCATACGCATTAACCGTACTCGGTGCGCTGCCATAAAATCCGACATTCTCGTCCTGCTTACCGTGAATAATCATTGCCGGAATCTTGGCTCCACCGCCCCCACCCGCCACTGAGATCACTCCGCGGATGGCTGTGTTACGGCTGTTCACCAATGAGTTCACAAAAAAAGCTCCATTGCTGAATCCGTGCACAAAAACTCTCGATTTCTCGAGGCAGAACTCCTCACCCGTGGCACGGACTAACTCATCAAAAAACAGTACATCACGGCTATTACCGCCACCATCCCAGGCACCGCCGGCGGCATTGGCGTAGATAAAAATCGCAGCATCTCCCGAGGATTCTTCAAGAGAGGTCCATTTGTGGTCCCGTCGTGGTGAGGACCCGTCCAGACCCAGTCCGTGATAGCCGATAATCAGGATATGCCGACGATTTGCGTCATAATTCGGGCTAACATATCGCAAAAAAGTACGCCTAGACCCGCCAACTTGAACGGCACCATCGCGTATCCCCAACTCTTCGGTCGGCTTACCACATCCCGAAGTGCCCGGTGCGACTGGTAGCTGTTGCGCCCCGGGAAAGGGAACGCTGCCAGTCCTCCCCTGAACAACCTTGCCAGAATTGGTCCCAGGTTTAGAAGCCTCACCGGACCCCCGCGAACGTTCCACTGGGCTGACCCGATCATGAGACGCTGTACTCTGACACCCGGCACTAACCAAACAAATCCATCCAATCAACACTTTAGAGTTTACCGGGGACGCGTAAATCAAGCTTCACTCCCGCAGCCTTCCATACGGCTTCGATACGACGAATTTATCTGTAAGCAAATGAAATCTAAACCAAATTTAGCACCCCCTCACCAAGCTCGCTAGTCAAATTTTCGATTTTGAGCTCTGGGATCGAGCAAAATATACAAACTAACGGCTAAATTTTTTTCCAAATTTACCGATAAGGGCGCATCGGGTCAGGTAGATAGGGCCCAGGCACATTAGAGGGCAGACGAATTGCAAACTCCAAAACTGACATCAGTTATACTGCTTGCAACTCTTTTCGGATGCGGTACTCAACCCGCAGCCAGTCCTCAGCCAATTTCGAAAAAAGGACAATCCACCAACAGCGAATCGAATAGCGCTTCCGACGGAAGAAAACTTGCTGGTAAGCCCTCTGGCAAGGCCTCGCCAAGTAGCAGCGATCCTACTGAGAACACCAATGCAAATGGAGCTCAGCCAAGCGGAAGTTCGGCAACTGCAACTCCAAACGCTCTTGCCTTAAACCCCGAGCTCGCTGGGCCTTACTCAGTTAAGTCCTACACTGATGGCTTGAATGACACCGCTTATAGTTCGGCAATTATTTATTATCCAAACGATCTTCGCCGCCCACTCCCATCCACCACTTTAAGCGGAGGATACACCAATACCAAAGAACAGATGGCGTGGCTCGCTAGCCACCTTGCTAGCCACGGCTTTGTGGTCCAGGTTTTCACACCGACTAACCCGAATTCGACAGATCCCCACACCTGGGAAATCGGTCACACTGGTTCAGTGCGCAAATTAAAAAGCGAATCAGCCAGAGCTGGTAGTCCAATTCAGGGACTCGTCGACCCTTCCCGGCAGGGAGTGATGGGCTTTTCCATGGGCGGGGCTGGAGCAATTTTGGCGGTGAATTCCCAAGCTGAGGCAATTCGAGCTGCAATTAGCCTTTGCCCTTACCAACCTCAATCCCTAAGTGCCAAGGTTCCAATGTTGTTCGTAACCGGTACTAGTGATTTCGTCGCCGTACCAGCAAATGTCGAGAAAGCCTTCTCAGCTGCACGATCTGATACCTCTCGAGCACTTCTCAGCTTGAACGGTTTAGGTCACCAAAACATAACGTCTCCAGGTGCCTTCCAGAGGCAACTCAGCCGCTATCTTACTACTTGGTATCAGATTTTTTTGGCCGACCAGGTAGATTACAAAAAGTTCCTAAATGGCGCCGAGGCAGATGCCGACAAGGCGCAAGGTGGAATCGCTACCCTAAACTTCATCGAAATCTAGCAAACTTTAGCCCAGCAGGGATTTAAACTTCTCGTCCAAAAGCGGAAGACTCGCAATATGCAAAATTTTATGACGCGGCCTAAATTTTAAAGCATTTGCCTCGAGTACGCCGCCCAGCCAAATTTCTGTAGTTGCTATGAGCGACTCATCGAGCTCTTTGAGATAATCGCGTTGCGAGACAATAACACCAGAACCATTAGCGACCGGCATTCGTATTGAGCGACCGAGCAGAACAATCGGACTGCGCAAGGCATTCGCGGCGCCTGCTAAAGAGCGCGCGGGCATATTACAGCCAAAAAAATGCGTATTCAGACCTCGTGATTCCGCCAAAAGCGACGCCAATAAAATGCCAAATTCGTGGTGATCACCCTCTTGAGTCGCAATGATGATACTGGGAGTACTGACTCCAGTATCATCAGCAACACGCGGGCGAATTGCCCCCATATTGTAAATGGCCTGATAGATATGAGTCTTAAGAATCGCCGACAAAGCATGTTCATGAGCGATTGAAAGCTTTTCCTCGTTTACTAATGCCCCGATGGTTCCAATCAACGGCAATACAATCTGGTAGATAAAATCAGTGACGCTTCCGTGAAGTCTAGCTGAAGCCAATTGGGCGCTTAAATCCCTCAGCTGAAAGCCCTCGAGAGCCATGATCATGCGATCAAGCAGCATTGAGCTCACCTTAGCCCGTGCTTCAGCCAAGCCTGGGTCAACTAGAGAAACATCGTTTTGGGGCCGCCCCCTCGTTCCAGATATCAGTACTTCGAGTTCTCGCATTGGTAACTGGGCAACGGCTGAAATGGCGTGCCCCCTTGTCGTGAGTTCGCCCAATAGGCAGAGCCGGTCAGCATCCTCTTGGCTATAAACACGTCGCCCATTGGCGGCACGCTTAGGGCTTATTGCCCCGTAGCGACGCTCCCAAATCCGGATGGTGTGGGGATTGATGCCGGTATAAGCAGCTAGAGCCTTTACGCCAAATTCAGCCATAAATTCCGTCACTTAATTTAAAAATTCACAAGCCCACTATTTATTGTATTAGATTTGACTAACTTTTGAACTAATTTTTTAATACCTCTACCTAGAACAATTTGAGTCATTAGCCGATAACACTCATGTGGTCCGCAGCTCATTCTCTCCTTGCGGCACTCGCGGCGGGCAAATATATGGACACAGCGCTTTGGTCTCATATGCCGAAGTGCGCTACAAGGAGTCAGCCATGAACAACCATCTTGTTAAGCTCGAACAGGAACTCGCGATCGCCCGTGCGCGGATGACGTCCCCGACAACGGTAGCACCAGGCGGTGAGGCTGTGGCGGCAGCAAAGTTACTCTTGCAGGCAGCCAGAGAAGATCAGGATCGGGAAGGACTTTTGCGGACGCCCGAAAGGTTTGCGAAAGCCTTTGTCCATCTCTGCTCCGGATACCATAAGACAGCTCGCGACGTAGTCGGCGAAGGTGTGTTTGCGGCCGAAGGCAAAGGACTGGTCGCAGTGCGCGAAGTGGAGTTTTACAGCTTATGCGAACACCACATGCTCCCATTTTGGGGAAAAGCATCAGTCGCCTACTACCCGGGAGAACTCATTTTGGGATTGTCGAAAATCCCTCGGATCGTTGACCTGCACGCAAGGCGATTGCAGGTGCAAGAGCGTCTCACCGAAAGCATCGCGGCAGATATTGTCGACCTGATTGCCCCACGAGCCATCGTTGTGCAAGTTGAAGCTCAGCATTTATGCATGATGATGCGCGGTGTCGAAAAGCAGGGTTCGTCAACCACGACAGAAACCGTGCGTAATGTCGCCGGAATCAGCCAAGAAGAGCTACAACGGCTATACGCCTCGTTAAAGTAAGATCAGGTTGGAAAGCTAGCAGCGGTAACCCCTAAATCACCGTCTAGCTGGAAGCGATCATCAAAAACGAAACATTCGCCCTCGTAATGAGCACCTCCGTGCTCTTCCAGGTACTTAAGTATTCCGCCATCAAGCTGAGTCGCACGGTCAAAGCCGTGAGCTTTAGCCCACGGAACTACTTTTTCGCAGCGAACTCCACCAGTGCAGTAGAACAAGATTCGCTTGTCGCGTTGGTCAGCAAATGCCGCCAAAAACGCCTCTGGAAATTCAGTAAAGGTTTTAATGGGCAACTTTACCGCACCCGCAAAGGCCCCAACCTCCGTCTCGTAGTCGTTTCGGGTATCGACAACGATGAAGTCGTCTGCCTTTTCTTGAAGCGCCGTCTTGACCTCAGAAGGTGTCATACGGTCCCCATCCAGAATCTCATCTACAGCCGGGTCGTTGGCTTCGGCGAAGCGTATGATCCACCTCTTGACCTTGACTTCCATCCGGCGAAACGGCCGCTTGGGTGTTTCACTCCACTTTGGCGCTACGTCGGCAAAACGCTTATCGCGGCGCAAATACGATAAGAAACATTCAAGAGCCTCGATTTCACCGCACAAGGCACAGTTGACACCTTCTGGTGCGAGCAGGATTGTACCTACAAGCCCGAGGCGCCTTGCCTCGTCGCGCCACGGGTAACGTAATTCCCGGGCATCATCAATTTTGACGAATTTATAGAAGTTAATGACCGAAAAACTCATGACAACCCCATAACCGCTATCGGCGATCGCGACACTTTGCCCGCTAAGGGCTCAATGCTGCTACAGCTACCATGAAAGACATGACATCGACAACGTCGACCACCAAGACTCGTCAGAGCGCCATCAATCCTGGAATTTCAGCTGTCTTCTTATAGACTTGAATAACCTCCTGGGCATTATCAACGGATGCCCGAAGAGTGACAGATGTGTAGCGGTTCGTGCTTGAAGCCTTGGTATCGATCTGCCCCGGGGGAAGAATTCCAAGTAGCCGCTCACACTGGTCCGCAGCAACTATGAATTTAAAAGTGTATTCGCACGGCCACTTGTGGACTGCGTCCAGTTTTTGCTCAAGGCTTTGATAGGGATCCATGACACTCCAATTTGATTTTTCGGTTCAGAAAAAGTGCCCTAACTCTGTCAACTCGCGGCACCTAACCTAAGCTTAATGTGCCGTTGCTGTCACCGAATTTACTCATCGACACACCAAGCGCATTGGCCATGGTCAAATGAAGATTGCAAAAGGGACTCCCTTCAAAATTAAGATGCTGACCACCTCGAATGGCGCCTCCACCATGACCAGCAAGTAAAACCGGCACGTTGTCGTGGGTGTGACGAGCGCCATCCGCAACACCACCACCGAGCATCAGGATTGAGCTATCTAGCAGGTTGCCACTGGCATCTTGCGCTGCCTGCATACGCTGACAAAAATTTGCAAACTGCTTAACCTGCCAGGCAACTATACGGGCAATCTTTGCGTAACCGTCAGCAGAACTATCATGAGAAATATCATGGTGACTTGAAGGCAAGCCAATAAAGTCATAACTTTGGTTGGTGGATTCGCAAGCTAGAAGAAAGGTCGCAACTTGCGTGACCCCACACTGGAAAGCGTGGAATATAAGATCATAAAATTGCTGAATACGCTGTTCATAGGATGCACTGTAAGGACGCTGACCAATTTCGCAGGTCTTGTCAGGAGCCTTACTCATGCGGCTCTCTAACTCGCGCACTGACTGCAAATACTCCTGTAGCCTCGCTCGATCACTAGATCCGAGTACCTTGTTTAGACTCTGAGCCTCTGCCAAAACCGCATCAAGAACACTGCGCCCCATGGCCTCACGATTAGCCCTCTGACCCTCTCGCTCAGTGTCAGAACCGGCACCAAAGATGCGATCAAACACTACTGCTGGATCGACGTCACGCGGATTGGGACTTGCCCCGCCAAGCCACGATAAGCAAGCCTGGTAGTCGGCCGTATAGCCGCTCTCTGCAGCCGCGTGTTCTTCACCAGCTAAGCACAGATTGGAGACGCGACTTCCCGCACTCAATGTCTTTGCAAGAGTTATGTCGATGGTTGTGGATACATTTGGCCCAGGAAATTGAGGTGTTTGCCCGGACAGGAAGGCGGTGAGGGCTCGCGAATGATCACCATTTATGGTGGACTTAGCAGGTCCAAGCTGAAGTCCGCTGATAACGGTGACATAGTCTCGCACACTTTGAAGGTCACTTAGCGGATGGTCCAGGGAAAACCCGCTTCCGGTGACATTGGGTTTCCACTGAGCACCATTGGGCAGGTACACGTAAAGGACACGCTTAGCTGTAGCCGCCATGGCCACACTAGGCATGAAGTATTCAAGAAAAGGCAGACTAAGACAAGTCCCAAAGCCTCGGAGGAATGACCTTCTAGTCGTGCCTTTTTTTGTGCTTTTAATTAACAAACTTGGAAGCCTCTTTAACCATAATTATTCGACTAACAAAGCGCGGCTCAGATCAACTACAAGATTTCGAAGACCGTAGTTCATTTGTGAAGTTCTGCTTGCAATTTTTTCAATTAGGCATTGTTCATACTGATCAGGCAAACGCCCAAGCATGTATTGCCCCATCTTGGTCGCCACACAATTTGCAAAGGCATTATCGCTGCGAATGACTTTCGCAAGGCCGTTTGCATCCTTAAACTCCTGTCCGTTTGGCAGAGCACCGCTAGCATCAATGGCACCATATTCATCTCGATCACGCCATTTACCGTAAGCATCGTAGTTTTCAAGACCAAGCCCAATCGGATCCATACTTGAGTGACAACTTGCACAGGCGGCATTGGCGCGATGCTCAGCAAGCCTCTGACGCATGGGCTTGGGGTTACCGGAATTAGGTGATAGCGCCGTTTGAACACCTTGCGGCGGCGCCGGAGGCGGTGAACAAGTTAAACGTTCAAGAATCCATTTACCCCTTTTGACTGGCGAAGTGCCATCCGGGTTTGAGGTCTGTAACAGGAAAGATCCATGAGTGAGCAGACCACCACGAGTCTTGCCATCCACATCTTGACGACGCAAAATGTTGTCAAATGACCCCTCAATTCCATAATGATTGGCAAGACGGTCGTTCAGGTAACTAAATTTAGCGTCCATCAGCTCTTTGATATTGCGATTCTCGGACAAAAATGCGGCAAAAAATTGCTGCGTCTCTTCTTCAAAGTCATTTAAAAGGGCTGGCTCCAGATGATGTGCTGCTGGCGCCTTAGAGAGACCACGAAGCCCTAACCACTGGCCTACGAAATTGCGCAGAAACCCAAGAGATTTAGGACTTAAAGAAAGGCGATGAATTTCAGCTACTAAAGTGGCTTCATCAGTGAGCTTACCCCCACCTGCTTGGGCCATGAGTGTGTCATCAGGCAACGTCGCCCAAAGTGCATAAGATAATCTAGTTGCGAGCGCATACTGTTTGCGCATCGCTAATTGAGTGCTGGAAGCGAGGTTGTGATGGTATAGAAACTGTGGCGCCATCAATACGGTGGTCAGAGCAGCTTGATAGCTATCTTTTGGATTCAAGCCATTATCAACGAATTTTGCAGGAAGTGCCGCAAGACGGCGTCGCTCATCATCCTGTAACGGTCGACGAAAAGCCTTTTCGGCTAGTTTTGTTATGGCATCACCGGTGCACGTGACGCTGTACTGCTGCGCGGCACAATCAATGTCATCGCTTTGAACGATGGACTTACTGAGATTGAGACCGCTGTCGAGGTAGCTTTGAACTAGGGAAGTCGTGATACTCCTAAGCGCACCGGTATCAAAACCGTTTCCAATAGAATCGGGAGGAAAAACACCTGCTACATTCACCTTTATCCCTACTAAGTCCTCGACAGTGTGGTCGTACTCAGTAT
This sequence comes from bacterium, assembly GCA_900299215.1. Lineage (GTDB taxonomy): Bacteria > Bdellovibrionota_B > Oligoflexia > Oligoflexales > CAIYRB01 > CAIYRB01. The sequence continues at coordinate 577 of OMIY01000189.1, read as the reverse complement.
TTGTCATTAACTTAAGTGTTGGGCGAGAAGAAGCGGCCTGACGGTCTCCACAACTCCCCTCTGAATCGATTGGTAACCGATTAATTTCATCTACAGGAGGCGTAGTGACTTCCTTGACCTCTGGATGTCGAAACATTTTATTGAAGGGTTTAAGATGACAACCGAGCAAACTAGTGCAAACCAGCGACCAGCCCAGCGGCAAAATAAAACAAAACTTTTTGGAGCGGCATTGCATGGACCATCCGTCGTACGGTTAACCCGCTGGACCTGGTGCAAGTACTCTGCCGGGAGCCAAAGCAGCCTAAATTTCAAAATCAATCGGGCACTTGCAACAGGCAAGGAACGCGAAATACGTTCATAAATCGTAAAATGTTTATACAATTGTAAACAACAAATCAATACAAGACGCTAACAAACTTCATTTAATCCAACTAAATCAAATATTTATAAATAATTTGCTAAAGTCATTTTTCAAATATCCGAAACGAAAGACGGTGAACTCAATAAGCAAATTCAAGTGGATTCATCAATTTTCAAACCTGAATTCACCCATATTTAGCGATCAATAAATTGAATG
>OMIY01000188.1 GCA_900299215.1 bacterium | reverse complement strand
TTTTATAATATATTAATAGTATTGATAAAATTAGTCCAACTGATCACCTGCGTCAGGGGAGTACGTGTCCTGAAAGGCCAAATCGACCTCTACTTGGCCATCCAGAACCCTAGCCTGACAACCTAACCGAACAGTCCCATCAATTGGCAGCTTCATCCTAGCCAAAAGATTGGACTCATCAGCACGCATGGGGGTTAAAACCCCACCTTGAACCTTAACCCCACACGTGCCGCAGCGGCACGAGGCACAGCCATACCTCATAGGGATCTTGTTTCTATTCGCTGCCACGAGAATCTTGGTGTTTGGTTCTACAGTAACCAACGACCCTACTGGTTTAAATAGGACGGTCGGCATCAGCTGTTCACATATTCCTTGATCAACTGCAGCGCCTCGGCTGTTGCCTCAGTGTCAGGCACTAAAGCAAAACGCGCATAACCCTTGATACTTTCACTTAGCCAACTACTAGGACTACAAATCACGCCCTGCTCGGCTAGACTCAAACAGAACCGCACGTCTCCGCTACCGAAGGCGCTGGGAATCTTCGTCCAAAGGTAGAACGTTGCCCGAGGGACTTCCTTAAGCATCCCAAGTTCCTGGAACACCGGTGCAGCTTGCGCAATGCGCTGCGTAAAGATCGCCCGGCGCTCGAGAACATGCATGTCGTCGTTCCAAGCAACTACAGCGGCTTTTGCTACAAAGTCAGGACCACCCACACCAAAATTCGCACGGGCTCGCAGTATGGCTTTGATGATGTCTGGATCCCCTGCAATCAGTCCCGAGCGATAACCTGTCATGCCAGAGCGTTTAGAGAGGCTCATAAACGTCAGCACTCGATCACTGGAGAGCTGCAGCGGCGTCATCGGCCGATCATCATCGGCACCATCGGGCAGCGGCGTGTTGTCAATCACACTGTCATAGATATCCACATAGCAATCGTCAGACAGCAAGATAGTGTCGGTTTTATGGCACCACTCAACTACTTGGGTCCAATATTCTTTGTTGGCAGTCGCGCCCGTAGGGTTGTGGGGATAATTAAGCCAAATAGCTGCAGCGTCGCGCTGAATATAGGGCGGCAGGTTCCACGGTTCTAGCAGAAATCCATTGTCTGGACTGAGCTTGACTGGATAGGGAATTCCACCAGCAAACAGCGTCGAAGCCCGATAAACAGGATATCCCGGATCGGGGTAAATAATGTGCTTTTTGCCGCCAGCGCGCCCAACCATGCAAAGCGCAATGTGAAAGATTGCCTCCTTGCTGCCAGCAGAGGGGCAAAGTTCGTAATCACTGGAGCGTATACCAAATCGTCGCTCAAGATAGCCCTGCTGCGCTGCGCGCAAAGCGTCGGTACCCTTTACGCTGGGATACTGGCTGATCTCCGGAATTGCCTCGCGACAAGCATCGCGTATTGGTTCCCAGGTCGGGATCTTGGGGTCACCAGTGCCGAAATCAAATACCGGCTTACCCTGGGCGACCAGCTCCTTGCGGATGCGCGCAAGCTCCTCCATGGGGTATTCAGCTAACTCAGCCGTGATTTTATTGATTTTGCTCTGCGGTAGCGGAGCGGTTTTTGGTGTCGCCATACTGGGCATCTCCTAGCCAATTACGCGCATCCCAAATCTCGGGAAAGAATCGCTTACTCAGCGTCATAGTCAGATATTTGACTCCACTCGAGCCACCAGTGCCACGGCGGTTGCCAATCATCCGCTCCACCATAGCAACATGGCGTTGACGCCAAAGTAAAAGTCCCTCGTCGAGATCCATCAGTGATTCAAGTGCTGAGTATAGATCATAGTAGCGGTCGGCTTCTCGGTAAATTTTGACTGCTGCTGCCAAAACCGCATCTGAAGGGACATAGGGCTGAGTGACGTCGCGTGACAACTCAGCTGCGGGGATCTCAAAGCCCCTATTCGCAAGTAGCTTTATGAAGTGATCATATAGACTGGGAGCCTCAAGGGCCTCCTGTAGTAACTTAGAAGCGTACGCATCATGTGCGTGAAACTTGAGATAGTTTTTTTCCTTGCAGCCAAGACGGTACTCAAGCTCCCTGAACTGGTAAGACTGAAACCCACTTGCTGGATTTAAACGATCACGAAACGAGTTGAAATCCCGCGGAGTCATTGTTTCTAGGATTTCAACCTGACTCGTTAGAATGTTCTGAATAGCTTTGATCCTGGAAACCACCCGATTCAACATCATCAACTGATCAGTAGACACGGCCAGGATTGCCTTGTTCACTTCGTGCAGAATCTGTTTAAACCAGAGTTCATAGACCTGGTGAATAATGATGAAAAGCATCTCGTCGTGCTGCGACGGAACGGTGAGCGGTTGCTGAAGTTGCAGCAGATCGTTGACACGAAGATAAGCTCCGTAAGTGAGGGAGCGCTCACCGGGCTGAATCAATGCTTCGTCTTGATGCACCATGGGGTCACTTTCGTCCGATAATAGTGATTAAAGCGGACAGAGGGCCTGTCCGCCGCCACCTTATCAGGGACGGTTCAAGACCGCGAGCCATTCCATGTTGTCAGTTTGCGGGAACATATCAAATGGCTCTACCTGCCTAACTTGGAAGCCCGACAGGTCACATATCACCTTGAGATCACGCGCCAGCGTTTCAACATCGCAGGATACATACATAAATCGTGCTTGCGGTTCATTGGCCAGCAGGCGAGCCAGATGTTTTCGGGTTCCCTCCGCGAGTCCCCGACGCGATGGATTGACCACAATTAAGCTGGGTGTCTGAGCCCATCTTGGTAGCGTTTCCTGAGAGTCTTCAACTCTAGCCGCTAGAAACTCAGTCTGAGCCTCAAGCTTATTACGCTTGGCGTTGGACTGGGCATCACGCACAGCCGAAGGATTTTCTTCTATTCCGAGGACACGGTACCCTAAACGAGCCAAGACCAGAGAAATCTGTCCCGTGCCACAATAGAGATCCCAGGCAACCGGGGTCGCACCCATTGCCGGTCCGGCTACTGCCTCGACCCGACGATAAAGATTGATCGCCTGCCAGGGATTGATCTGAAAGAACGAGGTCGGCCCGACTTCAAACGACAGATCACAAACGCTCTCGCGCAGGCGCTCGCTACCTGCGAGTCGGATCGTTTGGGCTCCAAAAATCGCATTGCCTGCTTCAGCGTTTAGGTTCATGTGGGCCGAGTTAATCTTGTGACCGCGCCGCTGCAGACTGCCAATGATTTGCCGTAGCTCGAGCTTCAGGGGCTCGGTCACGACAAAGGTTACCATCAACTCGCCCGTCAAATGGGCGGAACGCACGGCAACATAACGCAATTGCCCAGTCTGTTTGGTCTCATCGTAAGGTATCAGGGTCGAGCGGTTAAGCTCCGTCCGCAGATCCCTGATGAATCTGCTAATCGGCTGGGTATGTAGCGGACAGCTGTCCATATCGACAATATTGTGGCTACCCGAAGCAAATAGACCAATACCAAATCGGTTTGGAATGATCTCACCTTCGGGGCTGAAGCTCGTACTCACACCGGGAGCACCTGGCCGCGCCTTCCGCACTGCCAACTTTGCCAAGCTACGGTAAGCCAGCGGATGCGGTGAGGGTACCGGCGCTAGCACCCGCGAGCGATCCAGTAAACCGGCGTTTCGAAGCACCTCAACGCCTGCCTTAAATTTCGTATCAAGCCCCTCGTTGTAGTCGCCATTAACGAACTTACAGGAGCCGCACTGAGCTTTTAGCCCGCAGGAAGGTTCCGCAGGACGGGGACCAAAACGGCTGGCTCCACCGCGATGGGTGAGCGGCGTGCGACGGTAGATGTTGCGAGGCAACGGCGCCTGCCGGGATTTTCGGAATCCTTGCCGGGTCATAGGGCAAATCCTGTTGGGGTGAGTCCTTCAGTCAAGAGCAGCGGGTCTGGTTAACATAGTCATCGCTAAATTGTCACTGGCATTTTGCGCTCAGCAGTAAGTATGAGAACAGGCTCAGTAAACCCAATCAATTAGATCAACTGGTGGCTTTTCATTGACCTTGGCCAAAGATCGCCGAAAGACCCGCAACCCAAGGTTCTTAGTGAATTTTTTCCAGGTATCCCACTCCTCCGTCAGGGTTCTCACGGTGTAAGGAGTGTTCGGTGACTTTGACCCCTTCGAAAAGGTAAAGCCGTTGAACAGATGGGTTGCCGTGTGACGGATCCAGTGGAAATCGATCTCCGTCGAGGCTTGATCCGACTGTCTTTCGGGGACATCGAAAAACACTAGCATGTCACCGTATTTGAGAGGCTGCCGGCCGGGATCGATTTCATAGAACTCCGTGGCGATGGTTCGCCACAGTTCATCGTAATTAATCATCGCTCGGTGGTAACCAGGTTCCTCCTTCACATTGATGAACGAGGAACTTGGTAAAATCACGCTTTGGAATGCCAAAGCTGCATGAAAACAGTTAGGTCCGCGGAAGATGATGTACTTCTTAAGCATCGACTTAGCGAACTCTGGCAATAGATCTGTATTTACGTCTAAGTTTTCACCCTTGCGAAATTTAGCGCGAATCTCTGCCCTTGCGGGCTTATCAAAGAAGGGGACTAACTCCCGCATGAAATTTTTGGTTAACTGCTTGTTTGTTTGAAAAGCGGTACCCTGAATCACCAGGTTATGCTGAGGCTTGGCAAAAACAGCCCCGAGTTTCGCTGAATCGATAAGATTGAATCCAGCCCTATCCAGAGTCACAGTCTTTGCGGACTGATCACCAATATCAGAAGTTAGTTTTGCTGCTGGAGACAGATCCAGTTTACCGGTGATGTACTTGATCAGCTCAGACTTTTTGCCACCTTTGGCAATCTTAGTAGCCAAAGCAGCTATTTGCGTTGGCTTAGCCCCTACCACTAACGTCAGTGGTTCAACGGTGGGGTCGCTGGCAGCTTTTTCGAGCCGCTCTTCCATGATCGTATCTGGCATAGCGACCGTCTCGACGGTGTCGCGTACTGGAATATCTAATGCCGCCGAAACCTCTTTCAAACTGTACGTATAACCGTATTTGCTAACTGTATATTGATTAGCAGCGAGCACATAAGGCGCATACAACCCTGCTCCTAGGCTCAGGCCTAGTAGTTTGGCGAAGTTGCAAATGCCTCGATTCTTCATCGCTCCCTCGGCGAGTTATCCCCATCATATGCTGCCAGATTGGCTCCTTACTCCATTCGTTTCGGCAACTTGGCGACAATCTTTAGCAGCGGTATAATTATTCTGAGTGCACCCTGCTGCCGCGTCTTTGCCTCCCCATCTTGTCACTTAATAAAAACCTCTTAAGCCCCACATTTGAGGATCCGGTTATGACTACAATTTTGATTGCCGACGCATGCAAACCTAGTTTGGTTATGAGCTCCGAAGTCTTTAAAGACAAAATACCGGGCTCTATCATCATCGTCGCCGTCTCCGGTAAACAATGCCTCGAGATTCTCGCGACTGAGACACCGGATATGTGCGTCGTCGACTTTGACCTGCCAGATGCGGATGGCATCGCCCTGATTCATGCCATGCGTAAGACTTATGATGGCCCCATACTTCTAACCGCTTATCCAGATGCAAATGTGGATGACGCCGTTAAGAACGACCTCTTCGCCTTTAACGATGCCGGGGCGTGGATCTCTAAACCGATCAAATTTGATGTGTTGAGTGAGAAGATAGATCGTTTTCTCACCGACAAACATCGTTTAGGTCGACGGTTTGACACATCTATGGAAACCCTACTTGTTGGCAAAGGCGCCGGCCGCGGCAAACGCGCTCCGAAAGTGACGGGACGCATAATAAATATCAGTCTTGGTGGTGCCTGCGTAGAACTCGACACTCCCATGAAGTTCAAAAATGGCGAAGAACTCACCATTGCCGTGCAACTCCCAACCCCTGGCCAAACTACGAAAAAAGTCGTACGTAAGCCCATAAGTGACGACGACAACAGTGATGCAAAAATTAAAGGCGTGATAGCCTGGATTGATAAGAAATCGACAAAGATCGGATTTCGCTTCAACCGGTTGTCGGATGGGCAGAGGCGCAGCCTTGAGGAGCTATTAAAGAGCTCTCCAACAGATTAAGACTTCAGCAGACCAAGACTTCAGCAGACCAAGACTGGATAGAAACATGGCCATCACTCGACTCGCGCCGGCTCAGGCCATCGTAGTAACTGTCTTGTGCATCTTAGTGGCTGTAGTCCTAGGTGAAACGTATCAATGCGCATCTCAGGTTATCTCGCCTGATTGGTTGGCAGCGGGGTGCGTCAATTCACTCCTGGCTATTGGAGCGCTTACACATCTTTGGCTCAAGGATCGCAGTTTACTAAGTCCAAGCGTACGCCTAGCGTACGTACCCGCACTGTTCATCCTATGCGGTAGCATGCTACTTGCCAAGCTAACGGCTCAAGGTGGCACAGCATACGTGGATGATAAGCAATGGGTGTACTTTTTAGCCTCATTCTTGTGGATTCCTCCTATTGAAGAATTAGTTTTTCGTGGAGGAATAGGACGGATATTGCGCCCCAAGATTGGACCCCTTTGGGGTGCTTGGTTCAGTGCGATGATTTTCACCATGGCCCACGGCACTCCTACTGCACAGAGGATTATCAATGGCCAAGTCGGCTTTGCTCTAGGTGCGTTTCTGTTAGGAATTTGCTGCGAGGGACTGCTTTACTTAACTGGCTCACTACTTCCAGGGATTGCATTGCATGCAGCTTGTAATGCTACTGTCATGATATTTGGTGTCATTAACCCAAGATGGTTAGACTGGCTTGGTCCACTTTATCTAAAATGAGAGCATGGAATATATGGCAGACAACGATAAGATTTTGGACCCCAAGACCGAAGAACGCATTCGGCAAATGGCAAGAGTAGTCTGTATTTGTAAGGGCATCAATTTAGGGCGGGTTTTGAAGGGCCTCGAGGGCTCCGAAACTGTTGCTGATGTTAATCGCAAAGTAGGGACTGGCAGCGGAGGCTGCCAAGGCGAACGCTGCGGCCCACGGATCAAGCTTCTACTCAAGAAAATGCAGGAAGCTAAGGGCTCTTAACGAGTTAGACTTCTTGTGCCTTACAAATGTGAGGTACTGCCTCTGCCAGTGACTTCACGACCTGAACAGCTCTGGGATGCGGTGATCCATAAGAACTTTGCACCTGTATTCCAGTTACTCCGGCACGTAGTCCAGCTTCAATGTCATCAGCTTTGTCGCCGACTATGAAACTTCGAGATAGATCAATCCCATGTTTCTTCGCAGCGGCCAGTAACATTCCTGGCTCAGGCTTACGGCAATCGCACTTAATCGCAAATTCTGCGGTGCTGCCAGACTCATGATGGGGACAGTAGAAGTAGTCGTCAATATGGGGACCAGCCTTGGCCTCAATGGCATCTGTCAATGCTACGTGAAACCGCTCGACGTCTGAAGTCGTATAAAGACCTCTGGCGACACCCGACTGGTTAGTCACCACTATGAGAAGAAAGCCCGCCGCCTTAAGTTTCTTGAGTGCTGCTGGCACACCATCCAGGACCATTAGGTCGCTGACCTTAAATACATAGCCCTTATCGGCATTAAGCACACCGTCACGATCCAAAAAGACCGCGCGGCGCAAGTTATTTGCCTGGGGGACCATTGAGAGCAGCCTTTACCAGCAATCTTTCTTTCTCAGCGACTATGAAGTTAGCGAGAGATGAGAGTATATCGCGCTGGACCTGCGCAATGCTGGACTGATCGTCAAAAGTCGACCGCATATAATCCAGCTCCTTGATCTGCTTCTCTGCTTGCCAATAGGCATCAATGGGCATCACAAGCTCATAAACCTTGTGATCGTCCCTGGGACCCACTTGCTCTGGTCGCCGCGACACTAAGCATAAAACATTCTTGCCGCTGATCAGAAACTTGTGGATCAGACGCCTACCCCTTCGCCTTAGCGCCAGCCACTTTCGCCTTTGGTGCGGCCTTCGCCTTAGGCGCTTCTTTGTCTGCAGCTTTAGCCTTAGCTTTGACAGGTTTCTCTGCCTTGTCTGCGACTTTCTTGTCTTTCACCACGCTGACTTTGCTTACACTTGCGACTTTTTTCTCTTTCGCAGGAGCAGCCTCAACTTTGTCAGACTTGGCAGTCGTGGTCTTAGCCTTCGCTACCTTTTCAGTGGCTGGTTTTTCAGCCGCTGGCTTGTCCTCAGTCGCCTTGTCCTTTTTCGCAGCCTTGGGGGCCGCTGCTTTGGGCTCAGCAGCCTCCGGGGCTTTTGGAGCCGCAGCCTTTGGCGCTTGCTCCTCAGCTGAGCCAGACTCTGAGTTAAGTGTCATCTCTTTATGTACCACCTGGTAAAGCCGCGGCCACAACGTATGGTCCTTGCGCAACCAAGCTTCAAACAATTTACGCGCAGGTCTGTTTACCAGAGCCTCGCCACGGAAGTACTGGCTAAAATCACGTGGCTTAGACAAGCCTTTCAACTTCTGAACGTGATGCGGCAGGATCAGCAGCTCGGAGCCGCGAGCTCTCAGTACAATTGATTCTTGAACCGGCAGAATCTCAACAGGTAACACGCGCCCTCACCTCAACCAAAGTAAGCTCATTCCGTACTGCCAGAGCCCACAGCTCTGGATTCAGACAAATTTATACAGACCTAAATGAACAATGGCCAGTCTTTAAGCCATTTGCACTCAGATTCCGTCAGGTTTGTAACGTTACACCGTCTCAAACCCGAGAGACCATAGTAGCCTACCATGACTTACCCCGGCTCTGACAGTGGTGCCGCAACCCGGGGTTAACATCGCCATTTTTTCTCATACATTTCAATTAGTTGGAATTCAGATCGAATTAGGTTTTGCGAGATCGGCAATTGGCCTCGTCACCAGAGAAGTTTCCCTCTCCTTCAATCTCAGCGACCGCACGGTGACGCGCCCTGAAGACTGGAAATGGATACGACTCCTTGGGCCCACGGGGGCTGTACCCAACGACGTGCTTCATGAAGAAGCCTCGCATCACGGTCACCATTCGCTCAAATTCACCGCCAACGTCTGAGGTCACCTCGAGATTGGCGCAGTCAACGATCAAGCTCCACTTGGAGTGCCACTGCATAAGATTATTCATGAGCTTAGAGCGCAGTACCTGCACCTGCTCTTTAGTACTGATCACCACAGGCTCAGAAAAGCTCAGCTCGATACTGTGCTGCTGAAAATGATTTTGCAGCTGAATGGTCGAGCGAAAATCCGTGGCAACGCGCTCTTTAGGTGCTCTGATACCAAGCTCCACCGCGGCCTCTTCAGCTGTCACCGTTACTGGAAACGGTAACTGCTCTAATCCGACATCTGGCCTAAAACCAAACCCGACAATCTTACGCAGAAAAAAACCGTTGAAGAACTTGACCATCAGCTCCAATGCTTTGGCCACTTCGGGGATAGGAGCAACACTCAACTCGCTACAGTCAACCAGCACCTTATAAGGTGAATGCCAGGAGCTAAGTTCCTTCATCCACTGAGCCCGCCAGGCCTGCACCGCTGCTGGCTCGGTTAAAGAGGATCCAGCAAGAAAGCGCTGCGTCATGACCTTTTGTTGATAATCATGCTCAAATTCGATTTGCAAAGGAGAACCCTAACTTTATCCGCACTCAGTTGAGTTGACTGTTAATCTGATTACGAAGGTCATCCAGCCCGTGGCCAGTGATTAAGCGTACGCCATTTATAAAAACGGTAGGCGTTGAGTCAATCCCCAGCTTATTACCAATGTCGATATCATCTTTAACTTTAGCCAGAATATCTTTGCTCGTGAGACAGGTTTGAATCTGTTCGGCACTCAGCCCTAATGCCTGAGCCCACTCCTTAAGCTTGCCGTCGTCGATGGCCTGCTGGCCTTCAAAAAGTCTGTCGTGATACTGCCAAAACTTGCCGTAAGCACCCGCACACCGCGCCAGAACGGCGGCCTTGCAGGAAAACTCATGCATGCGATTTGGAATCGAATTATTGCACGAGTTGTCTAGGGGATAGTTGCGAAAAACAAACAAAACTTTATCACCAAACTCCTCATGTAACTGTTTCACATTGCGAGCAAGCAAGCCGCAGGCTGGGCACTGAAAGTCAGCAAATTCGATGACCACCACCTTGGCCTGATCACCTCCCTTGCGAAAGTCTTCGCCAAGTCCCGAGTAGGCGGATTTGCTGAGTGGGATGTCATGCACCTTGGGAGCCGGTGCAGAGTTTGTCGTCGTCACCGCGGTTTGTGGTAGATCAAGCTTTTCAGGTAGGCGGGTCGGCTTCAGCAGATTGAACAAGCCTACAGCGAGAGCAACGGCAATAGCCGAAGTCGTAAGGCCATTGGTCAGCCCCTTAAAACCTATATTTTTGGGCACAGCTACTTGGCGGGCCTTAATAAGGTTAACAGCTTGGAGCAGCGTCACGGCGTAGATTCCGATGCAGACGACACAGTATGTGCCTAATTTCAGCACCGCAATGCCACCAAGTGCCAGCGAGGTGAGGACCCCCAGGCCGACCAAGACGGTATAGGCCATCAAGTGCTCCTTGGCACTCTTCGCTGCTGACCGACCGATCCCCAAAAGCGTCAACAAGGCCGCAAAATATCCGAGCCCCAGTACGCCAAGCGGGACCCCGGCAATCTCACTGTAAGGACTTAGGGCCACCTCATCGCAGCTGAACTTAGCACTGATGTTACAAGCGGCGTCGGTGTGACCGGCGGCGTGGACCTCTATGTGATGCAAGGTGGCATATAGCGAGAGTGATACACCCACCAGCGCCAAGACTGCTGCAACTGGTAGCCATGATGATCCCTTAACACCGCGATGACCCGTAGATTCCGCCACAGACAGCTCCTCTCACATGGGAATTTGAGTTGACAGCTAGAGCCGGAAAAAGCATAACCGTCAACCTACAGTGATCCTTGGGGGTATAGCTCAGTTGGTAGAGCGTCGCAATGGCATTGCGAAGGTCAGGGGTTCGACTCCCCTTACCTCCACCATAATCCACAATTTTTTCTAAATCACCACGAGTTCTCGAAGCCGCGAATGCTCACAGCGCTTTCAGAAATGCCGCCAGGTCAGCGCGCTCCTGTGCCGTGAAACCGATGTTGAACCGTGCATTGTAGAAGCCAACCACGTCTTCGAGGCTTGCAGCCATCCCGTTATGGAAGTAGGGAGCATGTGTCGCAAGGCCACGTAAAGTTGCCGGCTTGAATTCGCCAATGTCAGCCCATTTACCCGTGACCATGGCGCGACCTGGGTCACTGACTTGGATTACCGCGCCAGTGCTCTTGTTGCGAAGTGAGTAGAGCGGAAGATCTGGTGTGCGAGTGCTGGCACTTGCGACACCAATGTTAAAGAATTCTGGCACTGAGTAACTTCCAACGTTTGGCGTATTGTGACAGGTGCCGCAGGTTCCAACAAAGTTTTGGGAATCCTGACCAGCAACGTTCGTGATCCGGAACTTTTTGCTGTTAAACACGCTCTGACCGCGAGCAATTGCAGCTTGACCCGGATTGAGGAAGTAACGACTCCAGGAATCGTATAAATTAAACACTACTGGATTGATCGGTGTGTCATTAATACCGATGGAGAAAGGCAGTCTAACCATTTCCACTGGGCCACCGTGACCATTCGCCGCAGTGACTTGCCCCGCAACATTTGAAACAATTTGGGCAGTGTATAGGCTACTTTCGAAGTCTACCATTTCATCACGTTGGGCTTGACTGATGGGCCCTACCGCCTGGGCGTGACCAACGGTGGCGTCGTTAGCTTGATTACTTAGATCTTGGCTTATCGGAGCCCCATCGATGGTCTCACGACCGTCCCACATGACTGCTGCGACAAACTTTAAATTAGCCGAAGGAAGTGGTCGGCGGAAAAGCTGCAATACTTGATCACGCACGGGGTTGTTGCAATAAGTCCCAGTCGCAGCGACTAGTTCAAATTCAGCCCCGCTTGGCATAGGCATTTCGACTCGGATAAGGCCTTTATTTAGCAATAATGAGTAAGCACTTTTTCTCGCTGCGAGCGTTGAAATATTAGCGTTGGCGCAGACTGCACCATCGTTGGTACGGAACAATGGATCCAAGCCGTTTGATTGGTTAAAGCGAGCTTGAATTGCATCAGGGACGATACTCCACCCAGCTGCAGGGTCATGGCAGGTTGCACATGTGCGACCGTTGGTGCCTAAACTCTTAAAGAATGCATTGTTGAGGTCTACATAACCCTTGGTGCTATAGGTTGCCGCTAGGCCACTTGGATTTTTGAATGGAGTCAGATTGGTCAATCGGTTTTGGGCTGGCGCCGAAGAGGATGTAGTCATAGATGGAGCAGAATTTGAGACCGAAGCAGTGACAGCCAGATTGGCCGCAGCGTCGGCTGCATTTTTTTGTGCAGCTGCGGTCAAAGTTGTGTCTCGACCTTGATCGGTAGTTGAAGCTGACGCACCTGAGGTCTTCGTTTCAGATTGAACCATCTTCGAGAGATTGGGGTTTCCGCAAGAAACCACCAAGGAACAGCACGCAATCATCTTAATGAATTTCATAGTTTGCCTCCAAGTGTAGACTGACCAACCCAATCCCGTCTGAAGGTGCGCTCAGCCAAGCTGCTCATCTGAGCGCTACCCGATCGAGTTGCGGTACACCCACTCATCGGCACATTTTGTTGTTTAATTTAAGTATTTTGCGAATAATTATGAGAACAATGTAACTCGCCAAACCGTCAGCTCAAAAACTCGCTTTCAGCCCAAGAATAGGTCGCTCGATCCAACGATGTAGCAAGTACCCAACACCTACCGCGACTGCGAAAGTAACACCTGCATGAAAACCCAGACCAACTAAGTTCGAGCCAAATACCCCAAAGGTAAACCCAGAGTTTGCCAAAGCATGGTTAATCAGATTGTGAGTTAAATAGATCGGGTAACTCCAAAGACCGATCTGACACAGCCACTTTTTCGACATCCAGCCTGCCAATCGACTTTGACTCTTGGTTAAGAGATGCCCAATCAGAGAGGCAAAAACAACTGCGATGAGGGTGTAATAAGTTAAGCTTTCAACTGCTAACACAACATGATTAGCCTCATCAAATCCCACTGTGACCAAAGACAAAGCTCTCATCGTCACGAGCAGCGCAGCAGCCGCGTAACCAACCCAAGCAAAGTGCCAACTAGCCTTCATCCAGCCATAATGCCGCGCGACCGCAAGAGCCGCCCCTAGGATAAGTGAATCCATCCGCGTGGGGGTAAACAGGTAAAACATGAGGTCCGCCCAACCATTCATCATGAGTATTGCCCGGAGAATGATACCGCCGATCAATAAACTGCCAAGAATCGTCAGCGGTCGAAAATACCTAAACCCAAGAGCAACGAAGGGCCAAACCAGATAAAACTGTTCCTCGACGGCTAAAGACCAGGCTACCGCGACTGGATCGTGGGGCATGTCACCGAGTTGCATCATCATGATGTTCGCCAAAAAGGCGTAGTACCAAGGCGCATGTTGCTGCCAACTCTGCGACATATCCGGTGTGATCAAATTGTTAAAAATGAGGGGAAAGAGGTACGTTGTGACCGTAAGTACTAGATAATAGACCGGCACAATCCTGAGAAATCGCCGCAGGTAAAAGCGAGAAAAATAATTTTTTGTGTTGAGTTTCTCGATCAAAATACTGGTGATGAGAAAGCCAGACAGGACAAAAAACAGCTCTACCCCAACCCAACTCATGGCGAAGACGGCGTTGAACGCTGGATGGATTGGCAGGCCAAATTCACCGATGTGGCCAAGCATAACCGTTAAAATGGCCAAGCCTCGAACACCATCAAGCGAGACGATTCTCGACTCTGAAATTGGTGCCACTTTACCGCCGTTTGGAGAATGTTCTGCGTGATCCACCAATCAACGCTCCATATATTAAGGCAACAATCATGTGTTGGCCTCTAAGGGCTCGCTTGATTCATAATTTTTAGTCATGATAGCAGCAGTTTAAATTGGGATGCAAAAAATCGCGATGCCACGGTCCACTAGTCTAGTAATTGGACTAGACTTCGTAGAATGAGCTCAATTCGCTGCAAACTTCGCGTGGATTGCAACACTGCTCGCGGGGAGTTCCTTCTCAGAACGATTACCGCTGGCGCTAATGCTAGATTTGGCCGTAGATGCAGGCAGGGTCATAATGAATTCCGTGCCACGTGAAGCATCGGAGCGGCAGAAAATACTACCGCCGTGCGCTGTCACCACCTGTTGGCAGATTGCTAGCCCTAGACCAGTGCCCCCTTTCTTACTTTTAGTATAAAAGACTCCAAAAATTTGGGGGATTTCGTCGGGATCTATGAAGGAATTTGAGTTGCCGATGGTTATTTCAATAAAGTGACCAGAGTCGACTGTCCGGGCGAAGCACCAAATCTCACCGCGGCCATTCATAGCTTGCCTGGCATTTTGGAGGATGTTAGCGAACACTCGCAATACCTTTGGCGCATCCACTTGAAGTCGGAGGTTCGGTTCGAAGTTATAGGAGAAATTAATTTGGCAATTCTCAAGATAGCTAAACACCTGTGTTAGTGCTTGAGAAAAGAGCGTTTCAATTGATACAGGCTCGGCATTCAACTTCAAGTTATCGGATGACACTTGTAAGATATCAGCGATTAAGCCATTAACCTCTTCAGAGGCGCGGCCAACATTAGATTTAAGTTTGCGGATTACGGCCTTCGAAGCAGACGGGTCGTCCTCAACTTTAGACAACCAATCGATTCCGATTTTTAGAATACTAAATGGTTGCCTAATGTCATGTGCAAGAATTTGCGCCATCTTCGCCAACACTTCGGCCCTGCTGTGTTTCTCCGCCAGCTCTGCTGCTTTTTCCTGCGCCTGCCGCTTTTCAATTTCGGCAGCTAGGAGAGACGCCTGGGCCTTCTGGCTTGCCAAGTTCAATTGGACAACACGATCTGCCAACGCAAAAGAGAAAAATACTAGATCAAAAACAGTGCCAAACTTAATTAAATGTCCAAGGTCACCGTCATTCCATAGACTCACAGGTAGGATTCCGATCATGGCCAACGCACCGAACACAGCGAAACATATAAACATGGAATGACCGATTACAAAATACAGAGCGGACTTGAAACCTTTGCCAAAGACAATTCCGCCTGTCACTAGCAAATATGGTCCGATGATCGCCACTAGCAGGCAGCTGATACTAAGTGCGATCTTATAGGGCAAAAATGGTACGGATAGAGCCATGATTACCGTAATTAGGATCGTAGACATGACAAGCTTGTCCGCTAATGGCGCCCGCTGCCGTAAATCAAGAAAACTTCGGCTGAATAGCAACATAGCGAGCATCCAGATATCCGTGCCGAATGCATTCATCCAAGTCCGCCAGTTACCAAAATTATGATCGACTTCCAGCAGCAAGTAACCATCGAAAGATGCCTGCACAAATCCACTGGTACACAGGAGGAGCGCATAAAGTGCGTATGCTCTGTCGCGTAAGAATATGGCCAAAAACGCGTTGTATAATAGCATGACTGCAATTGATCCGTAAAAAAATCCATGCGTCGCATACTCACGCCTAGTTTTCTCAAGTAGTGTTTGCTGACTAATAGCTTCGATGGGGGCGACAATCATTGTGTGAACCGAGGCTAGTCGGATATAAACAACTGATTCAGCTACAGCCGTATTTTCGTTTAGCGGAATCAGCGCATGATGACGCCGCATGTCTCCGGAATTAAGACTGCCTAGCTGATGTGTCATCACAGGAGAGATCCCGTGGACCGGTCGCTCGTAGACATCAATTTGCTCAATTAGCGGATTAGTGATCTTGAGCGTGATGGGCGTCGAGGCTGGGTTAAACAGGTGTACTTTTAGCCAGATGGCTGCATCTGTGTAGCCAAAATCCGGTGTTCGCGTCAGCGGCTCAAAGCTACTTACAGTTGCAGGCGCTATAACATCGTCGATTTTGAGAATACCTTTTGGGTCAACCAAGAAACTGAGACTCAAGGTTGGGTTTGTGTCTCGTTCCTGAGTTGCGGGCCTGTGATCGGCAACGATCTTAAACAGCCCGTATGCCACCAGGAGAGCAAAAAGGCCAAGCATATACAAATTTACACTTTTGCGTGATTCATCCTGATTACGAAGCGGCTTTTGCGTAGCAATACTTTTAGAACTCACGACCCCACTCCTACTGCCAGTAGAGATCACAGCATGGTTCGAGCTGACAGGCTCATTTGTGGGCAATATCGGTCGCTTTTACGGGTAGCTTTAGCAATAACTTAATTAAATAAAATTTCTCATTCGTTTCAGCTTTTTACACTTTTGTAATCGGAGCAAATTTGAGCTCTGTTAGCAAATAAGGGTCCGCTTGAGGCTCGCTTAATTCATAATTTTTAGTCATGATTGCGGTAGTTTAGATTTTGATGCAAAAAACTAAGATCAGCCGCTAGCGGACCGAAAATGATCAGTCAAAATCCCCAGCTGCAGGTAATAAAACCTGCGACCAATGCACCGATCAAAGCGGTAACTCTCGTCACCCATGGGTTCAATCTTCAGCCGGCTAGACTTCACGAGATCGTGACCGAGCTCGCGAGTCTCAATCATATTGTGGTCCAGTTGACGCTAACAGGACACGATGGCAACTACGCGAATCTGGCATCCGTGACTCGGGATATTTGGCTTGGCGACATGCAAAGCGCCACTTTGACTGCAGCTGCATTGAGCACTGAGTATAGAGTGCCTCTCATTTTTGTCGGCATTTCGCTCGGAGCACTACTCAATGTAGATTTGCTGAATCAAGCGGTAGAACCCTACTTCAGCAAACGAGTACTCATCGTTCCTGCCATCAGGCTGCATTGGTACACGCATTTAATTCGATTACTTAATCTCTTTCCGCTGGCAAGCAACGTGCCCAGCAGATCGCCCGCGTCCTACCGCGTTCATCCTCAGCTGCCGATTGCGGCTTACAACGCTGTATTCAAGAGCGTTGCTGCGACAAAAATACTGAGTAAAGAGAACCTAAGCATCCCTACGCTTATTTTTTCTACTCCCACAGATGAGCTCGTCAGTCACCGTGGCTTGAAAAACATTTTAAGTCACCATCCTGATGCATCGTGGCAGCTGATTTCGCTCAATAACTCCGATTCCATGGTTAAACCACGATTCGCCCATAACTGTGTCGACAGCGCGTCAATGGGACATAGTTGCTGGGAGATGTTTCTTGCCAACCTGCGTCAATTCCTAGAAAGCGCTTGAATTTCTTCGCTAAAATCCGTACAAAAACCAGAGCCTCCGGCTTGATTCTGCCTAAATTAAGGTTCCTTCATGCTGCAATTTTCAACCCATTGCTTGCGCTTCTGGGGATGCTGTGTTGTGGGAGCATTCATAAGCTGCGCTATACCTGGATACGCTGGTCAGAAATCTCGTCATGAGAGGATTTTGGCCGGAGAAATTTATTTCAATGCCGGTGATGAACCGCCCTCATTAGACCCAACTAAGCAAGCTGACTCAATCAGCTCGATGTGGCTAGGTCACATCTATGAAGGCCTAATGTCCTATGACTCTGTCGGTAATGTCATTCCCGGCGCAGCTGAGAGCATGACCGTCAATGAGGACAAAACCGTTTGGACATTCCGACTGCGGTTAAATGCGCAGTGGCAGGACGGAAAGCCGCTGCGCGCACAAGATTTCGTCTTTGCTTGGAGACGCCTTGTCGATCCTGACTATGCGAGTGAATACTCATTTATCGCCGAAACCGCGGGTATAAAAAATGCGGGCGCAATCATCGCCAAAAAACTGCCCAAAGATCAGCTCGGAGTTGTGGCTTTAGATGATAAGACGCTGCAGGTCACACTAAGTCGTCCGGTTACTTTTTTTGACTCACTGGCTACGTTTCAAGTGTTTTATCCCTTGCGCCAAGACGTCGTAGAGAAGTTTGGCGACAAGTTCTCGATTGATCCAGAGAGCATCATTGGTAACGGACCGTTTAAACTTGCAGCTTGGCAAAAGGAACAGTCGCTGCGAATTGAACGCTCTCCCACTTATTGGGACGCCGACAAGATTCAAATCAACGCGATCGAATCACCCTCGATGGTTAAAGACTCGCAAGCTAACTTTAATAATTTTCAAACTGGTGGCATTGACTACACGACTACATCTTCGCCAGAGATCATAAAGCAGGCCCTTGGTGCGAGATTGAAAATTAAGAGCTTTCCCACCGGTTGCACATCATATCTGGCCTTTAATGTTCGTCCCGGTCGGACTTTTGCAAATAAAACTCTAAGGCAGGCTGTACGCGACGGTATTAGCCGCAGCGAGTATGTGAACAAGATTCTTGGTATCCCCGGATATAAGCCAATCTTTGGGGTTGTTCCGGACTATATGCCCGGATCGCGCAAGGGTTTAACTTTTCGCCGTGAGGCACCACTAAAATCAAGAGATGCTGACTATCCAAGCTCCCAAGACAAACTTAAGCTTTATCTACAGAAGTCGGGCAAAACATCCGCCCCCAGCTTCACGATCCTAGCAAATGACGGTACTCTGGCGAAAAAGTTGGTTGAATACTGGCAAAATAGTCTGGCGAAGATTCTCCACACTGAGGTCAAAGTGGAGAGCGTACCGTTCAAAACACGTCTACAAAAATCGCGCGACGGCAACTTTGACCTCACTCTTTCTGGTTGGTGTCCGGATTACCGAGATCCCATGACCTTTATGGACCTCTTCACAAAAGCCAACGACAACAACATAAGTGGTTGGGTTAATCCGACCTACGAGGATTTAATCGTTAAGGCAGCCAATGAATCTGACTCGGCTCAGCGGGTTGCTTTCTTTGCCGAGGCAGAGAAAATTCTGTTCGAAGAAAGTCCGATTGTACCTATAGACCAAACAGGTGGTGCTTTTGTCGTAGCTCCATCCTTAAAGCAGGTGAGGCATAACGGTTTTGGATTCAGTCCTGATTTCCGCTATGCCACTTGGGAAGCTGATACCAAGCATTTATTGGAGCATTAACTGGAGCGAGGTCCGCAGTGACACATATTTTATCATGGGGGTTCGTACGTTACATCGGGCAACGCCTAGCGATGGCCGCTGTAACTTTGTGGGCATTAGCCACCGTGACCTTCGTCTTTATGCGCGCTGTACCTGGCGATCCCTTGACTCGAACTAAAGAAATTCCCGCCGCAGTTAGAGCAAATCTAGAGGCCAAATACGGACTAAATAAGCCCCTCTTCGAGCAGTATAAAATCCAGATGGAGCGGATGTTTCTGCACGGCGACTTCGGCGAGAGCTTCAGGACTGTTGACCGTAGCGTCAATCGGATGATTATAGAAAATTTCCCTGCCTCTGCCGCTATTGGGATTTACGCTCTGATATTTGGCACCACCATTGGACTCACGCTCGGAATTTTAGCTGCGTTATACCGCAATACTTTGATCGACCGCGCCGCCATGGTCCTCTGTGTGATTGGTATTGCTATACCCTCAGCTCTCATAGCCTATGTCGTCCAGTATTTATTTGCCGTATTTCCGCTCACCCATTTTCAAATCGAGGGAGGTCACTGGTTTAGGCCAGTCGGGTGGGGGCAATTTCGCGATGTCATTTTACCTGGGACCACTCTCAGTCTAAGCATCATCACACTTATGACGCGCTACATGCGGAGTCAGATGGTGGACGTCTCCTTTGCTGAATTTGTTCGTACGGCTAAAGCTAAGGGCGCTTCCACTCCTCGAATCGTGGTACTTCATCAGTTACGCAACGCTATTTTGCCGGTGGTGTCGCTTCTAGGACCTATATTCGTCAGCGCGATCTCCGGATCGCTACTGATTGAAAATGTTTTCGGCGTCCCAGGTCTGGGTGCGGCATACTTCAACTCTATCAGCAACAATGACTACAATGTGCTGATGGGACTCACCGTATTTTACGGGGGATTTTTTATAGTCATCAATTTGATCACCGATGTGGTTTATGGGCTTATCGATCCGCGGATTCGGTTTGGTTAGGAGCGCAAAGTGACTATCACTGATACCACATGGGAACAGTTATCC
>OMIY01000187.1 GCA_900299215.1 bacterium | reverse complement strand
GTAATGTGCAGGGTCTGACCGGGCGTTGTGACGACGCGACTCACCGCAAGAACTTTGAAGCTGCTGGCGGCCGCCTTCTTCACGCTGCCTACAGTCGTTACATCCAACTTAGCGTTGCAACCGGTTACAGAAACGAGCTGCAGCGCGGTGACCACCTTGATAACGACAACTCTGAGGTGCGAGCCCAGACTAGGCAAGCAAATCATTTTTGAGTTTATCGTTAGGGTCCCGCGCATGACAATGGCTCCTGAAATTCCACAAAAGCGAAGCCCTACTTACAACTCCTCTTCGGTATTGAGGGGACCAAACTTGAGCACAATTAACCTGCGCCTACCCCCCCCTAATATGCAAGTATTTACAGGGTGTTATAGAGATGGCCTTTGTAGGCCAGCACCGCATTTAAATGCGAGTCAAAGCTGCGGCGAAAAAGTGAATGATTTGGTGCAAGATACTGATACCTATGGTGCGTTGTGCTTGAGGGATAGGGTAACTCCCTAAAGCGCGAGAAAGGCTGGAGCCTTGGTTTGAAAATACCCCCATGAATACCCTTTTATGTTTTTAAGAGGGTATTTTTCGAACCATTGGTTTGCAAAATGGACCTTAAGTAACATAAAATGATACTCATGGGAAATAAACCGAACCAAAGCTCACCAACCAAAAAGCTACTCATGGAGTGGCGCCCTGGACAGGTTTTGACGTCGGCCGGAATGAGATGCCGAGGCATCAGCAATCGCCTCGCCAACTATCTCAAAGCGGCCGGGACTCTAGCCAGCATCGGCGAAGGCGCCTACCGCAAGGCGACGGAGACACCACCGTGGACGGCCGGAGTTGAGGCCATCGAGCGTGAGCTTCATGTGCCCGTGCACGTAGGCGGCAAGACGGCTCTAGCGCTGAGGGGAGTGACGCAATATGCCGTCCTAGGCCAGCACCCGTCGGTTTGGCTATTCGGACAGGGCAAGACCAAACTCCCTAAATGGTTTCTTAATTACTCGTGGGATGCGAAAGTGCGCTTAGTACAAACGGAGCTGTTTCAAGAACGCGGACTTGGCATCTCGGAGTTCAAAACTGTCGAGGGATTTCAGATCCTCGCATCACGGCGAGAGCGCGCTGTGATGGAGGCCATACATCTCATCGGCAAAGATCACCGCTTCGAAGAGATCGCCGAACTTTTCGATGGACTGGCCACCCTGGACCCTGAGTTGCTGCAAATGCTGCTAGAGAGCTGTCGGTCATTCAAAGTGAGACGCGTGTTCCTCTATCTTTCCCGCGAATCAGGACACGACTGGTTCTCGCGACTAGATGAGAGCAAGATCGACTGTGGCAAAGGCAAGCGCGAGGTCGTCAAAGGCGGAGCACTTGATAACCGCTACAATATCACTATACCGCGCAAGGCCGAGGTACCAGATGTCTGAAAGCGATAGTGGGCGCCGCTATGAGAGTCAAGTGCGACTGCTCATCGAAACTCTGCCATATGTCATGAGAGACCCGCATTTTGCGCTCAAAGGTGGTACGGCCATAAACCTCTTCGTGCGCAATTTACCTCGCTTTTCTGTGGATATCGATCTTACCTACCTACCCGTAGAACCACGGGCCGAAACCATTCGCAACATCAACGACCTGCTGAAGGCAGCTGCACATGCAATCGAAAAGGCAATGCCCACATGCAAAGTTAGGCCAAATCGCAGTTTCGACTCCGGCCAGGAGCTCAAACTTCTGATCGAGCGCGAAGGCACAATAATAAAAGTCGAGGCCAACTATATTTTGCGAGGATTTGTTCTGCCTGCCGAGGTTCGTACTCTAGTCAAAGATGCTCGCGAGCGCTTCGAGGTGTCGACCTCAGTGCAAACCGTGAGTCTGGCGGACCTATACGGCGGAAAAATTTGTGCGGCGCTCGATAGACAGCATCCACGTGATCTATTCGACATCAAATTACTGCTCGAGAACGAGGGCATCACCGATGCCGTGCGTCACGCATTCCTAGTCTATCTCATGTCACACAACCGACCCATGAACGAACTTTGGGATCCCAAATGGCAAGACATGGACCAAGTGTTTGCAAATGAATTTGCTGGCATGACGACCGCGCCGGTGACTGTTGAAGAACTCAAAACTGTTCGCCATCAGCTCCTGACTGCGCTTTACAGCGGGACCACAGACGCTGAAAGAACCTTTCTTCTTTCGTTCAAGGCAGGCCGTGCCGACTGGAAAACCTTTCCCTACCCTCATACGGAACATTTACCTGCCATCAAATGGAAGCAAATGAACTTGAAAAAACTATTTACCGCTAGGCTCACAGCCGAGCTCCGGCGTCTTGAGAGGGCTTTGAGTCTCAGGTTAGCCTAGCAACAATTGGCCGGGCACATCGACAGCAGCGGCGACATTGGTGTTACACGAACCATCGAGCAGCATGCCCAAAAACTTATCCCGAGTGAATCCACGCTTAGCCATACCGACACGACTGCGACACGATTTTTATGCCTCTTAATACTCATCAGCACCAAGAAGTGGGAGGACTGACCAGGCAAGTTAAGTCCTAAGTACCCATAAATACCAACTGAAATTAACTGATACCAAACTCGAAGTACGACATTTTCAACCGGCGGCATGGGCGGGATGATGTAGTTACAAGTGCATCCTCGATGCGCCCGGAACATTAAGCGAATCGGAGACTTAGCCGCATGGTTTCAGTTCCTCGTTGGATGGTCCAAGGTAGGTCACATATTGATTCAGTAGGCTAGTTTCTAAAGATACCGAGATACTTTGTGGGGATAGCAACATTCTCACGCATATAATTGGGTGTAGCTGGGGGGCGTAGAGTTTATTTTGTTTTTAAAAGACGTTGCACGCCCATCAAAGTTATCTCCTGACGATCATGGAACAAATGCTTTGCTCGCATCACTGCCCAAGGATAACGCGAAAGCAAATCTAGAGCCTCGCGGATCACTGGCCATGGCTTTGCCTGAGGAAGTTTGACGTTAAATACGAAATTCTTAGCAAGCCCCTGACTGAGCCAGCGATCGAGGACAGCGAGGGTCTCGCGAGATCCGACCAGCATATCACACACGACCCAGTCGACAGGTTGGGACGGCCTGTAAGTTAGGCCGTTTTCTTTCAGGTGAGTGACGCGTTCAGAAAACTTCTTATCTTTGGGTAATTTTAAGGCACCGTGGTCTATTGCTGTGACGGAAGCACCATGGCGCACCATAGTAAACGTCCAGCCACCGGGCGCGGCACCTAAATCGATTGCGGAATCTCCGCTTTTAGGCCCGTGCTCAAGAAACACTAAGGCCTCTTCAAGTTTACTTGAACTTCTCGATGGCGCTCCCGGAAAGTGCCGCATGCGTTGATTGCCAGCGATAAACCGCGATGGACCTTCGCCAAGGCTTGCAGCCGAGAACCACAGGTCATTGACGGTGGATATATACACTTGCACTAACAAGATGTTGCTCGAGTTACTGTCCGCCACACTAACCGCCTGTACTTCAGTCGGAGCCAAGTAGCGTTCGAAAAGTCGAGGGATCCGCTGTTTGATCGCAGCAAGCAGCATTTTTTCAATGCGTCCAGCGACAGCGATGGCTGGATCGTCATCAATGGCAAAGCTATGTAAGGTCCATGGCGCGGCATGGCGGTTAGCTCGTTTAGACAACACCTCTAGCCGCTTGACGACATGACTAACAAACTCCTCTATCGGATGCTGCTTCGATACTGCAAATTGCGTAGCCCGCGGCAACAACTGACGCGCAAAAATCGATTCGTTTAGAGCTGGAATCTGATTGCTTTCGGGAAAAGCAACCGCAGCAGGTCCGACAACGCGTCCCTCTAGTTGCCAACGATCAGCAAATTCTTCGACCAAGAGTTCGGCAAAACCTGGCCTAGCGAGCACTACTTGAAATTTGGCTGCAGTCATTAGCTACCATTTGGTCATGTGAGTCATTAGAGTAGGCCATTGCGGCTGCCTCGAGGTAGCACAAGTGATGCCTGTCCGGTCAAAGATATTTTTGCAAATAACTATAATGACTGGATTAATCAAAGAGCGCTCGAACACATCAGGAAAGAGGTTAAGTAGTGTCTTGCTCTGCCACTATTCGCTACCATTGACTACCATAATTGGGAGCACCTGATGGTCACTGTTTTGAAGAATTTCATTATCCTAACTATTGACCCGGATGATCGCATCATACGTGGCGGTTGTCTGGTAATTGAGCACGGCAAGATTACGGCGATTGGCCCTATGGAATCCATTCAGAGCCCGCTCGGAGCAGAGGTCGTTGATGGTCATGGGATAATGGCTGTGATGCCTGGTTTCGTTGATGCACATAGCCACTCAAGCTTACTTCGAGGATATACCGAGAACCTCAATCTCATGAGCTGGTTGCCGGAATATCAGCGCGAGCATCAAGTATTGACGCCTGAAGATGCCTACTGGGCTTCACTCCTTTGTTACTTGGAAGCCCTTAAGGGCGGTACCACTACAGTGCTAGATATGTACCGCTATATGGACCGATGCGCTGATGCGGCTCAAACACTCGGACTTCGTGTACACCTTGCACCTTATGTTGCGGACGCTGCAAACAAAGACTTTTTTGAAACACTGGCTCAGAATGAGCTTTTGCTTGCAAAATACCATGGTAAGTCCAACGGACGTATAAAAGCCTTGGTTGGTCTAGAACACCTATTTTACTGCACGCCTCAAGCCTATAGGCGAGCAACTGCAATGGCTGAGCATTATGACGTCCTGCTACACACGCACTCTAGTGAGCTTAAATCCGAGGTGGAAGCAGTTCATGCTCATTTCGGTAAATTGCCTATACATCAGCTTGATGAATACGGGGCCATAGGCCCACGGACCCTTCTTGCCCACGGGGTTTGGCTTGAAGAAAGTGAAATGAATTGTCTAGCCGATCGCGGTGTCGCTGGCGTGGTGCTCTGTCCAACTAGTAACGCCAAGCTTGCGGGTGGCATCCCTCCGTATGGTCGCTATGTAGATAAGGGAATAACCACTGGACTCGGAACTGACGGCCCGATCTCCAACAACTCGCTCAGTATGTGGGAGCTCATGAAGTTTGGCTCCCTACAGCAAAAACTCCTGAACTACGATGCAGCAGCCCTACCAGCACTGGAATGTCTACGCCTGGCGACCATAGGTGGAGCCAAACTCCTGCGCGAGGATCGAAGTATAGGTTCCCTGGAAGTGGGAAAAGCAGCGGACCTCTTTACTATAAACCTGTGGCAACCACATCTGATGCCCTTGCTGCGCGATGATGATCATGATCCGCTACCATGGAATCTGGTCTATGCTGGCCGTGCCAGTGATGTCGTAGACGTCTGGGTGAACGGGGAACGCCTGATACACAACGGCAAAAGCACCAAAGTTGATGAGGATTTGATCCTAAAAAAGATCCAAGCACAAACGGCAAGCCTACTAGAGCGAAGGAAATCTACGCGCTCAGTAAGCATGGCTAGCATGGCCTACGTCGCCCCAGACCAATAATCCACCTCAAGAATTCCGCCAATCAGCATCGGTAATCAAGCGCGCACCGCGCTTAAACAAAACATAGCTACCAAACCATTGCAGCATCACAAAGATGCGGTTGCGAAATCCAACCAGATAGTAAATATGCACGACGAGCCAAGCATACCAAGCGAACACGCCCGACATTTTCAAGCCACGAAATTCTGAAACTGCTTTTTTGCGCCCAATTGTCGCCATCTGACCTTTGTCAAGATAGCGAAAAGGCTGCATAGGCTTTTTAGCAAGGGATAACATCACATTGCGTGCAACCCACCGACCTTGCTGCATGGCAACTGGAGCTAACCCCGGAAGGACGCCCAGCTTTTCATCAACGAAACGCGCCATATCGCCAACAGCAAAGACATCGTCGATGCCTTTCACCCGCAAAAATTGGTCAATCTCGATGCGCCCCTGCGGATCCATTGGCACCCCGAGATTGCTACCAATGGCCGCAGCACGTACGCCCGCCGCCCAGAGTACTGTTTTAGCTTTTACAAACTCACCACCGAGCTCAACGCCTTCAGCAGTGATATTGGTGACTCGCATTGATGTCCATACAGTCACTCCGAGCTTCTCAAGATCGCGCATCGCATGACGTGAGAGCTCCGGAGAAAACGAAGGCAAGATTCTATTCCCAGCCTCGATCAAAACTACACGTGCACTCGATGGCTCAATCCGAGAAAAATCCTTGGCAAGCGTTTGCCGACTAATTTCACCGATGGACCCGGCTAGTTCAACACCGGTTGGCCCACCCCCAACAATCACAAACGTCATCAATTCACGACGCAGTGTCGGATCTGCAGTCGATTCAGCGCGCTCAAATGCCCTGAGAATCCGACGACGGATTTCCGTAGCTTGCTCCACTGTTTTTAACCCCGGCGCGTACTGCTCCCACTCATCACGACCGAAGTAACTATGTGAGGCACCGCACGCTAAAATCAGCGCATCATAATCAAGTGTTGCACCACTTGCTAACTTTATCCGCTTTTTTGCAACTTCGACGTCAGTAACCTTGTCCATAAACACATCGACATCTCTCTTGCCGGCACGCAAAACACTACGGATCGGGACAGCTATCTCAGCCGGACTCAGTCCAGCTGTCGCCACTTGATATAACAAAGGTTGAAATAAGTGATGATTACGTTGGTCGATAAGTGAAATTTTGATTGATTCTGGCCGGTCTTGAATCAGGGTGCGCACTGCTGCTAAGCCAGCAAATCCTGCGCCAACCACGACAATATGCTGCATGCTGGGACTCCTCAACAGAGGCGTTATCGAGGCACTCAGATAGTGCTTTTACAAAAATAAACTTATAATAAGTTGTCGGCAGCAAAACATCCCAGGCTTCGGAAAGTCTATGCTTACGACTACTTATTGTACTAGACGTTTACAAAAAATCCTAAAACGATACTGAAACTATTCGAGGACTATGTGGTAGATGTACTCATCCAAGGGGCTGGTATTGGAGGTTTGACGCTCGGACTTTTCCTCGTCAAGCAAGGACTGCAAGTCAAAATCCTGGAGCGTTCCGCAGAACTGTCCGAAGTGGGCTCAGGAATCTGGCTTGCGCCAAATGCTATTCAGGTATTTCGACTACTGGGCGTCGAAAATGAATTACTGAAAGACTGCTGGAGCATCTCGAGAGTCCTTCTTGAAGATTATACGGGAACGCGACTATTTACTGCGCACTTTGACAAGATTGCACAAGAGTTTGAAACAACCACCTTCGTACTTTATCGACAGCAGCTGCAAAGATACCTCTTTGAGAAACTCCCGCCAAATACAGTTGTTTTCAACACAGAGATACAACACGTCAATGAGACACTTGATCGAATTTCTTACACGCTAAGTTCAGGTGATCAGGGAGAGTGCAGCTTATTAATAGGCGCCGATGGCATAAATTCGGCAATACGACCGCTTGTGTCAAAACGCCTTAAAAAGCGTTACTCAGGCTACACTTCCTGCCGCGGAATCGCTAAAAACCCATCGATTCCATGGGAGGACGAACACGACAACATTGAAATTTGGGGGCGAGGTTGTCGATTAGGTTTTTCAAAATTAAATCAAACCGATGTTTATTGGTATTTCACGTGGCTCGAGTCTGAACGCAATTTTCAGACTGAGGAAAGTCAGTACGAAATATTAGACAACTACTTTCAGAACTATTTCCCACGCTTTCATTCCATTCTTGCTTGTACTCCTCGCGATCACATTGTGCGCACAGATATTGCCGATGTAACGCCGTTTCGCGAATGGGCAACCGGCCGTATTGGACTAATCGGCGATGCTGCACATGCCACCACGCCCAATTTAGGTCAAGGTGGATCCCTGGCCATCTTGGACGCTTATTATC
>OMIY01000186.1 GCA_900299215.1 bacterium | reverse complement strand
GGCAGCCTAAGTGAAGTAGAAGTTGCAGCGACTTTAGCCGCGTGGCGCCTCCTAGGTGAGGAGGGCGGCGAGCTAGCGGCAGGTGCCCAGGTGATGAGAAAGCATTCCGTCAAATTGGATCTCCCAACTTCCGTGAGACCTCTCATCGACAACTGTGGCACCGGAGGGGACGGCAGTAACAGCTTCAACCTCTCGACCGCGGCGGCTATTGTCGCAGCCTCTGCGGGCGTCAAGGTGGCAAAACACGGTAACCGCAGCGTCAGCAGCAAGTGCGGTTCGGCTGATCTGCTTTTTGCCGCAGGATTCCCAGCGACACTCTCCACAGAGGCCGCCGGCGCGCTGCTGGCACAGACGGGGTTTACCTTCTTTTTCGCGCCAAATTTTCACCCACTTCTCGCCAGGCTTGCGCCCATTCGGCGCCAGCTGCGCGTGCGCACCGTATTTAATCTACTTGGGCCGCTAGCTAATCCGATTCGACCGGAGTTCCAACTAATCGGCGTTGGCGCTGCGAAATATCTGAAACCGATGGCCGAGGCTTTGCGGCAACTAGGTATCGAGCGCGGCTTCGTCGTGCATTCGCGTGATGGGCTTGACGAGCTCAGCCCGACGGCAATTGCCGATGCCTATCTCATCGAGGGGCAAAAGCTTCAGCAGATGACGATCGATCCTCAGGACTTCGGCATGCGCGCAAAGTCTGAGGATCTCGCCGGTGGTGATGCTGCCTATAACTTAGAGCGTCTGCACGCTTTGCTTGACGGCAAAGCGCCTGGACTTGCCGACGCTGTGGCGCTTAACGCAGGGGCAGTGCTATGGCTCGCCAGCAAAGTTGCAGATTTGAAGGCGGGAGTGAGTTCTGCAAGAGAGGCTATTCAAAGCGGTAGGTCGCGCGCCTATTTTAAGTCTTGGTTAGCTGCGGCACACACTCTAGCCCTCTAAGATTTAGCTACCTGCTGGGAGTCAACATGAGCAAGGTCGATATACTCGCCGAAATTATCGCTAATAAGCATCGCGAAGTCGCCGCAGCTGAGGCCAAACTGTCACTTGCGACGGTCAAAGAACTAGCTCAACAGGCACGACCGGCCATCTCATTCCTCGATGCTATAAGTAGTAAGACCAAGCCTCGCATCATTGCCGAGTGCAAACGTCAGTCTCCGAGCCGTGGCATTATGCGTGCCGACTATGATCCAGTTGCCCTCGCAAAGCAATACGTGGGCGGCGGTGCTGCGGCGATTTCGGTGCTAACAGACGAAAAGTATTTTGGTGGCACCTTAGACCATCTTGACGCAGTGCGCGTCGCAGTAACGAGCTTGCCCCTGCTCCGCAAGGATTTCATCGTCTCCGAGTATCAAATTTACGAAGCACGTGCACACGGAGCTGACACGTTTTTGCTGCTCTCCGGCCCACTGAGCGCCAGTCAGCTCACTCACTTCATCACCGTTGGCCGAAGTCTAGGCATGGAGCCACTCATCGAGAGCCACACCGCCGCCGAACTAAGGGCAGCGCTTAGTACGAACGGCAAGATATTCGGCATTAACAACAGAGACTTAAAGACATTTAGCACCGACCTCAAAGGCGGCGCTGAGCTACTTGCAGAAGCGCAGGCAAAGCGACCTGAAGCCACTTTTGTTTGTGAATCTGGCATCAAAACTCGAGCTGATATTGAGAGGATGCAGACGCTCGGGTATAACGTGTTCCTAATCGGGGAAGCCCTCGTGACCCATGCGGATCCACGAACCGCTCTCGCAAACCTCATCGCCTAAAACCCGGCGAGGCCGGCTTCCTCCAAATACGCCACTGGGCAGGAGGTAGCTTTGACACGCGAAGCCAACAAACCAGATCTCTATAAACAAGCTGGCGTAGACGTAGATAAAGGCGACCGCTTAGTCGAATGGCTGCAAGGCGGTGGCAACCAAGACGGCAGAACCAAATACGGTAGCATCGTCTCGGGTATCGGTGGCTTTGCCGCACTGTTTCGTCCCAATTTCGCAGGGCTCAAAGATCCGCTTCTGGTGACGAGTACCGACGGAGTCGGCACTAAAGTTTTGCTCGGGATTGAATCTCATCAACTCAAAGGCCTCGGTGTTGATCTGGTGGCGATGTGCGTCAATGACCTCTATACCGTCGGTGGACGACCGCTATTCTTTCTCGACTATTATGCGACCGGCACGTTAGACGAGGATCAGTTTAAAGACGTGCTGACAGGCATCAAGCTAGGTTGCAAGCAAAGCGAAGCCCTACTTCTAGGCGGTGAGACTGCCGAAATGCCTGGACTCTACGAAAAGCGCCATTTTGATCTCGCGGGCTTTGTCGTCGGAGTTGTTGACGGCGCCAATATGCTGGGAGCGCACAACGTCAAAGTAGGGGACGTGCTCTTAGCGTTACCGAGCAGCGGCTTTCATAGCAATGGCTACTCACTCGTCAGACGCTGGGTTAAGGAAAAACGCCCATCGGACGGCACCATGGTCAAGCTCATGGAGCCCACGCGCATCTATCACGAGTTGCCGCAGTTAGTGGAAAAGCTAGGGACATCTAAATTACATGCCGTGGCCAATATCACTGGCGGCGGAATTTCTGGCAATTTACCGCGTGTGATGCCAGCTGATACCGCATGCCACATCAATTTTGCAGCGCTTCCACTGCCCGGATGGATGCGTGATTTTATCGAAGATCACGGCAGTAAAGCCCGCGATCTTGAAGCCGTGTTTAATCTTGGCTGCGGCATGATCGCCGCGGTCAGCAAGGACAGTGTGGACGAGGTGGCTAAGGCTAGCGCTCAGCTAAATCTGCCGGTGACGGTGATTGGCGAAGTTAAGTCGGCCAAAGGTGACTCTAGCGTCGTGTTCCATTGAAGTTGACTAATGCAGTTGGAGAACGGCACATGAAAAATAGTTTAGGATTCGACAGACCCAAACACATCCTTAGCGCGAGTCAGTTTAACCGTGCCTTTCTCGACTACATGTACGAGCTGATTAATCAGATTCGTAAGTTCGACAAGACCAAGGACGGTCTGATGTATCTGCAGAGCCTGCTGCCTCACAGACGGGCTATGCTTTACTTCACGCAACCGTCGACGCGGACTTTTATGAGTTTCCAAGCTGCTTGCCATATCCTTGGCATCAAGCCGTCAGAAATTCGCGATACGGCAACGAGTTCGGAGCGCAAGGGCGAATCCATCGACGACTCACTGCGGACCTTTGCTAGCTATGTTGATTTGATCGTCATGCGTTCCCCTGTGGCTGGTCTCTCTGACCGCGTGGCAGGTCTGCTCGATCAAACTCCTAGACCGGTGCCGATCATCAATGCCGGCAGTGGTCCTGACGAACACCCAACACAGGCACTTCTTGATATCTATACACTTCAGCGCAGCTTTAAATCCGCTGCAGGCATTGAGGGTAAGACCATTTGCATGGTTGGTGACCTTAAGCGTGGGCGGACGATTCGCTCTCTCAGTCGCTTACTCACAAACTATCCGGGCACCCGACTCATCTTTTGTTCGCCACCTGAATTTAAGATCGCCGATGACCTGCGCCAGTTCTTAAAAACTAAGGACATCAGCGTCGAGGAGACCACCAACTTCTCGGCCGCGATTGCCGCTGCAGATGCCATCTATATGACCAGGGTCCAAGATGAGTACGATCAAGGCGGCGAATCTAAGCGCGTCGACTACTCGACCTACTGCTTGAAAAAGCAACATTTGTCGTCGCTAAAATCGGACTGCGTCATTATGCATCCGCTGCCACGCCGCGATGAACTTGACCCCGCAATCGATCACGACCCGCGCGCCAAATACTGGCGCCAAGAGCGCAACGGCATGTGGACCAGAGTGGCACTAATTACTATTCTATTAGGAGTAGATAGCCACATCGTGTTGCCCACCCTCTGAGTTTAGTTAAGCTTACGGGCGCAACAGCACTTCGGGAGTAGACCCACATGCCAAGCGCCCCAAAGTCGATCAAAGCCGCCGTCATCGCTATGAATACGACAGCGGACAAACAGCGCAACATCGACACCGCGACTAGCATGGTGCGCACGGCCGCCAGCCAAGGCGCCCAGTGGGTGCAACTTCCCGAGATGTTTCCTTACCTGGGCACCTACGACCAGGTTTACAACATGGCTGAACTTGAAGGCGGACCTCTTTATCAAACTCTCGCCGGCCTTGCGGCAGAGCTAAACATCGTCCTTTTTGCCGGTTCCGTTGGCGAACGCCCCGACCGTGAGAGCCTACCTAAATTCCGCCTGCAGAACGGCCAGGGGCATAAGCGGGTCTATAATACGTCGTACGTATTTGGTCGCGATGGCAAACTTTTGGCGAAATACCGCAAACTTCACCTGTTTAATCTGAATGGCGACGACGGCCTGCCTCGCTATTGCGAGAGCGACGGCTATATTGCTGGGGACCAACCGATAGCGGTTGAGATCGATGGACTTCGGGTCGGCCTTTCCATATGTTACGACCTCAGATTTCCCCAGCTTTACTATTCGCTCGGTGAGAATCAGCCCCTCGACGTCATCACCGTACCGGCTGCATTCACGCTGGGGACTGGCCGCGCCCACTGGGAGCTTCTGCTCAGAGCCAGGGCTGTGGAAAATTTAGCCTATGTCTTTGCTGCCAACCAAACCGGCATTCACGGTCCCAGCAAAGAATCTTACGGTCACTCACTCATCGTCGATCCCTGGGGAACCGTCTTGACAGATACCGGTGAGTTTCCTGGTATCGGCTACGCCAACATCACGCCCGGAGTGCTTTCCGAGGTACGAGGACGATTGCCGGCGCTTAAAAATCGCCGCCTTGACGTCTATGGCAGCGAACCGGAGACCCCTGAGCTGAACATAGTCGCCGCGCCGTGAATTTCGAATAATGGCGAAAAAGTGGAGCGATCTTAGGTATGGGGCTAGTACTCGTATCCGTGATACCAGGCTCCATCCTAAATTTATTTAACCCGAAGCCGAGAAAGTATTTGGTACACGCAGCCACCAACTCGGCTAGGGGCTCTCAATGGCAGATAATCTCCAGGTAAAACTTGAAATGCTTGAGCGCGCAGTCATGGAACTCGGCACAGAGCTTTTCAACCTTAAAGGCACCATGGCCAAAAACCAGGAGAGCCATAGTCAGTTTCTAGCGACCGTCAAAGGACTTAAGCAAATCCTGGACGAAAAGGGTTTAATCACTGGCGAGGATTTTGAGGCTGCCGTCGAACTTGGGCAAGCTATTGAGCATTTCAACTCCCAAGCCGAGCATGCCCTTAGCTCTGAACTTGAAAAGATCAAAAAAACCGGACACTGACGGCGCTTTCGGCGGTTTTTTCTATGGGCATACTCAAGACAATTTGGCTGCCATTGATTGTGCTCAAATCATCTGCGTTGGGCGCCGAAACCAAAGACTTCGAGCTAAGGTACCGCTTCAATCAACCCGGCGGTACGCAGAGTTCGCATACTTTTTTGCTCAAATGGAAAGATCAGGACTCGAGTCTGGACACCATCGAGGTCCTCGATGGACAATCCTCTAAAAATCTCCAAACCATCACGTTTCCACCAAACCGCGTTAAGCTGATTTGGCGTGACGTTGTAGGACCAAACAACTTCGTTAAGGACAAGATCTTCGACTATGTTGATTACAACTTTGATAATTACGGCGACTTGAGACTGACGCAGATCTGGCCTTATAAAGCGGGCAAGAAAAAATATTTGGTTTGGCTCTATGATGATGTAACCAAAACGTACAAGTTTGCACCCGAAATCAGTCGTCTCGATGCACCAGTCCCGGATGCTAAAGCGAGAATGCTTCATAGCACTACCCTTGGTGACTATGGCGGAGCGGAATTTACGTCCCATACGTATACGGTAGATCAGACGGGCGCGTTGACGCTGGAAACTGAAATCTCTCAGACCGTAAAAAACCCATCAAATCTAAGCTTCACGCGAGAAGTGCACAGCATGGGTATGTCGACACCGCGCCTCATGTGCCGGATGGACGTACCCGCCGAGGGTAGCCCCAAAATCACGTGGGGTGTACCCGAGGTCTGCGAAGCCTTCTTGATCAAACAAACTCCGCTAGAAACAACAACGGAAGCGGCCCCCGCTTCCGTCGCTCACTAAGTGATTTTGAAGCGCACTGTCTTACACAGTGCGCTTGTCTAATCCGTACTTCTCCACTTTCATGATGAGACCTGCGCGGCTTATGCCGAGCTCTTTAGCGAGCTTGGACTTATTCCAGCGCGTGCGCTCAAGTCCCTCGCGGATCATCTCTTTTTCAAGCTCTTCGAGAGCGTCTTTGAGACGTCCAGCAACGCGGTAGCCTGGGTACTTATTCTTGGCGTTATCGTAGATGTGCTGACTGAGCACGTCTGGCTGGATTTCGCCGTCGTTTGCCGAGAGGACGCAGAGGCGTTCAACTTCGTTTTCGAGCTCACGGACGTTGCCTGGCCAATCATGATTAATCAGACGCTCAAGCGTCGAACTTCCGATGACTTTGTTTTGCCCCCGCTCCTTATTAAACTTCTTAAGGAAGTGCTCAGCGAGAAGTGGGATGTCTTCTTTACGTTCCCGCAACGGTGGAACAGTCAGATTGATGACTTTCAACCGGTAATAAAGGTCTTCTCGGAAGTAGCCTTCCTTAACCATCTTTTGCAGATCGCGGTTGGTAGCTGCCAAGATCCGCACGTTCACCCGTTTGGTGACGGTGGCACCCACTGGCGT
This sequence comes from bacterium, assembly GCA_900299215.1. Classification (GTDB taxonomy): domain Bacteria; phylum Bdellovibrionota_B; class Oligoflexia; order Oligoflexales; family CAIYRB01; genus CAIYRB01. The sequence goes on along the minus strand of OMIY01000186.1, from coordinate 2,782 downwards.
GAATGTACCCTCTTGCAGCACGCGCAGCATCTTTACCTGCATGGACATAGAGGTTTCGCCAATTTCGTCGAGAAACAGAGTGCCGCCATCGGCCTCTTCAAACAGACCTTTTTTATCCTTAATGGCACCGGTAAAGGCGCCTTTCATGTGACCAAACAACTCACTCTCGAGTAGGTTTTCATTGAAAGCACCACAGTTGACGACTACGAATTTCTTGTCTTTGCGACGAGAGTTGTAGTGCAGTGCTTTAGCAATGAGCTCTTTACCAGTACCGTTTTCACCGTTGATGAGCACTGTCGCATCCGACTCGCAGACACGGTCAAGCAGTCGATAAAGGTCCTGCATCGGAGAGGATTTACCGATCATGCGGTCAAATCCATAGCGAGTACCTAACTCTTTGCTGAGCTCACCTACTTTTTCCATTTCGTCGGAAACACGTTTTTGGGAGACGATAATTTCTTCAACTACCATCTCGATCAGCTCTGTAAGATAGGCTATGTCCTTTTCCGAAAGGATCGGCAAGGCGTCAATGTGAGCGGTCAACTCGCGATCGCGCCCTGGGAACGATCGTTCCAAATACGACTTCAGGCGAATCTTTTGCTCCTCGACACTATCGGCAACCAAAAATCCGTCGCCAAACACGCATCCCATGTACTTGCCTTCGACGCGTATCGGCACGGTGATCGTCGAAAAGCCGGCATGGCAGCGGGATAAGCGTGCATCTTTGCTACGCGTGGTTTCGACCGTAGTCTGTCTGGCCGTCCCGCGGCAGGCTTCAAAGCCTTTGGTATCGTTAGTGACAGCCTTGCAAATTTGGTTCAGAGGGTTGAAAAACTTACCCTCCGGCACACCGCGGAGTAGCCCCTTGGTGTCGGTAAAGTTGATTTGAATCTTCCACCACTTACCGACAAGCTCCCGCAGTCTGCGGATCACATGCAGCTTGTCAAACTCGCTCCACCGTACCTTGTCAGTCATAGGCCGCTCCTAAATGACTGTAATCCATGATGAGATTCCAGAGAGGTAGTCACAATGACCACGTCCGTCCATCTCATCGGCACAAATGTGCAGCGGCTTTACATAAAAAATCCGTCGCAGATTCGCCAGCTTGGCTACTCATTGACGGAACTATCGACAAAGTGACGGCTTTTTTCAGATGCTATCGGTAATTTTGACACTGGGTGGCAGCACGAATATGGAATCCGCTACGTTGGCACGACTCGGATTTTTGAACTCATGAGTTAGCGAGTTCTTGTTTGTAAGATCCATCTTCAAGAAAGATATGAACTCTTCCTTCTTGGCCAAGTGTAGTTCAATTCCCGCGATGTCACTGGCTACCTTCGGTTTGAGTTGAATCTTAATGAGATCGCCACTTTCTTCGGCCGATACAAGATCGTAGCGCTTAAGCAAAGTATCGAAGTTTAAGACCAGATCTATCATCTGGCGCAACTCCTGCGACTGCGTTCCATTAGGGGCATAGCGGCGAGCAGTGTTATTGTCAGGGCTGAAATCGTAAAACGATTTGCCGTCGTAAATTTTGAATTCCTTGGTCGGAGTCTGAAGCATCCATTTGAAGAGATTAGGTTTGACGAAAATTGCCTGCCCTTCTCGCTTAGTGCTCTTGCCGCGTAGACCTGAAAACTTGGTCTGCACGAAATCGACCGTAAGGGCATCCGACGACTTCATCTTGGCTTGGATCTCTCGCAGCTCATCTACCGTCAAATATTTGGCGCTTGCACTCTGGGTCCACACCAACGCCAACGTCATCACCAACATGATCTTCTTCAACACAAAAACCTCCGGCTACTGCATCAGGACGCATATTGCGTGACTTAGGATCTTGCCGTCTAGGAAATTTCTATCTAACCAATATCTATGCCGATCTGTCGCCCAAGCAGCCTAATAGCCGATCCGGCTGCTGCTATCCGGATGGCTGCCCGATTACCACTTAAGTTTAATAGGTAAGATTCTTCCCCCGCTTGCGAGGCTATGCCACAATATACAGTACCAACTGGCTTAGCCTCGGTACCACCAGATGGACCCGCAATCCCCGTCAGAGACACCCCATAGGTGGCCCCTATACGATCTCGAGCCCCAGCTGCCATGGCTTTTGCAACTTGAGGACTAACAGCACCAAATTGAATCAGATCCTCATTATCGACTCCAAGTAGTTCCACTTTTACTGAGTTTGCATACGCGCTAATGCCGCCCAAGTAATAATCTGAACTCCCTGATAACTCTGTAAGTAAAGTAGCTACTAAGCCACCCGTACAGCTCTCAGCCGTGGCAACAGTCTCACCTCGGTCCTTAAGTCTTGCCTGAATCTGCCGAAGCAGCATTTGATTGGCGTCCGATTCAAAAAATGGTGTTGCTTCCAAGGCTTTAGCCCTCCAGAGTTGGAGAAATTTAATCAAGAATTGCCCAATATCACCATCAAGAATTGATCAACAGACCATTGCCCCCGGAGGTTAAGTAATCAGTATGAGTAAGGCATTCGCTAAATCTGTCAGTTCTGCAGCTGCTCCTGAAGTCAATTTTTCGCAGTGGTCTAGCCTTACCGATATGCTAGAGCAAGCATCGAGCAAATATGCTGACTGCATTGCACTGACATGCCTCGGCACCGACCTCACCTTCAGGCAGTTTGATCGCCTTGCCAGCCAGTTAGCATCTTACCTACAAAATGACCTGGGTCTGAAGAAGGGCGACCGGCTTGCCATCATGCTGCCAAACGTCATGCAGTTTCCCATTGCCTTCTATGCTGCACAAAAAATTGGTGTCATCTGCG
>OMIY01000185.1 GCA_900299215.1 bacterium | reverse complement strand
GACTTCGCCGAGTCTCTATTTTAGTGCAGGGTAATATGCAGAACCGTTCGCTTCCTTTCATTTTACTGGATATTGAGGGAACTACGACCCCCATCAGTTTCGTGCACGATGTGCTTTTTACATATGCCAGGCAGCATATGGCCCAGTTTGTTGCCGATCATGCTGAGAATCCGCAAGTGGCCGAGGTTTTAGCGGCAGTAAGCCAAGAGATTTCGCAGCCAGGTGAGAGCGGGAGCCTAGACGATGTTGTTGGCCAGTTATTGAGGTGGATTGACGAGGACTTAAAGCACCCCGCTTTAAAGGCGATCCAAGGTCTCATTTGGGAGGGTGGCTATCGTCGGGGTGATTATTGCGGGACAGTCTATGATGACGTCGTGCCTCAGCTAAAATCTTGGGTAGATAAAGGGCATGGCATCGGCATTTACTCGTCTGGTTCGATCAAAGCGCAGCAGCTTTTGTTTGAGCACACAAACCACGGCGATCTTCGGCAATTTTTGAGTTGCTACTTTGATACCGGAGTCGGCGGCAAGAAGTTCGCCGACTCTTATCGTGGCATCGCAACCACCTTGCGCCTTGAGCCGAAGCAAATATGGTTTCTCTCGGATGTTGCGGCAGAGTTAGGGGCTGCAGCACAAGCTGGTCTTAATACCATTCAGATCGTTCGCAAGAATACAGTGCCCGAACCCGGTTACCGTCATGCAGCTGATTTCTACGCTGCGGACGCCATTTTGAGTGCAAATTTAAGGGGAACTACATGAGTTTTGCAGGTTCTAAGCCTTCCATACTGGTTACCGGAGCTTGTGGATACATTGGCAGTCATGTTGCTCGCATGCTGTCTGAGAATGGCTATCAGGTGATTGTTATTGATAACCTGACCACTGGGTTTCGCGATGCCCTAGTTCATAACGAGACTTTCTATCAAGGTGACGTCGGCGACGTCGTGCTACTGAAGCAGGTTTTCAATAAGCATAAAATTGCTGCAATCATCCATTTTGCTGCCGCTATCAGAGTGGATGAATCGGTAGTTAATCCAGAGAAGTATTACAGCAACAATACTGTCAACACTCTAAGACTGGTCACTACAGCCTGTGAAGTTGGCATCAAAAACGTCATTTTTTCATCGACTGCAGCCGCCTATGGTCAACCCAAGGTGGTGCCCGTAGATGAATCGGCACCCACATCACCAGAGAGTCCCTATGGTTGGTCCAAGCTCATGAGTGAGCAGATGCTCAGGGACATGAGCGCAGCTCACGGGATACGTAATGTCATTCTGCGCTATTTTAATGTCGCAGGAGCTGATCCTGAGCTGAGGATGGGCCAGAGGACTCCTGAGGCCTCGCACTTAATCAAGGTGGCATGTGAGGTTGCCACAGGTAAGAGAGAGCGCCTCAAAGTATTTGGCACCGATTATCCAACTGCTGACGGTACGTGCATTCGCGATTATATTCACGTCGAGGATTTAGCACATGCTCACCTACTTGCGTTGGAGCATTTGCTTAAAGGTGGCGACAGCCAACTTCTGAACTGTGGGTATGGTCATGGCTCCTCGGTGCTGGATGTGGTGTCTGCCGTAAAGCGTGTAAGCGGTAAAGATTTTCCGGTCGATTTGGCTCCTAGGCGCCCTGGTGACGTTGCCAGTATCGTCGCCGACGCTGGCAAGATTCGCCGCTTGCTGGGATGGCAGCCACGATATGACCATTTAGATACGATCGTAAAGCACGCCTATGAATGGGAACGCAAACTAAGAGGCAGTCACAAGGGCTAGTGACCGCCACTTAGTGCGCTTAGGGCTCTGGGGTTGTTGGGGCTGGCGGCGAGTGCAGCTTGGTATTTGCTTCTGGCGCCCTCCGCATCTCCTAGTTTAACTAGGGTGTCACCGAGGTTTAAAAGTGGCTCCACAAAATTGGGCTTAGATGCAATAGCCCGCTCAAATGAGATTTTGGCCTCACTGAACTGCTGCATTAAGAACTGGATTGCGCCGAGGGTATTTAGTAGCGAGGCATGATTGGGGTCCAGCATTAGACCAAGTTTGGCACTTTCCTCGGCCTTTGCCAGGTTACCGCGACGAGTCTCAATTTGTGCATTAAGCTCGAGATTGCTCAAATCAGTTGGCCTTAATTTCAAAGCCCTGGCGTTCAATGTGGCAGCGGCTTCAAGATCACTGTAGAGAAATTTAACGTAGGCCAGTCCGTTTAGGGCTTCATTAGAATCTGGGTCGAGTTGCACAGCGATAGCAAAATATTTGGCTGCGTCCTCAAACCTTGCTTTTTTCACATATAGTATAGCGAGGTTGGTGTGCGCCAATCCGTAAGCAGGATTAATGGCTATGGCACGCAGGAAAGAACTTTCAGCTAAAGCCTGCTCACCTGCCTCATCATGGGCAAGTCCGAGATTATTGTGTACGTCCTCGGATCCATCGCCACCCTTGCTTAATGCATCACTCCAAAGTGCTATCGAATCATGCCAGATTTTACATTGAGTTTGCGTCGCCAACACTAGGCCGATAATAACTACAGAAACTAAGTAGTTTATTGCGACGAGTCGCCGCTTTGGCAGCGGTGCAAAAGCAAGAATACATAATGCTGCCGCCGTTGCTACGTAAGTGTAGCGGTCGCTAGCCACGGTAGATCCGATTTGCAAGATGCCTAAATTTGCACCAAGAGCCGCAGTAAAAACGGCAAAAGCAAAAAGTACTGCAGGTGCTTTTTTAAAGCATAAAACACCAAATCCCAGGCTTAAAATGGGTAGCAAAATCAGTAACATGCCGACGGCGGTCAACAAATTTGGCGGCGGATAATAATTAGAGATGCCTAGTGGCATGACCGTCTTACTGAGGTAGAGGCCCAGAGCGTAATCGCCGTATGCTAAGCGATGAAGCAGCGGCATTTTTAACACATTTGGACTTTGATGAATTTCAGATCTAGCCCATACCGCCAAACCTGCGGTTAGAGCTGCAGACGTCACAAAAGGAAGGCGAGCTCTCATAAATTTGAAAAATGAGAAAGATGTCCCAAGTCTTTGTGCCCACAAGTAGTCCAGCACCAAAAGCATCGCCGGGAAAAAGACTGCCGTTGCTTTGCTTAGGCAGGCGGCAGCGTATAATACAAACATTAGATTCTTATAGGTTCTAGAGGACTTGTCGCTAAGTTCTAGTTTTGCGACTTGAAGATAACAAATCGAGCTCGCGAGGATAAAAAAGAGACATAGAAGGTAGGGCTGACACGATGCCCAAGCGACAGCCTCGACCCGAAGGGGATGAACACCAAATAGAAGTACAGCTAAGGTGATAAAAATTGTCTCAGTTCGATTTGCCCGTTCTGTTCGGACTAAGGTTTGAGCTTTGATCGCGAAGATGACCATCAGCAATGTATTGACTGTATGCAATATTAAGCTTACAGCGTGAAATCCCCATGGACTTAGCCCGAATATCGCATACTGGGTTTCGAGCAGTAGCCAGGCAAGCGGCTGATAAACGCCCAAATGTCTGGTGGACATTGCCCAGGTTAAGTTGGTGAAGCCAATGCCACGAAAAAAATAGTTGTTAATAAAATTATAGGTGTCGTCCCAATTTACAAATCCGTTGGTAAGCGCTGGCCAAAAAGCGCAAATAACTAATAGGACGCATCCTAGAATAATATTCGAAACATATCGTGGCATGTGTTGCATATCACAACCTTGGTTCAATCCACTCTGGAACTAAACGAAGTACATAGGCAATCGCCACATAGCTTAGAAAAAAATAGCCTCCGATTTTAAACGCCGTTGCAGTGGAAATTTCATTGCGTCTAAGTCCAATGACTATTCCAGTTATTATAATATTGCCCAGTATCAGTAGTGCGACCAATTTTGACATCTTACAATTGTCCTTTTACTCAACATGGATATAGTCACCGCGTTCCAGTAAAAATCGATCTAACTGATCCTTGCCGCTAAGCAATTTGTAAAACGTGGTGGCATAGCGCTGCATGACGCCACCTCCGCTTTGGCGCAGTAGCACGACGCGACCACTAGCAAAGCGTGTGAGGCCTCCAGCCATAGCTAAACCCTGGAGTAAAGTAGTGCTTCTTTGAAGGTTAATTTCTCCAGGTCGACCTACCTCACCAGAGAAATAAACCTGAAAGCTGTCACGACCCGCAACATTCACTGTGATAATTGGATTTTTTACAAATGGCTTGAGAGCCTTCTGTAGGGAATCAGTGAGCTGCACAGTTGTTCTTCCTGCGGCTGTAACAAATCCTACCAATGGCATTGTGAGCATACCGGTCGGTGATACTACATAGTTTCCGGTCAAATTATCCTGACCGAAGACTTTGACGTTTATCTGGTCATTGGCGCTGATGACATAATCACCAACTCGATTAAAGGTCGTGCCGGAGAGGGCTTTTGACAAGTCTTGGGCAGGAATTGCTGCACTACAGCTCAGGCAAAGGCATAAAATGATCGCTGATACTGATAGGTGTAAGTGTCGTAAGATCACCATTGCAAGCTTTGACTCAGGCACGACTCACTCCTTTTTCTGTTTTACAAAAAGCTCTCAGTGCCATTCCCATCACTAATCCGGTGATCGCAGGTAGTCGGAAGAATGCGAGTCCCAGATCGGCCCAACAAAAAATGAGCCAACGCACGATCATGCCCCAACCAATAAATCCTAGTAATCGAGTGCTGTAAGCTCGGCTAGTGCGGCTGAGGCGAATGCAGACTGCAATTCCAAACGCAGCAGTAGTTGCAAAGGCTGCCATAGTGATGGGACCGCCAAGTGACCAGAGAAAAAGTATATTGTTATGAGGAACGATCTCATACAAAGGATACACCGTTGAGATATCAAGTAATGGCAGATAACGCGCGAGCGAAACCCCGAATCCACGACCGCTCAGAGGTTGATCCATGATGGATCTGTAGTTGTTATAATTCTCAACGTCGCGGTAATCAAATTCGCCCGGAGGAGGTGGGTTGAGGAATCTTTTTACAGGTCGCGAAAAAGTACCTAAAGGTCCTGGAGTGTTCCAAGTCGCAAGTACTACGCTAGCGGCAGTGCACGCGAGAGCGGCGGCAATGATTAGATGCCGAATCTTCACAGCTTGCCTATAGAGCACAGGTAAAAGTATGCCGGTGAGTCCCAGCCCGATATAGGATGTTCTTCTCAAATTTAAAAGATAAGGTCCCATCATGATCACTATGGCAAATATTGCCAACAGGTCGTCGCCGAGATGACGCCTTTTATGCCACCATGTATAGCCTATGAAGACCATAGCCATGGCGATGGACTCAGAGGTAATGTGCTCCATCAAATACTCTCTACTGTCCATTTTAAATCCGAAATCTGCGGCGAAGACATACCATGCTTCGAAGCATTTCAGTATGACGACAGCAGTGAGTAGCTTGAAGAGACGCGTGGCATTTTCAGGCTGGTCATACGCGCAGTAACCTAGATAGATCCATGCTGATAGCACCGGCATAAACCTATTTTGAGTCATGGCCATCGCCATGTCATGACCTCGCCAAAACCCAAAGCACACAGCAGCAGTGCAGGTTACTGGCAGTATTAGAACCATGAATCGCATCAAATAAGAGCCGTTGTCCACGCTCCGAGAATCTCTAGTAAACGCACGATAAATGAAAAATCCAAGCGCGGCAAAAATCGTCAAAATCTCAAAAGTGGTAAATTGCATACCAGGTAAGTCGAATAGAATTTGCCACCTATCGAAAAGCAAAGGACCTAGAAGCTCGCTCGGCGGGCTGCCTTCGTAAAAAGGGTTGTTGTAACTTTCATCGAGAAAAACAACACAAGCTGCAAGAGCGCTAACTAAATGGAAAGACTTCAAATTAATGATCTGTGGGAAAAGAGAACAGCTTATCAAGAGCATCAAAGGTATCGTCGCATGAGCGATACCGAGTGGTCCGCTGGTGTAAGAGACCATAGAGATAGCGGCGGCAGTAAGCGCCGACACAAAAATTACTATGTCTCGTTTAGCAAGAACCATGATGCTAACTTCCGACTAAGATCAGACCGCGTAGGCGGGAAACGTCAGTAGCGTTAATTAATTTCCTAAGGGAGTCAAAGCTGGTTTGAGTGGAGTCAACCAAGAAAAACATATCCGAGGCTTCATAAGTAAGAGAGTTGTTGATGACAACTTGTTCGGGCTCGCGTCCGCGTACAAAAATATAAGAGTAGTTTTTACCTAGCGCGGCAAAAAACCGCGAAAGTTGTTCGCCGGTGTATGGGCCGTTGTCTTTGTCATCGCTGAGAACAAGATCAAAAAGGCGTTGTGCATTGCGCGACATGCGCACGTCTTTCCAAGCGACTTTGCCACTGAGAAACTCACTTAGGCTGCTTGATGGCCTCGTTTCTTGTAGCCCCTCTACTAGTGGTTTAGTTTGATTACAATCAAAGTAAAGGTTGGGTCCGCCAGAGTCAGAAGTCTGGACATTCATCAAATCCAGATGAAACTTATTAAGAAGATCACTGGAGGTGGAATCAACTAGTAGAATTGTGCGACCGTGCAAACACCTTTGCAAAGATCCGACGGCATAACGACACGGTGCTAATTCATGATCTTTGCGATTCCGCGGAATTTCCGCCAGAACTGGAATGCCAAATGCCAGCTCTGCTCGCCAGGCGTCACGTACCAAGGGACTTGAGAGCTCTCTGATTATGCCTGCGGCTAAAGTAAAGATTAATGCAATCACCAAAAAAATAGCTGCATTTTGTTTCATTTTTCGCATATCTGAAGTCAAGTCATAACTTGCTGGAAGCACTGTACGCAGGCGTGTGCGCAACGCTGGTGACTCTGCCTGACGCGAGAGATCCATTTCTTGGAGGTTAAGCTCATTGACGCGGTCAGAAAGATTGGGCACGAAAACACCGCCCCTTAGGCCCATTTCATCTTCTTTGCCCTCACCGATGTCGACTTTCATGCCGAGTTTTCTCTGCGCAGAGCGGACATCAGTCAGTTGTTGTCTGAGTCCTACTAGTCTTGATCTTAGGACGCGATCGTCAAGGCCTCTACCTAGCGTTCTGATTTCCTCTTGTTTAGCTATGACATCTGGATGCGAGGGTTGTAGACGAGTAATCAGTCTTGCTAGTTCTGCTTCTAACGTAGCCCTTGAGGCAGCCACGCGTGCTTTTTCCTGATCGATTTCGGCCTTCACGATTTGAATCTTGTCTATAATTTCTGCCTCTTGATCGCGTAGCTGATCTTGTTCTGACCTAGCTTGAGCATTTTCGGCTACTTTCTTCTCGACATCACTCCTAATATTATCGTCGAGCGCACGACTGACGTCATGCAGGTAACTGGCAAAGAGTTCATGTTGCCGTCTATAGGCTTCTGCTTCAAACCGCAGCTGACTCTGGATGAACTCCTCCATAAGCGTGTCGGCTAACTGACGTGCGTGTAGCGGATCTCGCGCCACTGTGTTGATCTGCAGTAGATTCTTGCGATCATCAACCGTAATGCGCATGGAATCTTTAAGCCGGTGCACGACATCTTCTCGTAAAGACATGTCATCAGTAGGTATGCCCTGTTGAGATGGAGCTAGAAGGTGGGCAAGAGGTGGCAACAGATCAGTTAGAGTTTTTTGCCATTGAGCCGGTGCCAACAGGCGTCCTGGTAAGCCTACCTCCTGCGCGACTTGCCAGAGGAAATCGCTGTCGGCAAGACGCGTCCTGAAGGACTCTGAGACCTGCCCAAAACGTGGGAATAGTGGATCTCTTTGGCCACCCTCAAAACTGCCACGGTCGTCGTAGAATGCCACTACTGTTGATGTATAAGTCGAAGCACTTGCCCATGCCATCAATATTGCGATCGGCACTAAAAACGCAAAAACTATTACCATAGCAAGACGCTGGCGATGCCAGAATTTTCGGGCGTACTCGCGTCTTGTCGGAGCGAGCTTATTTAACTGAGGATGACTAGGGTGGATGATACCCTGAGCGGCTTCTTGACTCATGCTTTGATCCAGTTGTGTGATACGAAGGAGGCGAGCATTAGGTAGGGCGACGAGATGTCTGACCAATATATAGAGGCTTTCAGTCCTAATTATACTGGATTCGTTGATCGGAAAGGATAGGTAAATTCTTCCGTATTTGTGGATAAAAAAATGCCGTGATTCTCAATTGAGAGTTCACGGCACCAAGGGTCTTACTTTTCTGCTCTATCTTGATTTCAGTCTAAGGTTGATTCCGGTGCATAGACTGCAATCTGGTCTAAGCGCCAACCCGCAGCGTTTACTGAGTAGTCAGAGACCAAACGGAAGCGAACCTGTAGCGACTCTCCACCCGCCAAGAATTCAGATACGTCGTACATCTTGGTGGTCCAGGAGTTTTGCCCCGAGATTTTATCGACCTGTTGCCAGGATGATCCGTCTTTGCTGACTTCAACATAGCCAAAATCAAAGCCCTTTTCGATTTCGTTCCAGCTGTCGAAAGTCAGAAGGGCTTTGCCACTCTTGACGACAACTGGATCCAAGGTGAGGGCAGCGTTGGTGTTTTCTTTGTACTTGCTATCGAGGCTATTCGACGCAAACACTTTCTTATTCTTAGTTGGGTCGGTAACTAGGTTCCAATTGCCCTCAGGTTTTACTTTGTCCATGTTTTTTGCGTCGTTAAAGTAAACCGCTTTGACAGGTTGAGTCGCGAAGGTGATGGACTCGGAAATTGGTCCCATGATGCCAATGAGGTTGGCTGCCTTTACAGCAGCATAGCCGCGGCTGTTTAAACCGAGACCGCTAATTTCTGCGGTAACTACAGAGCTATCGGTCATATTTTGACGGTGAACCACCCGACGAGCTTTTGCCCAATCGTCTTCGCTGAGGATGGGGCGATCAGAGAAGCGAACTTCGTAGCGTTTAGCTGGGCGCTTCGTGCCCTCGTCTATAGCTGCAGTCCAGGTGAGCTTAACTGTCGTAATTCCGGTGGAGTTTACAGAAAAGTCGTCGATTGCAGTCGGTGGATACGGATCGTCGACCAGGGCAGCAGCAACGTTGAGACGGCCGCCGCTGATTGTTTTGCCTGTAAGCGCTGGAACTTGATCAGCCGTGTTAACTAATCGCGATTTGATCTCTGCTGCTGTAGCGTTCGGATATGCAGCTTTGATGAGGGCTGCGGCACCGGAAACGTGGGGGGTCGCCATAGACGTACCACTGAGGCGGGTGTATCCACCACTTGGAATCGAGGACACAATGTTGACGCCGGGAGCGGCAAGATGAACGGAGTTGAGTCCGTAGCACGAGAATCCGGCTAACTGATCCTTGTTGTCGGTCGCGGCGACAGCAACGACATTGTCCAGATTGTAGGAAGAGGGGTAATGCGGCGAGTTGTCGTTGTTAACTCCGTCGTTTCCAGCTGCAGCGATAAACAAGACGCCTTTGGCATTAGCGGCTTGAATTGCGGCTTTCATAGTTTCAGAAAAGCCTCCACCACCCCAGCTATTGCTGGTCATGGTGACACCCAAAGCTGTACCGTATTCGATGGCTTCTGTTGCGTCAGCAAGGGAGCCCGAGCCGCTTGCATCAAGAAACTTGATGCCAACAATAGACACGTTCCAGTTGACACCTACTACGCCGACACCGTCGTTACCTTTAGCGCCGATCGTACCGGCAACGTGCGTGCCATGTTCGTTGTCGTCCATGGGGTTATTGTTACCGTCAACGAAGTTCCAGCCACGGAAGTCATCAACATAGCCGTTGTGATCGTCGTCGATGCCGTTGGCGGCCTTATCTTTTCCATTAGCGTCGACACCTGTTTCGCCTGGGTTTGTCCAATAGTTCGGCTTGATGTCGGGGTGGTTGTAGTCCACACCGGTGTCGATGATGCCGACCAGAACTTTGGATGAGCCAGTGGTTTTTTCCCATGCCTCGGTAGCTTTGATGTCAGCTCCAGCTACGCCCCCACCTGCGCCAGTGTTTTTTAAACCATAGAGATCACCGAAACGTGGGTCGTTCGGCAGTACTTCGTAGGCGTGTAAAATTGTGTTCGCCTCAACGTATTCAACTGCTGGGCTCTCAAGTAGAGACTCAGCTCGGTCAATAAGCATCGATTCAGTTGGTTCCTCGTAGAACTCAACTAGCTGTGCGCCATTAGATTTGAAGGTATGGAGGGTGTGTGCGCCCAGCGATCCCAGAAGGTTGGCCTGGGCCGTAAAGTCAAAGCTAGGCTTGAACTTGACGATGAGTTGTCCGGGTACGTGCTCTTTATCGAGGTTGGCCGGCTTTGCCATACTGATGGTTGCGTTTAGCATGCAACCAACTAAAACGAATAAGCCGCGACTGACCCATCGTGCCATAGTCATCCCCTTGGTAAACATCTTTAGGTGTACCTAAAGTATAAACCGCCCTTGGGCGCATAGCCACCTTGGCATAGGGTCAACCGGACCTAATCTCTTTTGTATTTGTGCTGGAAGAAATTAAAAAGCCGGCTGTAACACCGGCTTCTAATATTCTCATAATGAGAAAAAATTTTTACTACCGAGCCAAGCGCCGCCGCGCAGCTTCATACTTAAGTATATCGTCTGCGTCGACGCTCTCCGAATCGCCATCAGCTTCGGCTACCAATGTTAAGCTGCGGAACATCCGGTCGCCTTTGTGGTCTTTGAGCTTCTCTTTATGTTTTTTCAATTGTGAGGCTAGTTTGTCTGCTAGCTGATCGACCGAGGCGTACATATCAACGGACGTATGCTCGACTTCGATGCCAAAGCCATCGCCAGCATCGAGGCTGACGTGAACCGTATGCTGGTGGCGAACTACGGAGAAAGTAACGTGGGCAGCAATCGGCTTGGTCACGAATTTACGGATGCGCTCCGCAAGTTTTTGCTCGGTGTAGTTCTCGAGCGCTTCTGACGTTTCCATGTGCTTGAAAGAATAGAGAAATTGCATCGTTCAACCTCCGAACGGGTTCAAGAAACAAAAAACCCGGTCGCACCGCGCCGGGCATTTCTCGTATCGAATTTGTATTTGTCTGCTGATCTTGACATGTTAGGACTCACCATCCACAGCATCATCGCGTCTACCAGTCAGTACATCGGCAAAAACAGCTTTTGCCTTTAATAAAAAATTTACACCGGCCTCGATGAGAGGCATCTAAATGTCGCGTTCTTAACGTTATTTTGATACAAATCAGCATGTTACGTTTTTGTGGAGCGGACATCTTATGCGGCTACCTAGCTAGTAGCGATAGGTTCTGCTATTTGACGATTGGCCAAATTTGGCTTGGATGGTGAGTTGAATCTGTAAGTTAGGGGGATCGCCGCTGGACCCAAGCCGCGAACAAGCTACGCAACTACGTGCTGAGATTGAGCATATCTCGTACCGTAATGATGAAAATGGCTGGACGGTACTCCGGGTGCGCAACTGTGCCGATCAGATGCAGGTCACCGCCACCGGGTTTTTCGCTGCCGTGCATCCGGGAGCTCAGTTTGAGTTTGTCGGAAATTGGTCGAGGCATCCGCAGTATGGCCTCCAGTTCAAGATAGATCGGATGGTTCCCGTTCGGCCGGATACAGCAGAAGCTCTCGAGCGATACCTTGCATCTGGACTAATCAAAGGGATAGGCCCGAAAACAGCAAATAAGATTGTCGCCAAGTTTGGTAGCAACACTCTGCAAGTCCTAGATCACGAGCCGCAAAGGCTCGGTGAGATTCCGTCAATTGGAGCGAAGAAACGGCTGCAAATCATCGAATCATGGCGGGAGCAAAAATCAGTTGCCGACGTCATGCTTTTTTTAAGCACGCATGGGATCTCTCCGCTGTTTGCCGCAAGAATTCGTCGACATTATGGTAGCGATGCTATCAAAATTGTCTCAGCCGATCCTTATCGGTTAGCAAGTGATATTCAGGGAATCGGCTTCATTGCCGCCGATCGTATCGCGCAAAGCATGGGCATTGCCAGTGATTCAGTCGAACGCGTTCGGGCGGCTTTAATTTACCAACTGCAACAGGGTGAGGAGCGTGGTCATTGTTATTTGACGACACCGCAGTTACTGCGAGCTTTGGTCACCACCCTTAATTTGCCTGAAGCACAGGTGCGCGAACGATTACCAGTGGCATTGATGGATCTCGAGGAACTTGGTGCCATTGCCTCGGAAACAGTAGTCAGCACTGAGGAAAAGGCTGAACGACGTGAAGCAGGTTATTACCGCAGCGAGCTTTTAGTAGCAGAATGGAACGTGACGCGAGCAGCGCGACGTCTACTTGCCTCGGAACTGCCACATGACATAGACCGAATCAATGCATGGTTGGCGCGGTACGGTGAGGCCTCAGGTACGGTGTTGGCCGATGAGCAACTCGATGCGGTGCGCAAGGCAGCCTCGAATCGTCTGTTTATACTGACCGGTGGACCCGGCGTAGGTAAAACGACCACCGCCAACACGATCATTAGACTGCTCAAAGCAATGGGGAAAACCGTAGCGCTTGCAGCGCCAACAGGGCGCGCCGCGCAGCGATTGACTGAAGTAGCTGCAACACCGGCACGTACCATACATCGTTTGCTCGAGTGGCTTCCACATTTGCACAGTTTTGCCCGCGATGAGTCAAATCCACTCCCTGTGCAGGCGGTAATTGTCGACGAAGCGTCGATGTTGGATATTCGATTAGCTGATGCTTTAATCAGAGCAGTTCCGCCCACTGCTCAATTAATTTTAATTGGTGATGTCGATCAATTACCGTCAGTTGGTCCGGGTAATGTATTGCGCGACCTGATTGAATGTAATGATATTCCCTGTGTCAGACTTAAAACGGTGTTTCGCCAAGCCCAGTGCTCTCGCATCATTCAAACTGCGCATGCCATCAACAGTGGTGGTGCTCTTAATTTCACAAATTTGGGTCGTGAAAGTGACTGTCAGTTTGTTGAGGTAGAAAGTGGTGAGGATATCCGAACCACTATACTCGAATTAGTCGAACGACAAATTCCGCAGTTATATGGGTTTAATCCAATCAGCGATGTGCAGATACTCACGCCGATGAATCGCGGGGAGCTTGGCACGATTTCGTTGAATGAGGCACTGCAGAAATCCTTGAACCCAGAGTCAACAACTAAGCGCGAATACCGTCGAGGAGGCCTGCTTTTACGGCAGAATGATAAAGTAATCCAAAGCGCAAATAATTATGATTTGGGAGTCTTTAACGGAGACATTGGCTATGTTGTTGATACGCGCGTAGACGGTGGGCGTCTTTTGATCGAATTTGGCGACGATAAAGTTGTAGCCTATGATGATGAGCAAGCGCAGGAATTACGACTAGCCTATGCCATCACGGTGCACAAGTCGCAGGGCAGCGAGTTTCCTGTTGTCGTAATTCCTTGCACGATGCAGCATTATGTCATGTTGCAACGTAATTTAATGTACACAGCGCTGACCAGAGCGAAAAAGCTAGCGATATTTGTTGGTTCCAGCAAGGCTCTGCAGCATGCGATTGGCAATCAGACCAGTGGTCACAGGCAAACCGGTTTAAGCGCAAAATTAAGAGAGCTGCAGTGAAAATTAGTCATGGGCTAAGTCCATCGGTCAAAATCATCGGTGCGATTGCGTGTTTTTGGATGTTGGCGGCAGCTTTGTTGCCAGTGGTTCAAGATGAGGCCTATTATTTTGCTTGGGCAAGATACTTGGACTTCGGATATTTTGATCATCCGCCTTTCGTCGCCCTCATTGCTTGGCCTGCAAACTTTGCAAATAGCTCTTACATAATAGCTCGCGTGGGTACTCTGATCACGAGTGTGACAACGCTATTTGCGACCAGGCGCCTATTCAGAATCGTGGGTCTTAAGTATGACTGGGCTGAAGTCACTGCGCTCCTCTTGGCCTTTGGTAATCTCATGGGATTGGCCTATGGCTTTATTACGACGCCTGATACTGCACTCCTTTTGGCATGGGTGTTGGCTTTGTCAGAGGCCGCTTTGGCGCTGCGCGGACACGAGCGGCGCTGGCTTTCTGCTGGATTTATGACTGGGGTGGGGTTGTGGTCGAAGTACATGATGCTTCTGATTGGTCCAGTATTTCTCTGGGCATTGGTGGCACAATGGCGCCTGTGGCCTGCCTCGGGGCGAGGTCTCAAAGGACCGTGGCCTTACTTGGGGGGCATCGTTGCCTTAATGGTCATCGCTCCTCACCTGTATTGGAACGCAGAACACGACTGGATTACCATACGATTCCAAGCTCGCCATGGCTTTGCAAGTGAGCACCTGGGTGTTAACGGGGCCAGCAAGTTACCGATTCCCGAACCAGCTAAAGCTGATAGTGCTGAATGGCAACTAGCAAAGTACTGGAGTGATCTACGTGAGACCGACAAAAAGACTTATCAGAGCGCCAAGCCTTATGATGAATTCCTAAAATCACTCAATCGCTACGTTGGGTATTACGGTAGCCAAGTTGCGGCATGGGGAGGACTCCTTGGAGCAGTGTACGTAAGTCTGCGGCGCCGGAAAGACGACAAGAGCAGCCCGGCTGATGATCTTATATATCCAGAGTTAAGGCCGCTCATGGTGGCGGCAACTGCGGTTCCTCTCATCATCTTCGGCCTGATCAGCCTTGGCTCCAAAGTGGAAGCGAACTGGTCAGCTATGTATCTCTTGAGCGCTGCGGCATTGCTCACGCCTCATCTAAAAAACAAATCAAAAATTGTTTATATTGGCCTGGCGGCCAACTTTTTACTGATAGCTTTGCTGTTGTTACATTCAGTGACTGGATTATTGCCGGTGCGGCCAGATCGTGATCGCCTTCTGACTGAGACTCATGGCTACCGTGCTTTAGCCGAAAAGCTAAATCAGCTAGACAGACCGGTTTTTGCGGACAGCTACCAAATTACCGCTATGGCCAACTTCTATTCGCAGTCTCGGGTGCTTAGGCAGTGGCCCGGAATCACAAGAGACTCTGAATTTGTGAGGCGCCCAGAAATGAATGAGGACAGCGGCGATGCTTTGCACAAGGCGGGTGGTTTTTGGCTAGTGACAACAGATCTCCCCCGTACTGTAACTGGCTACGTGGCCAAGCAAATGATGCAGCTTAGGGATTGCAAGGACGGTGAGCTTCAGGTAATCAGCTCGTCTGAACCCCGTGAGTCAGCCGATCGCTGCGCTAGGCCGGTGCATGAATGGTACCTAGTGCGTTACGATGTGGCTCATAGTCGCGGGTAACTTTGGGAGCCAGCAGCGTTGCAGAACTACCGTCAGATTATCTGCAGTACTTACAAATCCCTCGAACAGCCTGATTTCAGTTTCGTCAAGCGAGCGTTCGGCTCGAGGCCCTACGATCCCATAATAAAGCGACTACGCGATTTTGCGGTGATCGAAGAATTAGTGGAAGCAGAGGACGACGTTTGCTTCAGCTATTTAGTTCGTGGGCAAAGTGCTCTTTGGCGGTTAGACTTATCTATAGTCGGTCCATTTGGGATCTTTGTGCGCGTTAAGGCTCGCGTCACCGGTGATGATTTCCTTTACCAGGGGCGGGTGGATTTGACGGGATTCGAAGTTAAGTTGCTCGATAAGTTAAGAGGTGCCGGCATCAAGCTCATGACAACTGAGGAGCTTAATGTTGAGATGCCAATGACTTTGTATAATACAGATCGCCATAAAGTGCGGCTTTACCAGGCGCTGTTTTCGGACCGGGAGTTGCCTCCATGGGAAGTGTGACGATTGCCAAGGTGCTCGTGCTGGTTTTAACGCTCGGCTTCTCCCTAAACGAGATGGCTAGGAGTAAGCGGTTTATGCGTAATTCGCAGCGGACACGTCGCCCGATGAAGTCTTTCGATTCCAACTAAGGTTTAATTCACGATTTGGGCGCTAAAATTGAGCCGTGGTAGATATCCTGCTCTTGACCGGTGAACGGGCCGCGAACCATCTTACGATCAACCAGGAACTTCTTAATCGCGTGTCTCGCGTATCTTATGTTGTAGCGCTTGAGAATTTCGTAGCAGCCAAACATCATATGCTCAGCAGTTTGAAGGCGCTTAGAGGCATTAAATTGCAAGCATTGCTTCAGTAGCTTGACCATCATTGCGTTTAGAGTGCGATCTGTGATGTTTAGACGATCAAAGCTAATTTTGCGCATGGCTTGCAAAATCTTTTGCCTATCGGTCAATCCTGGAACCGCTTTGCGACCGGCGATCATTTCATAAAGTATCAAGCCAGCACAGTAGATGTCGGTTTGAGGGCAAATAGCTGCTTCTGAGATATGCTCGGGCGAGTAGTAGCCAGGCGTGCCTATCATATAATTTTTATAATCTTCAATCTCCACCTGACACGATAATCCGAAGTCAGTGACCATGACTCGCCCACTGCGATCGATCAGGATATTTGACGCAGAAAGGTCTGAATGTATGGTGTCGTGCAAATGCAGGTGATCGATGCCTTTCATCATGTCGATGATGATACTCAACGCAATTAACGGCGGAACTAAACCAACTTGTTTAATGAACGCGTGACCCGACCACCCCTCAACAAACTCAGTGACTATGAAGCAATTTGGAGGCTCGAAGAAACTATCCAGATAGCCCACAACGTGCTTGTGGTGCATCCCAGCCATGATTAGGAGCTCCCGATGGAAGATCCCAAGAAAGCGTCTATTCTGAGCATACTTGTCATGTAAAACTTTGACGGCGACTGTGCCGCCAGTTCTCTCGTCTATGGCGCGAAATACGCGTCCTAGTCCACCCACACCCACCTCTTCGATGATGCGGTAGTGTCCCAGTTTCTGCGGCATTTTACTGTTTGCTTGCGCCAAGCCTGATAAACCTTTGCGTTTAGCCAGAGACCAATTCTCGTGGCATCAGGTTTATCGGGAGATTTAGCCGAGGAATGAGCCTTGGTGCGAAAAATCCCTTTTAGGAAAGCGCCAAAAATCTTGGGTTATCCTAGGAATTTTCAGTCGTTAAGATAGCATGGTTGGAATCTCGTCAAAGCCAACTGTAGCTAATTTTTCATATATTTCTGGAGCGATCTCATCTGCATAGTAGCCCAAAATGCCGAGAACTCGCCCCAAGGTTTCCAGGCCAAAATTATTGGTCAGTACCTGACACGAAAGGCTGACTTCACCCATTTCTGAGACAGCAATTTTGGCGAGTTGTAGTCGGCTATTCAGCTCAAGCAGTTCACGTGTCAAACCATGGTCTCTCGGGGAATCAACTAAGAGGTCGATTAGTGGGCTCACCTCAAAGGATACACAAGTTTGACTTAGCTTTATGTTTAGAGGGAAGTAGCGTTGAGCTCCTTGGAACCCCGTATGCCACTGCTCCTCGTCAACCTTCTCAAAAGACCAGCCATAGTCTTCCAACAGCGACTCAAAAGCTTGCGCGGTAAGTTGTGTCATCACCAGGCGCCCCAAAAGCAGATTGGTACTTTCTAAACGCTATCTGTTTGGAGCGGACTGGTCAATGACAGAGCGGAGTCGGAGCTAAAACTTCATTTCCCTGATTTCGTCGACGACGTCAGTCTCGGCCGTAGTTTTCTGTAATTCGCCGACCAAAATACCTTGTTTAGGCGTCATGTGGCGTCTTGCTGCCTCGAGATAAGCGATCTGGACCCAGCTGGGTTGTTTGGCCAGTAGCGCGGCCAGAAGATCGGTGTTGGTTGGAATGTACTCCTCAATAACTGTCTGTGCCTCTTCAGCCAGGGTGAGATTACGAGACACAGCAAAGTAAAATAGATGTTCAAAACCGACAGCTCCTGCCGTCGGAGGATAGGACTTCATGTGTTTAAGGATAGCCATCGCCGTATAAAGATTGATGCTAGAGAGTGTTAGTTGCCTAAGCTCCTCAGCTTTGGGGATCGATATGTAAAGTAGAAAGTCGTCGGATGCGCGCTTGGGATCGAGATGGATCATCGCCTGAGCGAATTCTTCGTCGCCCTTGGTCATTAGTCCAACCCGCATGAGCGTATAGGCGCTGTAAAGGTGATTTGCTCTCACTGCGTTGGCCATTTGTGGGATCATCAGGTTGTCTTCTTCGCCCTCGGCCAAAGCCCGAGTCAACTCTAGGTCAATCGCTTTTGCCAATGCAGTAGACGGTTTGACTGCTGCAAGTTGCCACCCGAGCTGCTGTGCAAGGACGCGACCTGAGCCAATGAGTTCGCGAAAGAATTCCGGTGAAAGTGGCACCGGCATTGCGACGTATAGGTGCCCCGCATTGATCAGTTGGGTGTGATCATAAGTCTGGAGATTAGCCTGGAGTAGATCATGTACGATTTTAGAGGCAGCTTCGCCCTGCTCACGCCGTTTGATCTCCTTTTTTACCTGAGTCAGAGTGTCGCCACCATAGGTGATGGCAGCTTGCAAGGCCTGGTCCAATGGAATCTGGGCGTTTATTACCGGTGGGGGAGGCAGAGGCTTGCGATCTGTTTCTTGGTTAGTCCCATCGGTGGTTTTGCAAGCGACCGGAAGTGCGCTTAACGTAAGTGCGATGATTAGCAGAGTTCGTTTCAAGGTGATCTCCCCCCTGCGGCGGTAGCCGCAGACTGTTTCAAGGTTTTTTAGGCTCAGGTAGTCGCACATTGACTTGTAATTTGATGCCCAGAGCCTGCGTCAAGGCTGCCTCTAATTCACTGACTTCGACCTCAGTAGACGAGACGCTCACCTCAATGAGGGCATCGCCGCCCACCAAACTGCATCGTATCAGTCGAATTCCGTGGCGCAAAAAGGTTTCCGTCCAAATTCGGCTACGGACTTTGCTAAGAGGCAAGCTGAGGCTTTGAGTAAGTTCGAACGGAATTGTTAGTACCGTTGTAAATTCGACAAGGAATTTGATTGGGTCAACAAGTCGGATCCGCTCTGGACCGTGTCCCTTGCTGCAATCTTTGAGAAGTTGAGCGACAAAGGCACTGCGACGCTGAAGGTGCAGAATATAAAACACCAAGGCAATCGAAGCAGCTGCTGCAAAAAGATGGATTACAGCATTCATAAGAGCACCAATAGCAGGGGTAAAAACAAGAGCCACCAGGGAGACCGCGGATTCTGGTAGGTACCGATCGTGCCACATCCAGGTTGTACCCGGTCGTAAACATTACTGCTGTAGCTCGCGGATTTGCCGTCAAGAGCGGCCGCCGCGTCAACAATTCCAGATCCGAGTAAGGGCCATCGTTGCGGGGAGCCAGCTACCAAAGGATCGTAGTAGAGGTAATTGATTCCGTTGTTGATGTCAGGATCGTAGACGCGCTTATCTGCAGTTGCAACGATGCTGTTTCTGAGTGCTTCAACAGATCTACCTGGATCATAGGCTAAAACTAAACCAGCGATACCTGCCACTACAGGTGATGCCATTGAGGTACCGCGCTTATATTCGAAAGTTCCTCCAGGCACTGTGGACTTGATTTCTACGCCACCATTCCCGCCGGGTGCGGCAACCTTAACCCAAGGTCCGTAATTGGAGTAAACGGCTTTTTCATCACTTGGCCCGGTTGCCGCAACGCCAATGACGCCAGGATAGGCGGCGGGATAGGAGCGAAGCATGGAGTCCTCGTTACTTGCCGCAGCTACGATCAAAATTTGGCTTGCCGATTCGCTTAAAACGTTGACTAGAAGCTCGACGGCGCGATTAGGCGTATACTTACCAAAAGACGAATTAACCACCCTGACGGCACCGCGACCTGAATTACGAAACAAGGCTACGTACTGCATGGCATTGATGATGGACTCGTCCGAGGCAGATCCTTGACCCTCTATGTTCGAGATAATTTTGATGGGTAGAATTTTGCATACCGGGCAAACGCCAGCCACGTCCCAACCTAGTCCTTGATCAGATTGATCAGCTGTATTGATAGCGAGTTCAGCAGCAATGATCCCTGACACGTGCGTGCCGTGCTGACACACAGAGGCATCTGGCCCTTTTTGGCCCGAGTTGCAGTTTTGGCTGTAGCCAGTCAATCCATAGGGGATAACACTGCCCACGCCAAGATTACCTCGGTCTGCTTGTGTTGTGTCACAGCCGTGAACATCATCGACACAGCCGGACACGCCCGGAGTTGGGTTGGTGAAGATTCGGTTCTTTAATGCTGGGTGCTCGATGTCAACGCCGCTATCTAGGACTGCGACAATCGGAGTTTGATCAGGATTTATGTTTGAGGCGGCCAGTTTAGTTAGCGCTTCGGTCAATCGAATCTTTTCATGCCACCAAATCTCAGCAGACTTGTAGCGCTCCGCAAGTTCGGTCGTGAAGGGGTTTTCCAGCAAATGGTTTTTGTAGTTAGGCTCAGCAAACCAAATGACCCCTTGCTCCTCCCAGGCACTAAGCATCGACTGCGCATCATCTTCAGAGGCAAAGTCCACAGCGGTAATTGTCGCGGGCATCTCCTTAAGGGACGATTGATCCCATGCCAGGCGCAGCGGGCTGGGAATTTTTGGCAGTCCTGAGCTCACGCCATGCTTGCCCGGGTTGGCAAGATCAATGGTAGCTAGGTAGCGTAAATCGCGGACTCTTGGGTCCCCTCGGTAGTCAGACGACAAATAGCTGTAATGATGGCGGTATTCGTCCCTAAACGAAGCAAACCTGAGTAAGGTCGCTCCGACCTGGGAGCGAAAAGTAACGATGTAACTTCGGGGTACAACCTGTCCGTTTTGTCGTTCGGAGTTACTCGCTAGTTTTACAACTGGCGGCTGGACCGACTCTAGCCCTGCGTCTCGCAACTGACCGCAGCCAGCGACGCTGGCAGTCAGAGAAAGTAAGAGGCTATGGGTAAGTATATTCATATAGTAGGATCATACGATCGGCGCGGCGCAAAAGCGAGGCCAAGCAGGCCAGATGATCAGGCGGGCTTTCTCATGATTGAAGATCTTAAGGTTCCCTTATTAATGCGCAGAGAAAATCAGGCTCCGATAGGCTTAACCTCAGTCGGTAACTTGCTAGCTGAAGCTAAGGCAGCTGGGCTAAATGCCACCGTCGTTCTCTATCCAGATGACCATAATGCCACCCAAGCCCTGATGCGGCGAAGTCACGATGTGCGGGCATCACTTCGGACTTTGGATCTAAGCGTCAAAGCTTTGACTGCAGGCTATCGATTCGATGATGGTCAAGCAGAGGCAAAAATTGCCGCCATGATGCGGGCGGTTCAGTGTCTGCAGCGGGAAATAGACTTATTAAGCGAGGTCCTAAAGCCTGAGTAGAGGCCTGATATCCTGTTTTTTTCTGGCTGATGTGAGACAATACTGCTATGCACTTCAGCTCTGATGGCGAGCCCAATTCAGAGTTCTCACGATACCCGCAGGTAGCAGTCATTGATCACTCCAGCACCAACACCCCCTGTATTTGTAGTTTCAGCTCCCTCTGGAACAGGTAAGACCACGCTTAATCGCAGACTCGTCAAGGAACATCCTGAAGTCGAGCTGTCAGTGAGCTATACGACCCGGAGCAAGCGCCATGGTGAGGTCGAAGGAGTTCATTACCATTTTGTCAGTCGTGAGCACTTTCAGGGCTTAATTGATAAAGGCGAAATGCTTGAGTACGCCGAGGTTTTTGGCACGCTTTACGGCACGCCCAAAGACGAGCTGAGGCGTCTAGCTCAAGCTGGCAAGACGGCACTGCTTGAAATCGATGTGCAGGGCTGGCGCCAAGCGAAGAAGCTGATCCCCGAGGCTAGATCGATTTTCATTCTGCCGCCTTCGGTCGAGACCTTATGGCAAAGGCTAGAGGGTAGGGGTACTGAGTCCCTGGCAGTGCGGTGGCGACGCCTGCTAGCGGCTAAGACTGAGATTGAATGTGGCCCTGACTACGATCACTTCATCGTCAATCATTCTCTCGATAGTGCCTATGATGAGCTGCAAGGTATTATAATAAAAGGTAAAAAATCCAAGATAAGCACAGGCGAAGGTGCCAAATTGTGCCAGACCCTGCTCCATGAGTTTGAAACGGCCCCATGGATTGCAGCACTGCGTGTGGAGTTATCCAAGCCAAGCTGAGTGTCATCGAGCATCCAGTTCTAAGTTTCGAGTAAAAATAGCGACGTGGTGCGGGTTCTAGAGTTAAACTGCAGATACCAGGCGGGATCCAGACAGCATGAACTCAAATAGCCCCAGTAACAGCCCTACCAACACCAAAGAACCGGTCAACTCTGCCTCATCTGAGCATGATCCGGACGCCATCTACCGTGAATTGGTGGGCAACCTGCAGTCTTACATGCGGGAGGAAAAGTTAGACATTATACAGAAGGCGTATCAGTTCGCGGCCTTTCATCACCGTGATCAGAAGCGCCGCTCAGGGGAACCCTACATCACGCATCCTCTGGCTGTTGCTAACATCCTAACCACTCTACGTATCGATTTGGCATCGATCGTTGCTGCGATTCTTCACGACACGGTGGAAGATACGGATGCCACACTTGAGGATGTCGAGCGCGAGTTTGGCGCTGATGTTAGTAATTTGGTCGATGGTCTAACTAAAATCAGCAAGATCAAATTTCGCTCCAGTCAGGAGCGACTGGCGGAAAACTTTCGCAAGATGGTTCTCGCCATGGCCCAAGACCTCCGTGTCATCTTGGTCAAGTTGGCTGACCGTCTTCATAACATGCGTACACTGGACAATCTTCCTCAGGTTAAACGGCAGCGCATAGCAGAGGAGACCCTTGAAATCTATGCGCCACTGGCAAATCGCCTCGGTCTATACGGGCTCAAAAGCGAGATGGAAGATCTCTGCATGCGCGAGCTCAAGTATGACATCTATCGCGAAATCAGCAATAAAGTGGCGATCAAAAAAGCTGAGCGTGAGGCATATATTGCGGATGTCCGCAACATTCTAGCCAACGAACTGGCTAAGTATGGTTTCACCAACTTAGTCGTATACGGTCGTCCTAAGCATTTTTATTCCATCTATAAAAAGATGGTAGATCGTGGGCTCGAGTTTGAAGATATTCACGACTTGTTTGCTTTCCGGATTATCGTCGACAACGTTAAAGACTGTTATGAAGCGCTTGGTGTCGTGCATGCCATGTGGAAGCCGATGCCAGGGCGATTCAAAGACTACATTGCGATGCCCAAAGCCAACCTCTATCAGTCTTTGCACACGACCGTGATTAGGCCCAATGGTGAGCCAGCAGAGATTCAAATTCGCACCCATGAAATGAATCAGACTTGTGAGCTGGGTGTAGCCGCTCATTGGGTGTACAAGGAGCGCAATGCCCCTCCACAAGGTGCCAATGCCGACCTCAAGAAGTTTTCTTGGCTGCGCCAGATCATGGAGTGGCAAAAGGAAATCAAAGATCCGGACGAATTTCTAGAAGCAGTCAAAGTCGACTTGTTCGAAGAAGAAATTTTTGTGTTCACTCCCAAAGGGGACGTGATCCAGCTACCATCGGGAGCCACGGCTCTTGATTTTGCATTTAACGTACACACGAAGATAGGCATCACTACGGTTGGCGCTAAGGTCAATGGCCGTATGGTGCCGATCAAGAAAACGCTGAAAAATGGTGATATCGTCGAGATTCTAACTTCACCGCAGCAGAAGCCTGGCAAGGATTGGCTCAGTTTTGTAACGACTTCAAAGGCACGAAATAAAATTAGGTCCTATTTGCGCTCAGAGCAACGTGAGCGTAGTCGTGCCTTAGGGCGCGAGATGCTAGCGCAAGAGTTGGAAGTTTTAGGGCTTGAGTTTGACAAACTTAAGAGTGGCGATGTTGAGCTTCTCTGTAAGTACGGCAAAGAGAGCACTTTGGAAGATGTCCTGGTCGCCATTGGCTATGGCAAGGTCAATCCGAGAGAGTTACTGACTCGAGCCTATCCGAACAAACTACCAAAGTTGCCGGCGGAAAAGCTGGAATCGCAAAAATCATCGACGGTTGATAAGCCAAAATCGGCAGGTGGAGATAAAAAGCCCGCCGCAAATGGCGGTATCTTGGTTCATGGCATTGAGAACGTGCTGATCAACTTTGCGCGCTGCTGCCACCCGCTTCCAGGTGAATCCATCGTTGGTTTCATCACTCGAGGTCGGGGAGTGACTGTGCATCGGGGCAGCTGCCCCAGAGCACTTGATTTAGATCCGCAGCGGCGTGTTGACGTGCAGTGGGCGAGTGAGGCGGAGTCAAATCATGGACAGCACGCGGCCTTCCTGCGAGTTACAGCTAAGGATCGTCAAGGTGTGCTGGCTGAAGTGACTAGTGCTATTTCATCTTGCGGTGCCAACATTCAACGTGCTCAGATACGAGTGACCGCGGATTTGTCCGGTATCCTGGAATTTGAGATGACGCTCCAAAGCCTAACTCAGCTACAGGCTATCATTCGTAAAGTTGAGGCAATTCCGTTCGTCCAGAAAGTCGAGCGCATGAGTACCCACAGAATCAATAGAAATTAGGACCAGATTATGAATTTAGCCCACATTCTACTTGCAGCTTCCGTGACGTTGGCGACCCCGGTTGAAAAAAAGACGCACAGTCAGGTTGCTACCAAAGCCGAAATTGCTGGTGACGTAATCAAGTTTGAGTTTAAAGTGACGGTTGCTGATGGCCTACATCTCAATAAAGACGCCCCCTGGGCTCTAAAGTTGCAACCAACTTCGGATATCGAATTTAAGCAAAATAAACTGAGTCGCACTGATTTAGACGAGAATTTGCCTGGATTCCGTGTAGAGACCGTAGCAAAACCCAAGACAGTCAAAGGTGCGTTGCCCTATACGCTGACTGCCTTTGTCTGCACTGACGATAAGAAGCTTTGTTATCGAGACGTGCTGCAAGGCGAAGTAGTGTGGCAGCGGCCTTAACAAGTGTGAAAGTGTGAGTTCACTTCACCTGCTGTGGAGTGCTCGTTCTAGATCGGCCTCGCTCCAAATTGGAATCCCTAGCTTACGGGCTTTAACCATCTTACTTGAGGTTGAGTCCGTTTCTTCCGTTATGACTGCGTGAGTTGCCGACGAGACTGAACTGCCAACCTTGCCTCCAGCTGCTTTAATAG
>OMIY01000184.1 GCA_900299215.1 bacterium | reverse complement strand
CGATCATTTGATCCTGGGCCCTTACCGCGGACCTACCACCGATCACGAGCGGATACCCGTTGGTCGTGGCGTGTGCGGCACTGCCGTCGCAGAGAACCGCAATCAAATCGTCGATGACGTTCGCGCCATCAGCAACTACCTAGCATGCAATATCGCCACACGAAGCGAAATGGTCGTGCTGATCAGACATCCAGAAACTAAGGCGATTCTCGGACAAATTGATGTCGATGGCACCAGGCTAAAGCAATTTGACACTCAGGAGGAGACGCTAATAAATGGGGTCGCGGAAATCCTAGCCCCTCATCTCCTTAGCTATTCTACCTATTAAGAGATTTAAGCCTAAAATACCGCAGTAAGATGGGTGTGGTTTTAGGATAAAAATGCGCCATATCATCAACCTTAGCGATCAGCCATGGCCACGTGGCTTTGGACCCGGTCTTGGTGTAAACCAAGCCTGAGGCTATATAATTCGCTGTGTGAAAGATCACACCATTCGGTCTAGAGTAGGTTACTAAATCACCGTATCTTGGTTTATCGACTTCGACGTAGTCCGATCTAAGTGTGGCAGCAATTATAGCTGGATCAGCAAAACGGTCGTCTGGGTCTAAATTGAAAAAGTTATAGGCTGTCCAATGACAGTCCCGATGACCCGCACCCACCACCTCAGTGCCTGGCGGTGGAAAGGTATAGAGACGCCTGCGAGCACTCGGCGGCAGTACATGAACGATATCAATTTTCTCACCACCCTTGATGCGCATCATTGATTCGAGTATCGAGCGAACGTCTTTGGCCCGACCACCGTAACCCCAGTAATTGACTAAACCATCAACGTTAACTTCTGGAAAAATATTCAATTTCACCAGGTAGGTGGACTGCCGGTATAAGGCATGCAATAGCTTTGGCAACGCAGCCATCGAAATGCGATCTAGAATTAGCGGTAGATCGGCAAAGAACATATAACAGCCATCTCGGTAGATAAACTTAGAGATCAAATTCTTGAGTTCCTCGGACACATCGGCGCCATTAAACCAATCATCGAGCGACTTTCCACAGTAACGATAGGCAGAGAGCTGCATCGGATTTTTATGATCGTCGGTCAGCTTAATATAAATACGCTGACGCACATCTGGCTTAAGACCCCAAAGTAGATCCTTATTCACGGGCACCACTGTCTCTGAAACCTCAGAATTAAACGTAGCCCTGTCGACAAGTAAGGCTACGGTTGATGGCTCTAAACCGGCATCTAAGAGAAATCTCTGCACACCGAGTGGATCTAATTCCCTGAAGTGCCAGTCGTTAATTTCAGTGAGAACAGACTGAGCGCGAATAAAATCCAGCGGAGGTGCAATCGTAATCGGCACTAAAGTTAAGCGACCAGCACCATCCAAATCATCCAAAGTAAAGGCTATTTCGGATTGCGCAGCTGACAAATTGAACTTCATTTTATCAGAGCTGAAAAACATGGCTCCGATGGAAACAAGTACTATCAGAACGACTATCGATACATACGCCGTTTGGGATTTACTTTGCATGCCATGTTCCGCAGCTGGAGGATCTTTTTTCACAGCTTTAGTCATGTTATTTTTCCGCCGTGATCTGCGCATTAATTAGAGGACGTAACTTAGGAGCCAAAATTTTGAGGATTTGCACAGGCAACGCACTGGTAAAGCTAAACTTTGAGGCGGAGGCATCGGGGACATACGCCGTGATCGTACCAAAGAAACGATCCCCAATATAAAAGACGAACGTGGCAGTTCGGCTGACGGCGCGAGATTCTATAATGCGACCGCCTGGTGCAAAGACTGAATAGCGATTGTCGCCAGTTCCAGTTTTACCTCCCACGGTCATGGGTTTCCCTGTAGCATCGGCAAAGGCGCCCTTGACCCTGACCGCAGTTCCCGATTCAACCACGTTTTTGATGGTGTCACGCACCGCTGCAGTTAATTCACGCGACAGGACTCGAGTACCAAAGCTAGGTTTAGCACGAAAATGAGTCTCAAATGGCGTGTCTTTAGCGAATTCAAGGGAAGTTACCCGAGTATTGGCGTACTGCACACCTCCACTTGTAATAATGCCCATCAAATCAGCTAGGGCTGTGGGCTTGTCTCCAGAGCTACCTAGTGCAGTCGCGTAAGTCGGGACCAACGAGGCAAAGGGATAGCCTAGCTTGGCCCAATGCTCTCTGATTTGCTTAAATGCTTCATCTTCAAGCATGATCCTAATACGGCTATCCTGACGTTTTTTACCTTTGGCTGTAAACAGCCATTGATAGGACTCTTGCCTAGCGCCAGTGCTAGCTCTAAGCACCTGAGTGAAGCTCACCTTTGGCGCTTTAAACATATAGGCGACTAACCACAACTCAAGAGGATGCACACCGCAAATAAAACCCTTGTCTTGCAAGCTTAATTGCGGATCTCGCACAGAGTTATATAAGGATTTGTGTAAGTCTTGAAGCCGTTTAGTGCTGAGAGAATTTTTCGAAGAAATCTGATGTTTAGCCAAAAAATTTGCTAGATCGTCACTGGTAGCCTCAGGATACAAGGTTGCATGAACTACGGCCAATTTGCGCGGTGTTAAACGCATTCTGCTTAGCAATGCCTGCAGCATCTCATCAGAACTCAAACCGCGGTAACGAAGGAAGAAGCGCCCTAAAAATTCACGCCCCTCTTTGCTGGCAAATCTTGACAAAAACTCGCGTCTATTTGGATTATTGACATCGGCTAACATCTGGTAGCCACCAGGAATTTGCGCGATAAAGTAATGCACAATATCTCGCATCATACGCACAAATGGTAGGTTAATTGATTTGCGCACGGCCTCTCTGACATCAACGACGCGACTGTTGTCAGTTTTTTCAAAATTATTAAAGTGGTGCACACCGCCGCTCGTTAAAAACTTTTCACCGGGATTTGCCGAATAACGACGTTCCAAAGCAGCGTTAAAGATTGCCTCTAAACTCCTAGAATCAGCTTCTTGATTTTGAAGCAAAAAGCCCAGCGCCCAGCTACTGAGATGGTCAGATGGATCCACGCTTTGCAACGCCGCTTTAAGCTCTGACTCATTCATGCGACGGTGACGTTGCCAAAGCTCCTCTATCACCTCAAGATAAGTCACTAAGGTTCGCAGCTTCGCCGTCGATCCAAGTTCCAACTTGCCGCCCTCACTGACATTGAAGGGACCATCGACGTTATCCGCCTGCACACGCAGCAAGTTGGCATTATGGCGCCTTTCACGCAGGGTAAAACTGTAAATCACATCTTTAGGGTCGCCGTCTGCAAGTAACCTTTTATCAAGCAGTCCTTGCGTTTTGGCAAAGTCCAAGTCTTTCAGTTTAATCAAAACTTCCTGAACCGCCTTTTGGGTTGGGTAGTCGATCGTCGACTGCACATGAAGGTCCAACCGATCTAAGGTATAAAGACGATCAAATCCGAAATAATTTAGCAGGTGAACTCGCACCGCGTTGGCAGCCTTGCGCTCGACAAAACTCAACTTCTCCGGCTGAAAAATCGCTCCGCCCGAGCGAAAATTCAGCTCTGCCTGAGTGACAGCACGCCGCATATTTTTGGGCAGAGCTTTACCCCGTATCATAACGTCTATGTGCCGATCGACTAGTTCTCTGAGGGCGTCTTGATCTTGGCCTAGATAAAAAGCAGGACGTCGTTGCGCGAGAAAAAGCGCCATGATCTGTTTGTAGGCAACAGCCTTCGCCAATACACGGTCAGGATCGGTTTCCTTTTTCTTGATATCTCTGAGTAAATCCGTAACTTCCACAAAGCTCGCACCAAAATAAGCGGCTAAGGCATGACCGATGCCACGAATCTCACCGGCACCAGGCACTGCGCCAAGTGGGACAGTGTTGATGTAATCTTTGACGATGCGTTTACGCGCCTCCATCGTATTGCGACCGTCCTGGTAAGCCCTAAGACTTGCCGAAATCATCTGAACCAATTTTTGCCGCGCTGAAGCCGTACGACCATCAGGTGAATGGCGATACTTTTCAAGTTGTGTCGCTAGGGTGCTACCACCAGGACTTTCATGTGAAGGCCAAAATTTGCTGACAACGTTATCTAATATAGCGACAAAAAGTCGACTCCAGTCGAGCGTAGGATTTTTGTAAGGATAGCGCTTATCAAGTAAGTCGCGGTTTTCGATCAATAGCAGCGTGCGCCAAATTGCTGGCGGGATATCCTCAAAATCGTCGTAACTCAGTTGCGGATAAAGAGCCGAGAAAAGCGGCTTCTCCGAAGCGTCAGAGATGGCAAGTCCAACTTGGGCCTTTTCTTTGTAAATTGGATAAATCGCACCAGACCGAGCTAACCTAAAATGCTCTGGCGATAGGCGTGCCTGCGCCCTGATTTCGTAGCCTCTCTTGGTGACGCGTTCAGAAATTGCGGGAATGAGAGTGTAGCCTAACATATCGTCGAAAGGACCAGCGGTCGGAAACACGATGCTACGACTAGGACCAGTCTCTAGGCGAAACCCTAGCTCAGCGGCTTTGGCACTAAAAATCTTAGACTGAATTTTACTCGAGTAAACTTCACGCCAGATGACCACTAACAATAGCGCGAAAAAAAGCATCGCAGCGCCTGCAACAAAGCGCTTACCTCTGGGAATATCCAGTGGCCACTGCGATTTCAAACTTGTTGTCCTCGGGGAAGAATCTAAAGGAGAGTTCTAGCGGTATCCATATCTTAACACTAAAGCGCAAAAGGCTCGAGTGGTTGCATATAGACACTCAAGAGTGAGGCGAGATTAAGGCTTAAGTAGACGACTGCACAGTTGACGGCAATCTTCACACACTAGAACTTCACCATTAACCTGGCGGCAAGCGGAGGCCAATGAGGTGAGGCTCGCAATGCAGCGGCGCCCTGCGGCAAGGGGAAAGCAAGAGTGCTGACCGTTAAAGTCATAGCCATTAAGGAGCTCAGGCTGCTTCAGCTCGACTGAGGCTGGCTCTGCGGCCTCAGAGGGCTCGGCTTCGCCTGAATCCACTGTAACAGCGCTAGCTGGAGGTGACGACGCCTCGTCCGCGTGGGACTTGTGTTTGGCGCGGCACCCCAGCGATAGCGCTGTGCAAAGCAATACTGTCAGATAAACAAATTTCACTAATTAAACCAGCATGAGCATCGGATCTTCGAGATAAGACACCAGTGTTTGCAGGAACTTCGCCCCAGTGGCACCATCGACTACCCGGTGATCGCACGACAAGGTCATTTTCATCCTGTGCTGCACCACCAAACGTTCTTGATCGTCTACCCACGGTGTAGGAGTTGCCGCACCCACGGCAAGAATTGCCGCCTGCGGTGGGTTGATAATCGCTGTGAACTCTTCGATACCGAACATACCCAGATTAGAGATCGTGAACGTACCACCAGTGTAGGCATCGTTGCTTAGTAGACCGTCTTTGGCTTTGGTAGCAAGGTCTCGGGCAGCAGCTGCGATCTCTCTAACGCCTAATGCCTCGGCACGACGGATCACTGGCGTCACCAGTCCCTCGGGCAAAGCCACAGCTAGCGCCACGTGAGCCTCTGCGTGATGCACGATAGTCTCACCCTGCCACGATGCATTGACTTGCGGGTGGTGTCTGAGTGCCCTAGCCACCGCCAAGATCACAGCATCGTTCAGGCTAACTTTAGCCACAGATCCGCCTTTGGCGTTTACCTTGGCAGCAGACTCATTAAGCTCCTGACGCCAAGCCTCAAGCTTAGCGACGTTGGCTGATACAGTTAGGTAGAAATGTGGTGCTTCGTTCTTGGCCGCGGTCAGCCTTTTGGCGATTGTCTTACGCATCATCGATACCGGCGTCACGGTGGCACCGACGGTGCTTGCAGTAGGCAGCGGTGCAGATGGTTGCGGCTGGCTCGGTTTGCTAAGTGTGGAGACAGCTGCTGGGGCTCCTGCCGAGCTCTGCTCAATATCGCGCAAAACGACTCGGCCAGCGGGACCGGAGCCGACGATCTGAGAAACATCTACACCCAATTCGGCTGCAACCTTGCGCGCGAGTGGCGATGCTTTGACGCGTCCACCACCAACAGGCTGAGCTGTAACCGCTGGTGTTGCAGGCTTGGTCGGGACCTTTGCTGTAGTCAGCGGAGCAGCAACCTGAGTCGCAGCCGACGCTCCGGCCTTGCCAGCACCGCCAGTCAGCGCACCGAGATCGTATTTTTCTCCGGCAGTGCCGACGACAGCAATGGGCGTACGCAATGGTACGGTCTTACCCGGCTGGACCAATATCTTGAGAACGACGCCTTCTTCCGGCGATTCGTATTCCTGTGTAGCCTTGTCGGTTTCGATCTCGACCAAAGGCTCGCCTTCATCGATCTTATCGCCCTCTTTCTTGAGCCAGTTGGCGATGCCGCCCTCTTCCATAGTGTCGCTAAGTTTGGGCATTTCTATGACACGAGCCATGCTCTTAAGCCTCCCTCAAGGATCCAAAAAAACTCTGACCAACTAGTTCATTCGCTGATTAATCGACGTACATAACTTCTTTAACGGCTGCCACCACACGCTCAGCCGTAGGCAACACCGCGTGCTCGAGGTCTTCGGCGTATGGCATCGGCACAAAGAGTGAGTTGACTCGTGCTACCGGAGCATCGAGATCGTCGAAGCATTCTTTTTGAACGCGATCCGAGATCTGCGCGCTCGTTGCAGCAAAGTCCCAACCCTCGTCGACAATCACCAAGCGATGAGTCTTTCGAACGGAATTGAAAATCAGATCCTCATCAAGTGGCTGCAGTGTACGGGGGTCTAGTACTTCGGCGCTGATTCCAGCCTCGGCAAGCTGCTCGGCAGCAGCCATAGCAACGTGAAGCATTTTATTCCAAGCAATGATGGTGACGTGCTCACCTGCACGCTTGATGTCACCGACGCCAATCGGGATTAGGTACTCACCCTCGGGGACCTCTCCCTTCATCCCGTACATCATTTCGCTCTCGAGAAAGATGACTGGGTTGTTGTCGCGAATCGCTGACTTCAGTAGCCCTTTGGCATCGTAAGGGGTTGACGGTGAAATCACCTTCATCCCTGGGACATTGGTCAACATCGCATCGAAACTTTGCGAATGCTGTGAGCCCAGCATGTGCGCTGCACCGTTCGGGCCGCGAAACACGATTGGCACATTGAACTGACCACCAGACATGTAACACATTTTAGCGGCATGGTTGACAATCTGGTCGAAGCCCTGGATGCCAAAGTTCCAAGTCATCATCTCGATAATGGGGCGAAGCCCAACCATCGCAGCCCCGATACCTAAACCGGCAAATCCAGCCTCGGAGATCGGCGAGTCCCAGACTCGGCGTGGACCAAACTGTTCGAGCAGACCCTTCGATACTTTATAGGCACCGTTGTACTGCGCTACCTCTTCGCCCATTAGAAATATGCGGTCGTCGCGGGCCATCTCTTCAGCCATGGCCTGTCCGATTGCTTCGCGGAATTGAATGAGTGCCATAAGTTTTACTTCCTCGTGCTCTTAATCGACAAAAACATGATCCCAAAGTTCAGAGACATCCGGTTTGGGGGAAGCGTCAGCAAACGCCTCAATCTCAGTCATCTGATCCTTGATTTCCCTATCCCAAGACTTTAGTTCGTCCTCGGTGGCAACCTTATGTTTCTTCAGATAGTCCCCCAAAGTCGTAATCGGATCTCTGGCCTGGAATTGCGCCACCTCGTCTTTGGTCCGGTAACTTCCTGGATCTGACACAGAGTGTCCGCGGTAGCGGTAAGTATGTGCCTCTAGCAAATGCGGCTTCGGCTTTTTGCGCATCTTGCTGACAATGCTGCTCACATGGTCATACACCTTCAGCACGTCCATGCCATCGACCTGCGAATTATCAATATCAAAAGCCAGTGCCCGCTTAGCCAAACTTTCAACACTGGTCACCCGACGGAAATCTGTGCCCATGCCGTATTGATTGTTCTCGATAATATAAAGAACCGGTAGATCCCAGGCCGCTGCCATATTCAAAGCTTCGAAAAACTGACCTTGGTTACAGGCACCGTCGCCGAGGTAACAAACCATGACGTCATCAGCTTTGTCGTATTTGATCGCAAAGCCAACGCCCGCCGCGATCGGCGTTTGTCCACCGACAATGCCGTGACCACCGAGAAACCGATGCTCCTTGCTAAACATGTGCATCGATCCACCCTTGCCCCTGACACAGCCATCGGACTTGCCGAAAAGCTCGGACAATACTGCTTTGGCATCGATTCCTTTGGCTATTGCCTGAGTATGCGAGCGGTAGCCGGAAATCATGTAGTCGCTTGGACGCAGCGATCTCTGCACCCCTATGCACACTGCCTCTTGGCCAATATGCAAGTGGCAGAAACCTGCGAACTTACCCTTTTGATAAGCCTGATTGACCCGCTCCTCAAAGCGCCGGCCAAAAAGCATATCTTTGTATACTGAAATTAGAAAATCACGATCGTACTTCAATTTAGACTCTGCTGCCATGATCAGCCCAATACTTTGAGTTGGTAGATGAACCGGGAGTCCCGGAAAGAAAGTTGGCGTCGCTCTTCGTTATAGCAGCCATCGCCAGTTGGCAACAGCTGAAATTCCCAGATTATTTCGGCTTCGAAGGTTCTGGCGCCCTCAATCGAAAGACGCGGTGATTTCAGGCGATTACACCCCTGGGCGCGGTCTCAAAGCGTGGCGAAAAAGGCAGCCAATTCCACTAGCTCTGGCGATGGGGGCGCGACTTTGTCTGCGTGAGGACGGTAAAACCCTTGTGCAATAACTTTGAGGGTGCCCACTAGCTCGTCCAGCATACCGTGAAAGTCTGTGCGCGCTGCTGCCATTTTGAAAGCAAATTCGGTAGTACCCGTGACCCCACCATAGGCCTTGAAGTTTATTTTGACCAGCCCATCTGTGAGGTCGATTTCATAGTCCTGAACATTGATCGAATAGGTATCGTCCGAATGAGCCGTGATGATTGCGTGACCGTTTACAGTCTGCATTTTCAACCACTTCTCGTCATAGTGATTCCCGCCTGAATACCAGTAGTAGTAACCGCCCTCAATCCATGGCGCGTCTCCTATCGGAGTACTCACCTTGCTGGTAGCCACGCGGCAGCGATAGGAACCCACCTGCTTCAAAAAGCCGACGTCCTGCAAATTGACGCTGACGCCGTTGGCCACTTCTGTGCCTTGATTCAGGTTGCTAAGTCCTGGCCGCAGAGACAGGAAGCGGCCAGAAAAATACGGCTCGCTGTAGACCTCAAGCACGTAACCGTGACGGACAAATACACTGCTGGATTTGCCCTGCCACCAATCGGTGAGCTTGGCAGCAAACGGATCCTTGCCGCCTACTTTTGCCGTCCAGGTTTCCCCCTTCATGTCGTTTTCAGAGAAAATTACGCAATCTGCATCCTCGGTACCTTCAGCAGCCATGACCTGGCTAGTCACTAGACTGGGTGCTAATACTCCCAGTGCCAGATTGACGTAGACTAAAGTGGACCGAAATTTCATCTTGCTGCCTCCGAGGGTTACGCCCTGATTATGCTCGGCTTCCGCCCATAACTGCATTACCCCCAATCCGCTGGAAACTCAATCGCCAAGAGTCGTGATTTTTTACAACCACCGTGAACTTGGCCTGACGCCAGTGAAGCTGGTACAAGTGAAGTAGGCGATCTGCTCTGTCAATGGGTTGGTAGCCATGAAAGAACACAGAAACGAGCCAAATTTTTTGTCGTCGGCAGTCCCATCTGAACTGCCTCTAGCCTTGCAGCATCCTGAAGTCTTTGGCAGCAAATGTGATCACGTGCTGTTACGAGAAACGCATCTATCGTACTTATTCTTTACTGAACGCGAAGTTTTCAAATTAAAAAAGCCGGTGCTGAAACCGTTCATCGATCTTTCTACCGCTGACGCTAGGCTTTTCAACGCACGACTTGAAATCGCTCTAAACCGCCGCTTAGCCCAGAGCGTCTATTATGGCCTAACAAAAGTGACTCGCAACACTGAGGGCCACATAATACTCGACGGTTCGGGTGTGGTCATCGACTGGCTTGTCCATATGCGTCGACTGCCCCATGATCGCATGCTTGATGTGCTAGCTAAATCCGACTCTGTTGAAACTGACGATGTGGACAAGCTCTCGAGCAAGCTCGTCACGTTTTACCAACTAACCCGAAAATCTACCCTTGCTCCAGAAGCTCACTTGGAACTTTTGCTCCGTCGCCTAAAAATCGAGCATGATTTATTGCTGAGAACTGAACTTGACTTACCGGCGACCTTAGTTGAATCGCTAATCAGTGAGCTTGAGAATTTGCTCATCACTGATCATCGCCTCTTTAATGCGCGTGTTTGTGATGCTCGAATCGTCGATGGACATGGTGACCTGAGACCTGAACACATCTGCCTGACGGACGACTGCCCCATCTTCGATTGCTTGGAGTTTTCACCAGATTTACGCATTTTAGACTCTGCCGATGAACTCGCCTATCTAACTTTGGAGCTCACTTATCTAGGCGCCAACGAAATTGGCACAGCAATCCGAGAAACCTACCAGGCCATGAGCGATGATCACATTCATCCAGTAGTTCATAGTTTTTACTTGAGCTACAGAGCTATGTTGCGCGCTCGCCTTTGCCTTTGGCACCTGTATGACTGCCCTCCAATGGAACAAAAAAAGTGGCGACAGAAAGCCTTGAGCTACCTGACTCTTGCCTCCCTGGAATTAGGCAAGAGTCGGTGACTGCGCTAGGGGATCCAGCCTAGATGTGCATTCAGAAGTTTTGGCAAATTGGCGCGACACGTCTATCAATTCAAATTTTGAGGTTAGTGCTGTAGGCACAGATTCAATTGACATGGTGGTATTAGTTCCAAGCACAAAATCAATTGCACTTTCGCCAAGGTTACGGATGGTCTCGTCACCGAGAATGATATGAGTAGCTGCGACCAACACCTTATTAGCTCCTAATTCCAAACAACTGCGAGCAGCTTTATTAATGGTGCC
Source organism: bacterium (assembly GCA_900299215.1). Taxonomy (GTDB): domain Bacteria; phylum Bdellovibrionota_B; class Oligoflexia; order Oligoflexales; family CAIYRB01; genus CAIYRB01. The sequence goes on along the minus strand of OMIY01000184.1, from coordinate 25,354 downwards.
TCCAGAACTGATGAGATCGTCAAATAATATGACTACTCGATCTTTGACATCACCAAGAACGGGCCCGCCTTTAACCTCACCGAAACCCCGCTCCTTGACCACTAAGCCAAACTTAGTGTCATCACATCCACGCAATTTGTTGAAATAGTCACGCACACCGAAAACGCGTTTAGCCCCTCCAAAATCGGGCGACATTAAAGTCACAGGCACTGTTTTCACCATGGTCGCAAGCCTAGAGGCCAGGAGGTCCCGCGCGCTAAGATGCTCAACTGGCACGCGAAATGCCGATTCAAATGCCGCAGTATTGTGAACGTCCATGGCCACGACACCACTAAAGCCCGCTGCCTCAAGCAAGGTAGCCACGTATCTCAAAGTTAATGGGTCGCGCATTTTAGTTCGTTGGTCCTTGCGCGCGTAGCAAAGGTACGGGGTAATCAATTGAACCGTTTGGGCGTGAGCACCACGTAGAGCGCTTGCCAGAAAAAGTGCGAGGCACAATTTCTCATGGACGCCCAGACCACCTTCACGGACAAAGGTTGCAATGATGCTGACATCATCACCGGCAACTGAGATCAGTGGCCTGATCTTAAACTCGCCGTCGTCGAATTGCCTGATCTCAACGGGTGACAGTCCAACACCCAAGCGCTCTGCTATACCGAGGCTTAGGTCTTGCCTGTGGTCTAAAGAAAAAATTTTCATGGTGTCCTCCGCTTAGCTAGGCTTGGAACACCATGAATCTTGCAACTTTTAGGCCGAGATCCAGATTCAAGTTTAGACTTGGATCTAGACTGGGACTCCGACTTTGGCGATCAGCCAGTTGCTTTAATACAGTAGGCCAACTTGAATACCGTAAAGCCCTGCGGCTTTATTACCAAATCCCTGAAGCATTGGGCGGTAGCTGGCGGCCACGTACATCGAAGTGTCGGCGGTGCGCATGATGGCATATCCCAAAGTAGCACTTAGAGTGAACCCTGAGCGAAACATTGGCTGCCCGTCTTTCTTAGTCTCATCATTAGATGCGCGGTGGAATGCACCGAGACCTACGTCAAATCCAACAAAAGGTGTGTGCTTGTTATTAGTTAGGTAGTAATCGAGCCCCAACCCCGCGCTTAAGCTAAAAGCCTCTTTGATACCCGGTCCGAGGTTAAACTCGGAGTATACTCGAGGTGCAAGCTGATCACGCTCCCAAACGTAGCCAAGCTCGAAGTTGTAGAGTGTTGCTGACGTCCCGAATCCATAAGCCTTAGTTGGGCCCAAAGCAACTTGGACGCGCTTAACCGTCTCTTGCCGCGCCACTCCGGAACGCACTTCATTAGTGGTCACGTCATCAACCGTAGCTGAGCGCTCTGCTGACTTTTCGCTGAGAACTGAGTTAACTAGACGCTTAACACCCACATCCAGCTCGTTCTCACTAGCAACCTTGAAGCTGTCTTCGTAGGATTCGCCATCAGCTGATTTCTTCTCAAGTCCAAGTATATAGCCACCACCCACCCTGGTGATGCTAGGTGAGAAGGTTAAATCTGGCTGAGTGCCCTCTTTAGCCATCGTGTACTTGGCTTGACGCAAAGACAATCGAATCAGCTCAGCATAAGTCTTAATAACGTCATCACTCACGCCGATACCACGTGGCGTAAGTACTTTGGCAGTGGCGGCAGAGGCATAGCCGGAGGTGCCCAAACTACTGGCACATACCAGGATTAAAGCCAAAACGAAGCGGGTGAAGTTTTTCACGACCTCTACTCCTATGCGAATGGTCTCGATCAATCCAGCATGTTATAGCGGACATCCGAGCCATTCGCCACAGCGGACTAACAGCTGTTAGTAGTTCCACTGCACTTGCAGGCGCGCTAAGCGGCCATGTTCGCGAGTCGGCGCCGACTTGGTGTTGGTCCGGCGGGAGTCTACATATTCGGCGGTGAACTCTAAGGCTTTGTCCACTTGCCACTCGATGCCAACTTCAGCTTCGTCAACTTCGTAACGGACTGCATTGACGTCATGTTTGCGCCCACCTCGGTAGGTCTGCGCGCGGACAAATGGAATGAACTCACCCTCTTTGTAACTCAAGAGCACATAACCGCCCTCGACGTCTTTAACTTCGACCGTGTTAAGTGCAGCATTGAATTGTGGGCCTTTGCCTTTAGTGTATTCAGCTTGAACGCCAAAGGGCTGCGGATAGTAGATCAAGGAGGCTGCGACGCGCTGATCTAAGGCCTCGGTCAACCCACCAACGCCGTCTTTTTTGTTGACCACGTAGCGGCCTGTGTAGGCCTGAATGCTGGTCTCAAGAATTTGCTCGCCAAAAATCTGAAATGGATAGGTCAAGCGAGCGACCGAATGCAGAGAGTGGTTGGCCTCAGGCTGGTTGGCCGTTTGACCGTTGTAAGCACCAATTGCAAACACCCCGTAGTCGCCAGAGCCTTTAAGGCCACTATCGACCAACATCTTGAAGCGCTGACGAATCTCTGGTGGCGCCCACATATAGTACACACCGAGGTCACGTTCGTTTAGTGCCGCTGAATTGATCGCATCGTCACGGTCTAGCGGTAGCCGGTTTTGACTGGACTGTAAGTTATCAAAACCGAAAGGGACCTTGGACTGGCCAAAGCGCAGGCGGGACGACTTGTCTTGCGTCAATGCGTAGTCCGCGTATAAGTCACGAATTTGCAGGAAGTGCCCCTGACCAGGACTAACCGGTGTTACGGCGAAATCAGGCTGGATATAAACCATGGTGCGATCAGTTGGATTTGCCGTGATCACCAGGCGGGCGCGGCGGAGGAATAAAGTATTCATGCCACCGATAGATTTGTCGCCCTGATCCGAGGTGAGGTTTTTATTGGTGACACCAAGCTGGTTATAGCGGAGCTGTGCGTAGCCACGCAAACTCATGGTTTCGTACCAAGGTTTGTGAGTGCTATGAGCCGGGGTCGCTGGGGGCTGGACGGCTGCGGCTTGACCGAAAGCATTTGCACCCGTGACTACCGTGGAGAGAAAACAACTTAGTTTAAAAATTGACTTGCGCATGCGATTCAAACCTCAACCTACCGTTTATGAAGCAGGTACAGCTTTAAATCAAATCGCGCGAGAAGCAAAGATGGGACTGCTAGGATTTGCTGGTTCTTAACACAAATTTTAAATCGCTAGTTGCCACCCACTAAGACCTGCCGAAGTAGAATGTAGCAACCATTTGCAAGTACGAACCAGCCAAATCCCTTTTTTAGTTTGTTTGGTGAAATTTGCCGGGACAACCCGACGCCGACGATGACACCGACCATCGACAGCACCGTGACCTTGAACAAGAAACTCCAGTCAATTGGAACCGCAGCTAGAACATCCCCGATAAATCCAATCAAGGAATTGGTCGCTACTATGAGTAGCGAGGTACCAACGGCCAAAGGCATAGCCATGCGATTGAGTACAACAAGTCCAGGTATGATTAAAAATCCACCACCTGCCCCGACAAAACCCGCCACCGCACCCACCAAAAAACCGACGACAGCCAAGCCCCATCGACTTCGCGACTGTTCACCGTCGACGCTATCTACAGCTTCAACTTTATTGCCGCGAATCATCGAAAATGAGGCCGCCACCATCACCACGGCAAAAACAACGATGACAAGCTGGTCTTTGCTTAGGCTAAGTGAGTCTTGAAAGCCGATGACATTAGGAATCATAGGCAACATCACGCGGCGTGTTGCATAAGTACCAGCAAACGAGGGCAAAGCAAAAACGACCGCCGTCAGATAGTCGACTAGCCTATCCCGGTGATAACGCATCAGCCCGAAAAGACTTGAGGCACCAACGACAAATAGTGAATAGCTGGTCGCCAGTACAGCAGGTACATGAAAAAGGTAAACCATGATCGGCACGGTCAAGATGGCTCCGCCACCACCGATCATACCTAGCGTCAGACCGACCATAAACATGCTGAGATAGCCACTTAGATAGCCACCAAAATCCAACTGTTTAGCCTCTCAATTAAAAGTGACCAAAGGTTACAGGTAACTTGATATAGGTAGTGCCGTTACCTTCTGGAGCTAAGAACTGCCCTGCCGCAATGTTTACCTGCACACTTGGGTAAAGCAGTCGAGGAGCAGACAATGTGGCATCACGTGTTGTTCTAAACTTGATAAATGAATCTAAGGTTGTATCAGCTTTGATGTGAATGTTTTGCGCTTTGGACTCAGCCACCGTAGTAACGAACTTAAGTGGACGACCACCGGGCTGATAATCATGACCGACAAAGATCCGTGTAGAATCGGGCAGCCTGTAAATCCTTTCAGTCACTGAACGGAATAAAACACCTGCGTCGCCCATCGGAAAGTCACAACGACCGGTGCCATAATCTGGCATAAAAATAGAATCCCCGACAAATAAGGCATCGCCAAATAAATAACTCGCACATGCCGGAGTGTGCCCCGGTGTAAAGATCACTTTGAATTTGAGACTTCCGGCGCTTACGGTTTCATGGTCTTGGAGTAGGCGGTGGAACTGACTTCCGTCTGTTTTAAAACTATCCGGTAAATTAAATATTTTTTTAAAGGCAACTTGTACCAGGGTGATTTTCTCTCCGACGCAAATTTGGGCCTTGGGAAAATGCCGCTGGGTAAGAACCAAGGCGCTCGATAAATGATCCGCATGAGCATGAGTTTCCAAGATCATCTGGACGTTCAATTTTTTTTCCTTCACAAACGCCACTAGCAGATCGATCGACTGATGACTGGTACGCACGCTTGCCGGATCAAAATCTAGAACCGGATCGATGATTACTGCGTCTTGCGAAGATGCGTCATACACCACATAGGTCAAAGTTGAAGTCGCCTGATCAAAAAAGTGCTGGATTTCCATGCTACCAACTCCCTGTTTTTAACTTGCGGGACATTAGACAAAAGTTATTTTGTAATCACTTTGGAATAAAGCCTGTGAAAAACGACGCCCGCACACATTGAGGCGACAAAATAGAGCACTTTCGGCTGCCCAGTCGCAAATGCCACCAAGGCCGGACCAGGGCAAAATCCACCTAAGCCCCAACCGACTCCAAAAATTAGTGATCCAACTACTAGCTTCGCATCGATATCACGACGCGTTGGTACCAGAAATTTTGGGCTAAATAGGGGGCTTGGGCGTTTCATGATTAGTCGAAAACTAACTGCATGGACAGTGATGGCACCAACCATGACCAAAGCCAAACTAGGATCCCAATTACCGGTTAAATCGAGAAAGCCGATAACTTTGCCGGGAAGAGTCATTCCTGCCAGCGCGAGTCCTACACCAAATAAGAACGCCGAGATAAATGCCGCCACTATCACTTTCATGGGATTCCTCCCAAAGCTCTTACTAAAGCCACAGTTGCGATTCCACTCGACATAAAACACAGTGTCGCAATGATCGAACGAGGCGACAACCGACTGATACCGCACACCCCGTGACCGCTGGTACAGCCACTCCCTAGTTGTGTACCAAAGCCTACTAACAAGCCTGCCAAGCAGTAGACCCAAATTTCGCTCGGAGTTTCAGCTGCCATAGTGGCGGGCATAAGCTGCGCCATGACAAGGCCTGCAGCAAGGAAGCCCAGGATCGCGGCTAAGCGCCAATCCGTGTCACCTTTTACTGGAAAAAGAGCTCCACCAAGTATTCCGCTGACACCAAAAACTCGACCAATCAGCAGTAGAAGTAACGATACGGCGACGCCGATCACGCCCCCGCCGATCAGTGGCATGATCAGTTGCTCGGAACTTAAACTAACCAAAGTCACAGCACACCTCCTCGGGCTGATACTTTGGCTAGTATTTCACGAATTAGCCGTTACTCATACTCTTGAAAACTACGGTGCCATTCGTGCCGCCGAACCCAAATGAATTCGACAGAGCATAGCGTAGCTTGCGCTCCCGCAGTTTCAATGGCGTGTAGTCAAGCGGACAGTCTGGGTCCCGCGTACGCAAGTTTGCAGTAGGAGGTATGAGTCCGTGATGTAGCGCTAGGGCCGTGTAAGCTGCTTCGATACCCCCAGCAGCGCCCAAGCAGTGACCCGTCACTCCCTTGGTGGATGAAATCGAAATGTCATAGGCACGCGCGCCAAAAACCTTGCCGATCGCCGCACTCTCATACCGATCATTTAACTCTGTAGAGGTGCCGTGAGCATTAATATAGTCCACCTGATCGTATGGAACCTGTCCCATATCCAATGCCATGCGCATACAGCGCTGTGCCCCTTCACCCTCAGGCGCTGGAGCCGTGATATGGTGCGCATCACCTGACATGCCGTAGCCCACTAGCTCAGCGTAAATACGAGCACCGCGACGACGTGCGTGCTCTAATTCCTCAAGCACCAAAACACCGGCCCCCTCACCCATCACAAAGCCATTGCGATTAAGGTCAAAAGGACGAGATGCCTCTTCCGGTGGGTCATTATGCGTGCTCAAAGCTTTCATGGAGGCAAAGGCCCCGATGGAAAGTTTGGTGATGCCGCTTTCAACACCACCTGCGAACATCATGTCGGCCATGCCTGTTCTAATATAAAGAAAAGCCTCTCCAACACCGTGGGTACCGCTGGTACAAGCTGTCGTGGTGCAGATGTTAGGACCCTTAAGGTTATTCAAGCGGGAAACCACTCCCGCTGCCATATTGGCAATCGCGTAAGGCATAAAAAACGGTGAGATTCGCCGTGGTCCATGGTCCCGCAGGACATTGGAGCTACCCTCGATTTCAGCAATGCCACCAATTCCAACACCCAAACTGACACCGTAGCGATCACGGTCACCGACAAAATCTTTCAAGCCAGCGTCGAGCAAAGCCTCATGTGCGGCAACACCGGCGAATTGAACAAATCGGCTAGTGCGTCTTAATTCTTTTCCTTCAAAGACGTCACCCGTGGTGAAATCTTTAACCTCTGCAGCGGCATGAACGCTGAGGTCGCTGGCATCAAAGGCCGTGATTGGTCCGACACCGGTACGAGCGTGCAATGCGGCATCCCAGGCAGCGGGGACATTGTTTCCGCAAGGCGTTACGAGTCCTAGACCTGTTACTACTACCCTTCTCATTTTAGAAACCCCTCACTTTTGTCGCGTACCTTGAGATTTGTAACACCAGTTATTTTATATTTTTTGAGAATTGGCAAATTCTGCGGATCTAGAGTCCCCTCGGACGGTGGTAGCCTGTTCTTCTGGTAGAGGAGAAACATGCCGACCGATCCAAGTAGCACATTCGGCACCCAGGCAGCAGCCAAAGCAGGAATAGCGCCCATTTCCGCCCAATTCTTAAAAGCCATCATCAGGACATAACCAATCATGATGGTGAGAATCGCCCCAATATAGGCAGTGCTCTTGCCCCGCCTTGGATCTGAGACTCCCAGGACCATACCGAATAATGCAAAGGTTATGACTGAAAATGGGGCCGCAATCCGCTGATGCCAGAGAAATTTGGCGCGGCGCAGCAGAGCATCTTGCTCGGGACTCCGATTTGCAGTTGCCGCCATTTCCCTGATGAAGCGCCTAAGCTCAGTTGGCGTGAGGCTGCGATAATCGTCTTCCGCCGCATCGGCTCCGACAATTTGCTCCCTAAATATGCGCAGTAAGTCGATATCGGCGCGATTGAACTTTACCACTGACACGGTATGGTCTTGTTTCTGTCCCATCGCGTAGGCCATGCCGTCAGTGAGAGTCAATCGCAGGTCTCCGGTCTGAACCGACCCACTGATGTGACCGGAAGGCGCCAACAACGTGAAAGAGGTCTTATGCATGTCCCCCCCGGGGGCCAGTAGCACGTTTTCAAAATGGGAATGATCCTGCGACACCTGTTCGGCATAGAGCACGTAGCCCAAGAAATCATCGAGAAATACGCCAGACTGCAACTTGTATTTAATCATGTTGTCCAGCTCAGTCTGAGACTTACGATAAAGGAACTGGACTAGCTCACGACGCCCCCAGGCCTCCAGATTGATGGCAGATGATGCCGCTACTCCGTACAGAACTGCTGCAAGCAGCAACACAATCATTGCCGATCGGCGCAGGGGATAGCCAGCGGCAAGTAGGGCGGCATACTCACCGTCGGCAGAAAGCCGACCGTAAGTAAGGACCACAGCAAAAAGATAGGCCATAGGAATGGTCAGGGAGACAAAAGGCAAGATTATAAATAAAAAAGGTAAAAACACGTTTTCTACCGAAATACCAAAAGTCACTAAGACTTCGGATAATCGGACTAGCTGCGAGACCACGATGATGGCGCAAATGATGATCAAGGCCGAGAGGAACTGCGGCACCAGCTCTTTGATTAAGTATCGTGGAATTAGCAGTCGGTTTCTCCTGTCCTGAAAGGATTTTAAAGTCCCCTGTACCTTTGGTATGATAGCACCATGACCTGGACCACATCGTACAATATCCGGCGCAGGATCGCTGCCGCTTTGCTGGCACATTATTATCTTGTTGCCACCAGCGGTACAGCTCGCGCTGAAGACAGCAAAGTAGCCGGCGGCACACCTGTGGTCCCCGCAGAGATTCCAGAGCCGAGTACCGATGGGGTCATCTATCTCCCCGGTCCTGACGGCCAGCCCAGGGCCACGACCTTGGTCCCCCACTTGCAGAGTCAGCTGACCAGCTATCTCATCGACAGCCAATCCCCTATTGCTGCTGTCGTCCTCGCGGATGTCCATACCGGCAATATTCTTGCCTTAGCGCAAGGCCGTAAGCCCGAAGTTTGGGGGGGCCACACTCATAGTGCTCTTCACCCCTCATTCCCCGCTGCCTCGGTGTTTAAGACCGTCGTTACCACTGCGGCCTTTGAAGTCGCGGAAATGGATAGTCACCAGCCTATTGGTTTGACCGGCGGTTGCTCTCATGTACGCGAGACTGGCGACTGGATGCGGGAGCACACTCCCGGCCGTTACGACAGCATGACTCTACGGACTGCGTTCGGCAAATCATGTAACGGCTTCTTCGCTAAAATAGGCGTCAACAACTTAGGCCTGGGCATCATCACCGAATTTGCCCGACGTTTTGGTTGGGAGACTGGCATTCCATCCGACTTTCATATCGACCGCAGTCCCTTCGTAGCGCCTGTCCCACAATCGTCCAGCACCCACACGGTCGGCAGTTTTGCGGCCGGATTTGGCAAGGTGGGGCTCAGTGCTGTGCACGCTGCCTATTTGATGCTAACCGTGGCAAACAATGGCTCGACGACTCCACTGCGCCTGTTTCGCGATTCGCCACTTTTGCCACCGGTGTCCCAACGGCCAAGGATTTACAGTGCGAACACGGCAGGAAACCTACGTGAGATCCTCGACTCTTCCGTCCGTGGCGGCACCGCCGGGTTCGCCTTCAGACGTGGCAAATACCGGAAACTACATGACATAGTGGGCGGTAAAACCGGCACACTCACCGGCAGCTCGCCCAAGGGATTGACCACTTGGTTTGCCGGATTAGCGCCGACTCATGATCCCGAGGTGGTTGTTGCGTCAGTAGTAGTCCTCGAAGATCGTTGGCGTATTAAGGGCCCTAACCTGGCGGCCGAAGCACTTTCACTCTATTTTGACCGCCTTAGCGATCGTAAAGCCATGAGTTCTGCCAGGCTAGTTCCGGTCGCCAAGGGACGCAGCAGGATCAGCATAAAGTAACTAAACTGCTAGGCAAATACAGTCGGGCGCAGCACAAATCTCATTTCTCAATGGCCGAGTGGACCCCAGCTTCGGTATAAAGACGCCATCGCAAGGGGGACATCATGGCTAAACAAAGCATTCCAGTCGTCAACTTGAACGATTTTCATGCTGGTGGTGAACGGCGAAAGCAATTTATCGACACCATGGGCAGCGCCCTTGTAGATATCGGCTTTTTCGCCCTTGAGGGCCACGGGATCAGTGACACCCTAATCAGGTCCGCTTATCGTTTGGCCGAAGAGTTTTTCTTGCTCCCAGATGCGGCTAAGCTTCGCTACGAAAATGCACAGCTCAAAGGTCAGCGTGGTTACACGAGCTACGGACGTGAGCATGCCAAAGATGCCGTGGCGCCAGATCTTAAGGAGTTTTGGCACGTTGGTCAGGAACTAACGGCAGATCACCCGATGTTCCACGCTTATCCCCGCAATATCTGGCCGGCTGAGCTTGCCGAATTCAAACCAGTTTACTCCGAACTCTACCGCCAACTCGAGACCTGTTCCTTGCACCTCCTGGAGGCTTGCGCCTCGTACGTTGGTGAGGCACAGGACCGATTTGCCGGTATCGCTCGCGATGGTAACTCGATTCTGCGGGTTATCCATTACCCACCTGTCTCTAGCGACGCCAATCCACAGAGCATCCGCGCTGCCGCGCATGAAGACATCAATCTTATAACTCTACTTTGCGAGGCGACTGCCGGTGGCTTAGAGCTGCTGGAGCGTGATGGATCTTGGCGTCCAATTGAAGCACATCCAGGCCAGATCATCGTCGACTCCGGCGATATGCTGCAAAACATCAGCAATGGCTATTTCAAGAGCACCACGCACAGGGTCGTAAATCCAGATAATTCTAGAGAGCGGCGTTTTTCGATGCCATTCTTTGTCCACCCTCAGTCGGAAGCAAGCCTCGCACCACTGGCAAGTTGCATCGCTAAGACCGGTGGCCTGATGCGTTACCCACCGATCACTGCCGGCGAATACTTGCAGCAAAGGCTGCGTGAAATTGGCCTAGCTGAAGACAAAGGCACGATGATCGCTAGCAAATGACGGCTAGTGTCACTGCTGACAGGTAAGGTCGCCCCTAAACCATGTGGTAGCAAAGGCCGGAAAGTGCTTGCGCACGGCCTGACACCCGGCGCTAGACATGGTGCCGTTTGGTGCAGCAGACTTCATCGCCTCTAGTATTAGTTTTGATAAATTATTTTTACCGCCTGAATTGTCTGCACCTAAAGTCGAGTACACGCGCCCGATTTTTTGTGCCCAGATGAGAAGCATGCGACCCTTCTCACGTTCAGTGTTCAGAGATTGCGTCGTCGGAAGTGAAGCCTGAAAGACTTGATCCACACCATAAGCGATGATTGCTCCAATAGTGTGCACTTCCTGAAATGACGGAGACTGGCAAGTACTCGGTGAACTCAGGGTACGGTTTGCGGTGAAAGCCGAGAGCACATCGACCGATAAAATTTTCTCAGTTCCGTCAGCAAAGGTCGCAGATCCTGTATCACGAGAATTCTGAAAACAATCCAAGGCGCTAGTCACGCCGGGATCACCACCCAAAGTGTAGTAGGCGAACATATCGGCGAAGCCCTCGTTGACAGCAACGAGAAGATCATCGTTGGTAATTTGCCTCTCCTCGCCAGCGACTATGCCTAGGCCGCTGCGATAAAGTGGCAAGTCTTTAAAGACTCCTGAGGTATTACCAGAAACTCCAGAGTGGTTTAGAAAAACGTGATGGCCGAATTCATGAGCAATGGCCCACGGCACTTCCCAAAAGTTAACGTTGACCCATCGCCCCTCGCGTACCGACTTGGCGCCCTTGGGATAGATGACAAAAGTTGGCATACCGCGAAAATCAGGAGCATAGGCCAAATTGTCGACAGTTACCGACGTTTTGTTCGAGTCTTTATAAACAGTTTCGATGCGCGGCAATACTAAGAGGCCACTATTAGGAAGTGTGCTGCTCGACGTCGGAATGGAGTCGTAATAGCGATTGGCGGTGCCGATGTTTGCGAGCGCTGCTCGGCCTACTCCTTCTACTGAATTTCTTGGGAAGCTTTTTTCAGAAGGGCAAATACGTAGGTGTTCAGGACTATTGACGACCTCGCCGTCGTTACATGTGTCGGAATCAGACTGAGATTGGCAGGTCGTACGCTGATAAAAATTGTAAAAGGAAACACCAATCCCTTTACCAGTTAAAATGGGGCCACCATTTTTTTCCTGACAATTAGAGTCCGCGACGAAGTACTGCGCAGCGTAAGCGCTATCTGTAAGCACACCTGTGGTAAGAGGTTCTCCACCGCCATCGATGGGCTTGCGCTCTTCGTCACCTGAACAACTGACACTCAGCTGCGCAACTGCAAGGCTCAACACTAGCAGGAGATAGCGACTAGGCGCGACTAAGGGAACGACTGCGGGACTCAACATGGGGGGGCCTCAGCGGGGACTAACGGCGGGGAACATGGGTCGCCAGGCAGCGACCCTCGGGGGGGCAGGAGATTACGAACTAGAAGTTACTGGGTCGGGCTAAATCACAGGCTATGGTAACACCGCCCTCTGCACGAGGGCGAAACTTTATCTTCGCTCCAATCTGTAAATCACGCAGATTGGCTTTGGCGACATCGGATGGGAAGAACATCACACTGCCTAGCTCAAAGGCTGGATCTTCCACTGACAGCCAGCCCACACGGTCTGGGTTATAGTGGGTCACACGACCTATGAACTCAAAGTCACCGTGAGATGCTCCGCCAATAACCATTGTCCCGGTCGTCTTGATCGCCGATAGAGCAGTTTCAAAAGCTTGGCGTTTAGGATCATCTTCTCGTACGAAAACATAGAGCATATGTTTGGCGCGAGTACATGCCACATAAATCAAACTTGCCATGATCGGATGATCAACCGGGAGATTGTATTCGCTAACATTAAGCAAGATGCCAACTGAAGTCTCCAGGCCTTTGAACCCAGCGATCGTGCTTATAGCTATAGAATCATTCGGCGCTTTTGCCTCGCGCCAGCTTTTCTTCTGTGTATGCGTGAGTTTATAAAGAGGGATCTTGACGATATCGTCTGTTTGGTAAAGTACCGACTCTTTTGCAGCTGGGTTACGAGCCGATAGTATCGTTAAATCGGAATTCTTTAGGCCCTCTTCTCTGGTTAACTTTCGTACTAATTTACCAAGAAGCCGACGTGCATCCTCAGCATCCTTATAGACGATGAGTTCGGGCACATAACCGAGTCGACCAGAGTGACTATGCATCATGCCACTAGAACGGCGAAAACTACGAGAAAATGCCGCAATCTCGCGAGTCGTTCGGTAATTGTGTACCAGTGGAAAGTATGGCGGCTTAATCGGTAAAGTGTCGGCTGCTACAAATGCTTCCTCACCGCTACCCGAGCCAAAAACGCCTTGGCTGCTATCAAAGAATAAGTAGAAACGCGCATCATCACCGGGGACCAAAAGCATCTCAAGTGCTTCCCACCAGAATGGCTGAACGTCCTGAGCCTCATCACAAATTACCACATCGTAGCGCTCTGTCGATGCCGCTACCGCTTTTTTCAATTTATCGGGAGCTTCATATTGTACCCAGTCTTCTCTCGCCCCGGTGAACTCACTCGGAGGTATCAGCAAATTGAGGCCGTGATTAGCAGCGACATCCTGATAAGTCATCGCCGCTATACCTTCACCGAGCTCTCTTTTAAGCAGCAGGTTTAGGAGACCATTTGAACCAAGAACAGCCACCTTTTTGCCCTGATCGCGAAAATGCTTGGCCAACATCATCGCTAACATGGTTTTACCCGTACCAGCTTCGCCTTCGATGCCAAGCCTATTAACGCTGGCAATAGGCATGATGAGGGTATTGTGGATGGTCTCAACATCACGCAATCTGCTCTCATGACCATCGATATAGTCCCTGAGATAAAGGCGCGTGGTGAAAGCTGCACCAATAAGGAGACGATCAAGCTGATCGCTTACATCTGCGAAGTTACGATATTGCTCAGGTTGCGATTTGCACGCAATCTCGGCCAAACTGCGACCTAAGTCTTTAATGCGCTCACGACCGATGATGATATCTGGAACGATGCTCGACGAGGCAGGAAAGTCGCCTTCGTTTGCCGTCGGAAATGACACGGCATGACTTACCGGAACCTTCACATTATGTTGCCTAAGGAAACGCAGAAAACGTCCTTTCCAAACAAGGGACTGTTGAAAAGGATCTTTGATCGCAAAGCTTTCGCCGTGGCGATTGACAGAATAAAATTTGCCGGTCTCACCATCGTGACGAATGCGACCGCCTTTGACTTCAATCACAACTACACCGTAGCGAGGGTGATAACAGACAAAATCGATCTCGTTATCTTTGAGTCCTTCATCACCATCCATGGTTGATAGCGTGCACGAGTAATAAACTTGCCAATCGCTACCTAAAGTGGCTCGGCATTGTTCGTAAAATTGCTCTTCAGCGGGGCTGGCGAAAACGACCCGAGTCTGTTCGCTGTCGGGGTATAATTTGACGCGATTCGAGGTCGAAGATTTTGGGCTAGATTTGGTCGACTCGCTCATTTCTTTTTTGTCCTCGCAGCTTTCACCATCGATTGAACTTCTGACTCCGGCAAGAAGGCACCATGCAGACGCTTGGCTTTGCCAGCCGCGAGGTAAATCATATCACCTTTACCCAGGAGAGTCTCAGCTCCGTTCTGGTCCAAGATGGTTCGCGAGTCGATACCGCTCATGACGCGGAATGCAACGCGGGTTGGGAAGTTTGCTTTGATCAATCCGGTGACCACATCGGCCGAAGGTCTTTGCGTCGCGATCACCATGTGAATACCGCATGCACGCGCTTTTTGAGCCAGACGCGTGATCGGAGTTTCAATTTCTTTACCCAGGAGCATCATCATGTCGGCCATCTCGTCAATGATCAGCACGATATATGGCATGACTGCCCATTTACCCTCGAAGGTCAGAAACTCGCTCTTCTTACGGGTACGAATGACTTCGTTGAATGAGTCAATATTTCGAGCACCGACTGCTTGCATCTGACGATATCTATCGTCCATTTCCTGGACTAATCGACTCAAAGCAGCCTTGGCCTCGCCAGCTGGATCAGTGATAACTTTGCACGCCATATGCGGCAAATCATTGTAGGCCGCCATTTCTACCATTTTGGGATCGATCATAATCATTCGCAGTGTGGAGGCTGAATGACGAGCTATGAGACTACCGATCAAGGTGTTCATGAATACAGATTTACCTGCACCCGTGGAACCAGCCACAAGCAAATGAGGCATTTCGGCAAGATCTTCGATCACTGGCTCGCCAAAGATATCGACACCCATGGCAATAGGTAGGCGGCGCTTCGTCGATTTGAAGTCAGCGCTGGAAGTAGATCTGAGAATCCGATCACTGCACGTTCTGCGTTAGGAACTTCGAAACCGACCGTATCTTTACCTGGAATAGGCGCTAATACACGCAGACTTTGAGCCTTGAGCATCCGCGCTAGGTCTTCACCCAGAGCCGAGATTTTACTGAGCTTGGTGCCTGGTGCAGGTTTAAATTCAAAAGTGGTGACCACTGGTCCTTGCGTGACTCCAGCGATTTCACCAAAAATCTTGAATTGAGCTAATTGTTCGACCAAATGAGCCGAGAGTTGTCTAAACGTGCTACTACGGTCCGGAGCCTTTTTTGTGCCAGAAAATAGGCTTGCATCCGGTTTACCATGTGCTGGACCATCATAATATAATTCGAGATCGAAGAAGCCACCTTCCGCTGATGCCAGTGAAGTGGCCGCAGCAGCGGCTGCCTTAGCTTTGCCTGGAGCGGAAGCTTGGGCTGAGCTTGCTCCGCCACCACTTGCACCAACATGTTTAGCTGCGGCTGGAATTGTGCTTCCTAGCTGGTGGCGCATTTTCTTAAACTGGCGATAGAAGAACCGTTTGATGTAGTAAACAATCTCGGCTAGCAACGGTGCTGTTTGCGACATTTTTAGATTGCCGGAGAGCACGAGACCGACCAAGCCGACTACTGCGAGCGCCGTCAGCGTCCCGCCAAATCCGAGTTGCGGCATAAACATGCGATGGAAGTTGCGACCAATTAGTCCACCGAAACCAAAGCTTGGCTGTGAGAAACTGGTTCGCGGCAACAAAATTTCAGCAAAACCCGATGCATCAGCAGCTAGAATCAGCAATCCCACAACACGTCTCGCGTGTGGCCAAAGCACAAATCCAGTCACTGTTAGTGAACCCCATACGGCCAGCGCCACTGGCCAGATCATGCCGATCACTCCAAAACGTCCAAGGATATGAGCCGCCGCAGCGGCACCGAGAGGACCTGCGAGATTAGTTACGCCTCGTGGGTTTACACCCATGGCGTTATAGTCAAATGGGTTAAAGCTGTAACAAGCCATTGCAAGAAAACAGCCGATGCCTAGTAGGACAAATCCCCAAGCCTCTAACCAGGCCGACTTAACCGGTACAGCAGCATGCAGCTTACGTTCAAATACAGTGGGGATACTGATCACAGGCGTCTCTCCGTTTGTTTACAAGCGCGGCTTTCCGCCCCTGCCACTATTCAAGGCCCGGTCCACCCAGGCACACCAAACGCAAGACACTGAATTAACTTGATTACTTAGCTCGCTTCGAACCTCTGCCAGCGTCCAAAAAATTGACACTAACACGGTCCCCTGACACTGCCCTCTCTTAGACTTTGACCGCACCAACGTAAAAAAGGCCCGACCAAAGTCGGGCCTAAACATTAATCTTTATGCTCTGAGATCACTCGCTTTTGCGAAGACCACGCATATTTGCAGCCAGGATCTTTTTACGCAGACGGACTGATTTTGGTGTCACTTCAATCCACTCGTCATCATCGATCCACTCGATACAACGCTCAAGGCTCATCTTTTTGATACCGTAAAGATTGGTCAAACCGTCCGAGCTCGTAGTCCGAATGTTGGTCAGCTTCTTGGGCTTAATCGGATTGACGTTTAGGTCGTTATCCTTTGCACATTCGCCAATGATCATACCCTCGTAAACCTCGACACCCTCACCAATAAAGAGTACGCCGCGCTCTTGCACCGACGACAATGCGTATTCCGTGGTTTTACCAGTACGGTCAGCAATCAAACTTCCGCAAAGGCGGTGGGCGATGAGTCCCACATGAGGCCTGTAACCCAGAGGCTCCGAGCTGATCAAGCCGCCGCCACGGGTAGCAGTTTTGTACATGGAGTTAGTACCCAAAATGCCGCGCGTCGGAATTTCGAAAGTCAGGCGTACCCGTGGTTCTTCATTTCCAGTGATCGTTGCAGCTTCGTATGCCAACAGCACGCCTTTACGCTGCTGGTACATTTTAGTGACGTCACCGGAGTAGGCTTCCGGAAGGTCCAGCGTCAGCTTTTCAAAAGGCTCAAGCTTGACGCCATTCTCGCTGCGCATAAGGACGTTTGGACGCCCCACCATGAATTCAAAGCCCTCACGGCGCATCTTTTCAATTAAGACGCCAAACTGCAATTCACCACGACCTAGTACGTAGAACTGATCCGGAACTTCGGTATCTTCA
Organism: bacterium; assembly: GCA_900299215.1. Lineage (GTDB taxonomy): Bacteria > Bdellovibrionota_B > Oligoflexia > Oligoflexales > CAIYRB01 > CAIYRB01. Next base: position 8,166 of record OMIY01000184.1, on the reverse strand, counting down.
AGCCGCAGCGCCACGTTGTTGCGGGTCTCGTTAAGAAGCCGCTGACGTAGTTCACGGGACTGGATCGCTTTACCTTCACGTCCGGAATTTGGCGTGGTGTTGATCGAGAAGATCATACGCATGGTCGGCTCTTCCACCTTAATGCGCTTAAGTGGCTTACCGTTCAGGCCACTAAGGGTATCGCCGATCTCAAGGTATTCAGATCCGGCGACGAGTCCAATGTCGCCAGCCTCTAGTTTATCGATCTCGATTTGCTTCATCCCGTCATAGGACAATAGGCGCGTCACCTGGAACTTCTTAACGACGGCTTCGCCCTTCTCATCTACACCGTGACGCAGCAGCTCCTGGCCCTTGCGAACAGTCCCCTTAGCCACACGACCTAGGGCCAAAGTACCTAGGTACTCGGAATAGGCAATGTTCGAAACTAAGAGTTGCACTTCAGCGGTAGGATCAGTGGCCGGTGCCGGGATCTTAATGATTTCATCGTAGAGTGCTTTCAGGCTGCGGTCGCCACCGCCTTCGAGATACTGCGGAATCGCGCCTTGCTCAGCAGTACACCAGCCTTGGCGAGCACATGCGTAAATGATCGGAAAGTCACACTGCTCTTCCGAGGCGCCCAGCTCGACGAAGAGGTCAAAAGCTTTATCGACGCACTCAGCGACTAAGGTGCTACCAACGGCCTCAGGCCGGTCGACTTTGTTGATACAGAGGATGACCTTGAGATTCTTCTCAATTGCTTTTTGCAGTACGAAACGCGTCTGCGGCAGTGGGCCCTCAACGGCGTCCACCAGGAGAATCGCTCCGTCGACCATGTCCATGATCCGCTCAACCTCGCCGCCGAAGTCGGCGTGACCGGGCGTGTCGACCACGTTCACCTTGACGTCACCTAGCCAAAAACACGCATTCTTGGCCGAAATGGTAATCCCACGCTCTCTTTCCTGGGAGTCTGAGTCCATCATGCGGTCAGCCGTGGTCTCATGAGCCTGAAAGGTACCGGCTTGTTTCAACAAGTGGTCAACCAATGTCGTCTTGCCGTGGTCAACGTGGGCAATGATACAAATGTTACGTAAATTCTCGGACATGATTTCCTCTACTAACTTAAATTGACGACAAAGTTGGGATCAGTGATCCAAGTCTGGACTATATAACGCGGACTCTCAGCAGCTAAAACCTCGTGGGGGTGAGTGTATCCGACAGGAAACACTACTGCTCGGCCCTGACGCGGAGCAACTTTAAGATCTTGTAAAGGAAAATAAGTTTCTCCACCGACCGGGACATCATTTAAGTACATCACTACCGTAGCAATTCTAAGCGCATTGTGAGGCTCCACCGAAGTTTGCCCATCGATATGGAGTATGCAGGTATCACCAACGTCATAACGGCATGCCACATAACCGTCGTCACTCCACTCATGGTAGGTACCATGCGCCAAATGTTCAGGGCGCTCAAAGTAGCGTGACATCAGAGAGTTGACAACCATACAAACCTCGCGCGAGATTCCCAGCCAGTCAGCCTCGTTCGAAATATTTAAGTATGATCTCGTACTGTAATCAGGTTGTGGATCTGGCTGCACACGCGCATCCTGATCAAATCGGTGCATAATGCGCTCGCACAGATCAGCTGGGATCGCTTGGTCGTATATCTTGACATGTTGAGGCACTGGTAGCTCCGTAGCTCCGAGGCTTAGGTCACTGGCTCTCCATGGCAGGAGAGTACTTGCCATACCTCGCAGCGCTATTGAGTCGTGCGCGATGGGCAAATGCGGCGGCCCCGCTCTTAACACACTCAGGTTTACCTCCCCAAGCCTTAAGTGCGGGGGCCTGCAAAGCCCGCCCGTAGGAAAAGGAAAGCTGCCAGGGAACGTTGGGATATTTGGCATTCATCTCATTCAGGTGTGCCGTTGCCAGCTCATCACTCTGACCGCCAGAGAGAAACACGATACCGGGCACTGCTGCAGGGACATAACGTAGGAAAGTCCGCACAGTACGGTCAGCAACGGTGGCTATTTCCGGCTGATTAGCTGCCTCGGTTCCAGCCAGGATCATGTTAGGCTTCAGAAGTAGCCCCTCCAACATAACCTTGTGCTCACGTAACTTACTAAATACATGAACCAATGCTCGAACGGTGGCGTCCTCACATCGTTCGATGCCATGCGCCCCGTCCATAATCACCTCAGGTTCAACGATCGGAACTATGGACTGTTCCTGCGCCAAGGCGGCATACCTTGCCAAGGCCTCGGCGTTAGCTATCAAGCATGTTTCACTAGGTGTCCCGTCATTGATGTTGATGACAGCACGCCATTTGGCGAAGCGGGCACCGAGCTTATAGTATTCCTTAAATCGGTCGCGCAAACCGTCGAGGCCCTCGGTCACTTTTTCACCGGGGCAGGATGCCAAGTCTTTGGCCCCTGTATCGACTTTGATGCCGGGAACGATCCCTCGCTTTTTCAGTAGATCCACGAAAGAGGTGCCATCTGCAGCCTTTTGCCTAATGGTCTCGTCATACAGGATCACACCGCTGATGGCTTCAGAAATACCCGGAGCCGAGAACAGCATCTCCCGATAATCACGCCGCGCTGCTTCTGTGCTGGTTACACCAATCTTACTTAGGCGTTTTTCGATGGTAGCATTGCTTTCATCGGCTGCCAGGATCCCCTTTCCTGGAGCTACCAATGAATGTGCAGTCGCAATTAGTTCCTGAGTACTCATGACTGAGTCCTTTTGCTGGCAATCAAAAATGCGGCGGCGTCCCTGCGCCGTAGGCACTATCTTCTAACTCAAATCTAGACCAGGCATGAACAAAAAAACCCGCCGTAACGGCGGGTTCTGATTTTATGTACAGGTGGAGTTGGCAGCTTAGCCCTTCCGGTTTATGCCAGACTTGCCGCTGACACAATCGTCAACCAAATAGAGTTCTTTCACCTCATTAATGGTCCACTTATCCTTAAACGTACAGTCAGACGCGATTACCATGTTTGAAGTGGCGGTAGCAGTGCCTACGAAGGTCGCCCCACCGCCCCCAACCGTTATCGCGTAGTCGTAGCGGGTGTGGCCCTGAGTCGCGAAACCCAACTCTGTCTTGTCGGCGATGTATTTGTCCTGGTCGCCAAAGTAGCTCTGCTCGAGCGTATAGATATGCGAAAGGTTGGACTTCGCTTCAGACTGTTTAGCCTTTGCCTGGAAGCTTTGGAACTTTGGAACCGCCAGAGCTGCCAACACGCCGATGATGGCGACAACTATCATCAGCTCCACCAAACTGAAGCCTTGCTCTGCAGTTTTCCCTTTATTAGGTCCGAACATAATCCCCCCTCTGGCCTAACTCACCGCATGTGAGCGGCATCATTGGTCGCCATTTCAACCGTTTAGCGACACAAAGTCAGTGTCGGAACTTTTAGGGGGAAACTTTAGCCCAGTTTCGCTGTGGATTTATTTCAACAGTAAAATCAGATAGTTACTTTAACAGAAGTACTGTTCTGGACACACTAGACTCTAAAGGCCTCACTGAGAATCGGGAACCTACACCAAGTTTTTGGATCTAGACTCTCGTCATCCAGGTGAAAAGCCGGGGCGTAGCGCTCCCGTTTCCACTGGTTGCGAGCCCACAGTGAGAAGAACTTGTTCAAGTACCCCTTGAGATCGTCCCTGGGCACCTGCGGAAAATCAAAAGCTAGGGTCGCAAGAATGTCCTCTGGTCCCAAGTGATCGCGTACGAGATATCGCTCGATTCGTTCCAGCACAGCATAAGGCATAAGGTCGTCTTCATCTTTCTGCTTCGCCGTGGCAGGCCTGAGCTCTGCCGTAGGCGCTTGTACATTGACCGCCGCCAAGGCAGCGATGTGACCTAGCCCATCGGTACAACTATGCTCTGCCCACCTGAGCCATTCCCGTAAGAAATGCTTGTCGATACCCGCCAACGGAGCAAGTCCACCTGCAGTGTCCCCGTCCATGGTGGCATAGCCCACTGCCGCCTCACTGCGATTGCTCGTAGTGATGAGGACGGACTGTCTGACGTTGGCGATCAGCCACGCCAACGGGGCTCGTGCTCGCGCCTGTATGTTTTGCAGGCTGACGTCATCCTGGGCCCAAGTCAACGGTCGCTGCAAAAGCTGTTCAACCGTTTTGACATAGGCATCCACCATATGTTGGACGGATGCGTCATACCAAGTGGCATTAAGTGCCGCCGCTAAACCCTGGGCTGCGGCATGGGTGACAGGGCCACTATGCGCAGTGCTTTGGTAAATACAGACTAGAGTTGCGGCAACCAGCTCTTTGACGCCGCTGCCGGATGCTGGCGCTGGTAAATGGAGACGCGTGCATGTATCGGCAAGCCCCAGCTCGGCTACCGAGGCCGCTAGCATGTGCGCCACAAGGACCGCACAGCAAGCCGAATCACAACCACCGCTGAGCGAGACGACGTAGCCTTTACTTCTGGTCTTGCGCATATAATCGAAGAGGCCAAGCATCTCAGCATGGAGAAACTCTTCGTTGCGAGTTAGTGCTCGATACTTCTGCGCCGCGCAGTCTGCTGCTTGAGCCGTCGACTTCGCCAATGCCTTTAGGCCACCCTGACGACGGACCTCGCGAGGATCTTGTCCTACGATCTCGACCCGATGCAAATCATCGTTATTTTTTGCCGCTTGTGTTTGCTGCTCTGGTTCGCGTACTGGCTTACCTGTTAGCTTTGTGAGACTTGCCAGCTCAGGGTTCAAATCACGGCATGTGATCGCGCCATCATGGAAACCAAAGCGCGCCCCACGACCAACGATCTCTCCACCCTCAGCGATCAGCACGCCGCCATCGTAAATGATGCGACCAGCCTCTAGACCAACTAGATTGCTGTAAACATAACTGACTCGTAGCGATCGACTGCTGTTGGCAACCAGATGCTCACGCTTAGCGTATTTTCCTAACGCAAAATGCGAGGCACTAGGATTCAAAACGACGTGCACGGCATCAGCATGCGCTGCCGAGGCCGGTACACTGTCCCAAGCCTCTTCACAAATTTCGACTGCCACGCCCAGGGCCCCAAGACGGTAGCGTATGTCACCTAACGGAACTCTCATGCCAGCGAGCTGCGTTTCCACAACTTTACCGAAGGGCCATGGCTTAAACCATCGAGGTTCGTAGTGGACACCCTCACGCGGCAATACACGCTTGGCGTTGAGTCCTAGCACACGTCCATCTTGCACCATAACTGCACAATTGTAGAGAGCACCGTAATAGACGTGGGGTAGGCCCATGAGTACGGTGATACCTTTGGTGTGCGGCAAAATTTCAATCAGAGCCGCCTCAGCAGCAGCAGCCGTAGCCAAACTAAAAAAGGCGTCTTCACAGCCGTAACCTGTAAGGCAAAGTTCAGGCAGACATAAGAGTTCCACGCCACCAGCCTTAGCAGCATCGATCAGCCTGATCAGACGATCACGGTTGCCGTTAAAATCCAACGGTGTCTGATTTACGGTTGCCCCTGCAACCCGTAGCAGCTCCATGCTCTCACCTCTCTATGCGATCGCACCCATTCCCAAAACTAGCATGGTTGGCTAATCGAGACTACGCACCATCTCGCCACGTTCGTGAGCCGCCTCTTCAGCCTGCCATTGCCATGCCTGGGCGACATCCCACAAACACATGGTCTCGCGCCCATGGACATCAGCCAGGGTCCGCGCCACGCGCAAACAGCGCAACACCGACCTATTGCTGGCCGACCGCGGGATAACCTCATTTACAGTCGCTGCAAACGCCGTCGACGTCAGACCAGAGGCTGCCACGATCATAGTTGCAGGTAAGTCACGATTGACGACGCAGCCGAATGCCTCATTACGCGCGTTGGCTTGCTGCCTTGCCCTTTGCACTCTGGCCTTCATGCTAGCTGTTACCGCACCCTGCGGCCTCGCACTCAAACCAACAAGGAGGTCGGCAGAATTCGTCCGTGATTCAGTGACGTTTAGATGCATGTCGATGCGATCGAGAATGGGACCCGAAATTCGGTGCCTATATGCTGCGATCTTGGCTTGGCTGCAGAAGCACTCCCGCCTACTACTGCCAAACCAGCCGCACGGACAATTATTGCATGCGGCCACAAGCACCACAGAAGTTTGCCATATCACCCGATGTTTTGACCTCGCGATGCGAACTTCCCGAAGCTCAAGCGGCTCTCTTAATGCTTCAAGTAAATCACGCCGGAATTCAGGAAATTCATCGAGAAAAAGTACCCCGCCGTGAGCTAAAGCCAGCTCCCCGGGGCGATCCGCGGTGCCAATTAAGGAGGCTGCGCTGGCTTGGTGATGAGGAGCTCTGTAGGGGGGACGCCCAGCTAAAAGCGATGGAGGCAGGCGCTCGCTCATAATAGAGTGCGCCCGCAACGTTTCGATTAGTTGACTTGCCTCTAAATCGGGCAAAATGCTGGCTAGCCTCGTCGCCATCATCGATTTACCGGTCCCTGGAACCCCCCTCAACAGAAGGCTGTGCATTCCGGCAGAGGCTGTAATGGCGGCTAGTTCCATCTTTGGATCGAGGATCATGTCGTCGAAATTTGCGGGTTGAGGTCCTTCTTGACGATGAGCACTCATTTCAATTCTTGGTCGATCGCTGCGACCAAACACCCAGGCCAGCACCGACTTAAGGTCCCGAAATCCCATAACCTCTAGTTCCGATGACGGCGTCAGGCCATTAAGGACAGCAATTTCAGCAGCATTCTCCGCGGCGACGACGATGCCTCGCAAACCGTGCGCCATGGCTGCTATGGCGAAAGATATCGCACCCTTTACTGCCCTGAGTTCGCCAGCTAGCCCCAGTTCCGCTGCAAAGAGCCAACGATCTGGCTGCTCCTTCGGTGACGACTCCGAAAGTAGCAGAGCAAGGCTCACGGCGACCGGAAGATCCAAATGACTGCCATCGGTTTTGAGATCAGCTGGCGTCAAATTAACAACCACGCGCTGAGGAGGAATCGCAATCCCTACCCCCTCCAAAGCCACCCTGGCTCGTTCCTTACCGCTACGACATACCTCGGATGTGTTGCCAAGCAGTTGCATCCCGGCGAATCCCCGGGTAAAACCGCTTTCGATTCGCATCAGATTGGTGGCGGCAGCATCGCAAACAGCTGTATTCACTAAAGTGATCGCTGTCGGTCTCGGGTCCAGCCTGGCTTTAGCTTCGGTCATCGTCATCCCTCCCTAAGGTAGTGGCAATGTGCTACGAACCGTGAGAGCGTTCCAACGACATGTCGATGTCAGGCCTGAATACGAGCCTAAGCGGATAAAATTTGATGGGAATCACCTGTCGGGGAGTTATCCTGATGGGATTAAGCGACCTCTGACGGAGCAACCACATGGCTACCACCTGGACCCAGTACCCCCTAGACGCTTGCCGCGCTGAACTCGGTGAGAGACTGCATAGCGCGCTGTCGCGTCTTGTGCCCGAGAGCGCAAAACTAGAGTTCACACCGGTGGCGATTGGGCGGCTCTTGGAGCAACCGCCAGAGCGAGAAATGGGCGACTACGCGCTGCCCTGTTTCCGCTTTGCCAAAGAGACGCGAATGAAGCCACAAGACATTGCGGCGGCTCTTGCATCTGCACTCGTGGCGGAGGGCTGGCTGGCCAGGACTGTCGCTGTGGGAGCGTTCCTCAACATCTACGTCAATCAGCAAAAACTAGCGGCTGCAGTTCTGCCTGGAATTACCGATGGCAGTACGTTCAAGACTCTATCTGAAATCGCCGCTAATCGTAGTCAGCGCGTGATGATTGAATTTTCTCAGCCCAACACACACAAGGAATTCCACGTTGGGCACGGTCGTAACGTATGTCTTGGCAACAGTCTGGTGCATTTATATCGCTACTGCGGCTACGAGGTGGTCAGCGCCAACTACTTCGGCGACGATGGCACGCACATTGCCACCGTGCTTTCTTATTTAACGCGCCATAAACCGACTCCGCCCAATACAAAGCGTGGCGAATGGCTGGGACAAATTTATGTCGCCGCTAAACGCGAGCTGGAGGCTGCTGATCCAGACACTAAGACACGTCTCTTGGCGGATATCTCGTCAGTTCATCGTCAGATCGAGCAACGTCAAGGGCAGGTTTATCAGGAATGGCTTGAGACGCGCCAATGGTCGCTCGACGATTTCGCCGCAATCTACGATTGGCTCAATGTCAAATTTGACATCCTCTTTTAT
>OMIY01000183.1 GCA_900299215.1 bacterium | reverse complement strand
TAAATTCGCCTGCGCTGGCACTATCGAGTCTCGAATCGCAGATCTGATATCAAACAAAAGAGCACTCTCCCGTAACGTCCTACCCGACGCCACTGGTGGGGAGCTAAATCTAACTAGTTTAAGCGATGACGAGCTTCTAAACCTTGTCTCCATGGATATCACGCAAGTAACGGAAGATTGCGATATCTTAGAGACGTCTAGTGAGGTGCATGATGAGCGATGACTGCAGCGAATTTCAGGCTTACACCTCAGTCAAAGCCATCGCCAAATTAGCAGCCAAGGCGGCTGATGAGCTTAGAGCTCAAGGTTATGACTTGGACCCTGTAGTCTTGCAGGGCAAAGGCCCTAAAAGCCTTGCAACTTCGCCATGGGGACGCGCCTGGTGCCTGCATCTTGAAAAATACGCAGACTCCCTACCACTTCTGCCACGCGGCCGCAGCCTACTGCGCAACGGCTGTGTCATCGACCTAGCCATCGACACTGGCGTGGTCGAGGCTAAAGTAAGTTCCGACCGGGTTTATCACCTAACAATCAAGATCAATCCATACCCAGATGAGCAGTGGCAGCGGATCAAAGACCTTGCTGCTGGTAGCGTTAGCAGCGTCACGACGTTTCTCCAAGGCAAAATTCCTGCGGATCTGATGACTGCAATCACCGAACCCGATCACGGCCTACTGCCCGCGCCAGATTCTATTCGCCTCTCGTGTGATTGCCCCCAATGGGCCGATATGTGCGAGCATTCAGCGGCCGCCTTATACGGAGTCGGCGTTCGCCTTGATGAGCGGCCTGAATTACTTTTTAGGCTGGTTGGGGTAAATCCATCTGAGATCGCATCATCGACCATTACCGCACTCACCTCAGGAAATACTGAGCAAACACTCGACAGCAACGACCTCGGCGATCTGTTCGGCATCGAGCTTGAGTAAGCTAGGTTTTTAAAACTCCTAGGCGGCTGATATAGTGTAGCTAGCAGGAGGTCGCTATGTCGCAACTGAATCGTCAAATATGCAAAATAGGCCTAATAATTACCTCGATCATTGGCGTATCGACTCCGGCCCCTGCTCAACTTGGTGACAAAGTTGATACTATTGATCAACTCGCAGTTAAGACCAAATTAACGAAAAAGCCGCCAGTCGCTCACAAGGATTACTCAGTACATGAGTTAACCGACGGTGTCGTATCGATTCGAGAATATGCAGACAAAGAGAACAAGGTATTTGCTCTTGCCTGGGATACGCTTAGCCAACCGGACTTGAGTTTACTTCTGGGCAAGTATTTTGATGATTTCTCTGTAAGTGTCACTCATGGCGGCCGCCCTTATGGTCGCCCAACTCAAAGCGAAGTGCGCGGCGAATATGTCACGGTGGTCAAATGGGGCCCAATGCGTGCAGCGCACGGTAAGGCCTACTTACACAATGACTTGCCATCTGGAGTCAAGCCAGAGGACATTCAGTAGCCAACTGCAACACCGAGACCGACAAACTGAATCAGTGATTTTTCGGTCTGACACAGACACCAGATAGCTGCTGATCGGTCGCAATCACATAACGGTTCCCGTTACGTAGGTCTATTGCGACCCCGTCCTGACCAAAGGTGTAGGCACGGTCAGAAGACCAGGTTATCGTGATGTAGTTTTGGCCAAAGGCGATGTTGTTTGAGGTCTGGATACCGTTTTTAATCGCCGTCTCTAATTCCATAGCAGTCGGCATTCGCCAAGGCAGATGATCTAGGCGAGCTGCTTCACGACATTTTGCATCTACTCCACCGCGCTCTAGGGTCATCCCCAGGTCACGCCACACGAGTTGCGTGGTTTCGTCCGTCCAAAGATCACTGCGGCCATTGTTATTGGTAGTGACCACGCATAATGTGGTGAGCTCATGATCGGTACTGGTACGAAGCGCGTTACCGTCGCCCATATCAACAAACATGGATACTTCTTGGCCTTGAGCTGTTTCCCAAGCTGAGGTCCATACTTGATTTAAGTAGACCCACCCAAAAGATGGGTTCTTGCTCGAACTGATCCCGCTTTGCAGCGCGCGCTGCAACTCAGCGGGAACGGGAAGTCGCCAACGCTTTTTCTGAGTGCGTGCGAGTTCCTGGCAGTAGAGATTAGCAGCGTCCCAGTTCATTTTGGTTGAGGTGTACTTCCAGGTAATCAGCGGCGATTCACTCCAGAGGAATCCGGCGCTCAGTGCCTGCCTTTTTATCGGCTTGCCATCCTTACCTATCTCAACCTTTTCACCCGCGGCTGCTGTGACCACGCTGGCACTAGCATCTTCACTGCCTGAAGACTTAAGTAGCTTGCAGCCGGCGAAGCCGATGCTGGCAGCTAAGTAGATCAGTAAGTGTCTATGCGAATTGACCATGCGTTAAATCCACCCTCCACATGGAGTGTGTCGGGAGATTTCAAATAAACTTTACAGTCATTCATAAAAAATCTGCCACCCCCCTATCTTACCGGGGCAAAAACCTGATTCCACAGGCATTGCAAGCAACTGATTTTCATGGATAAAAGACACGTTTTCAGATTTATCTAAAGATTTCGACGGAGTGTTCGATAAGTCGTGAGAGGAGTCCGTATGACGGCACCTAGGGTGACAAATCGACTATTGACGCTGATCATCCTTTGGGGATGCAACAACCCCCTTTCGAATTTGGACCGCGGCACCATCAAGGTAAGCGGCCTGTCGAAGCCACAGGCATTAATACCCAGCGTTTTGAAAAGTGCCAACCAAGGCGAGGCCATTCGTGCAGGAGAATTCCAAACTAGGCAGTCACTACACTTCGGCATTCCCGAGGACGTACTAGCCCAGGGCGATGAGTTTAGTCTTAGGCGAACGGCTCCAGAACCGAGTCAGGATATTTCTCCCGCGACCCCAATTCCCACCTCTGGTTCAGCGGTGACCAGCGGTGACGTTACCCTTGAACACCTCGCTACAGGCGGGGCAAAAATCTCGTTATACCTGGCAACTTTGATAAATGCCAAATCTATAGTTTATGGAGAAAATACCTTGGAGTTTATTCTCAGCTCCGACGGCACTCCTACCTATAAAGTAAATGTACAGTTTAGAGTGAAGGACTTTACGGTCACGGGTCCAGCTATGGTCGGGATGCTTAAACCGGTTCCGAGTGAAACTAGCAAGAGTGAGACGGGCAAGAGTGAAACGGGCAAGAGTGAAGCCTGGATTTCACCCATGGTGCAGACCACAGTCACTGACTCACCCGGTCCTGATCCATCATCTTCATCGTCTACGCCATCGTCCTCACCATCGTCATTCATGCGCACCGGGCTCATGAGTATCATTCATCCGTAATATGTAAGTCAGAGCCGTAACTCTAGGCCCGCACC
>OMIY01000182.1 GCA_900299215.1 bacterium | reverse complement strand
TCCACCGCTTGTTGATTTAACTAATGGATCAAGGATGACGAAACATTTCATCTTTGAAACATAGTTTGCTACCACAGTCACAATATGAGGTGATCCAAGCATGCCAATTTTTATAGCTTGTGGCTCGGGCATTGAAGAACTGACGAGAGACGTCAACTGAGAATCAATTACGCGGTGATCTAATACATTGGGACACGACCAATTTGTAAAGTTCTGTGCTGTGGCAGCAGTCAATACTGAGCATGCATGGACTCTGTGATCTGTTGCAGTGATCAGATCTCTCTGACAACCTGCAGCACCGCTGGGGTCAGAACCACCAATAGTCCAAATTAATTTCACCTTAGAAAAACCTCGCTTCTAATCCATCTGAACTTTCATCAAACACAAAGGCCCGGCCGATGACAGGAGTGCTGGGCACGGCGAAGTCGCGTGCACTCATAATGCCTGCTTCGAAGGCCAATCTTCCAGCCTTAGTCGCGCAAGAGAATGCCCTTGCCATCTTTGGGGGATCGTCGGCCAAAGCCACTGCAGTGTTTAGAAGCACAGCGTCGCAGCCAAGTTCAAGGGCTTGGGCAGCATCAGAAGGTTTTCCTATGCCAGCATCAATGATAATCGGCACATTTGGAAATCGACTGCGCAATGCTCTGATCGCGCGGGGATTCGTGAGGCCCAAGCCTGATCCAATCGGTGATGCCCATGGCATCAAAACGCGACATCCAACGTCAATTAGCCGCTGCGCCACTATGAGATCATCCGTTGTGTAAGGAAAAACCTCAAAGCCCTCGCGACAGAGTATTGCTGCAGCCTCGACTAGGCCAAAAGGGTCGGGTTGCAGGGTGTAATCATCACCAATCACCTCGAGTTTGATCCAATTGGTGTCAAAGAGGTCGCGAGCCATGCGGGCGGTGGTCACGGCCTCCTCAACTTGATAACAGCCTGCAGTGTTGGGCAGAATGCGGACCGGGAGTTCGCGCAAATAACTCCAAAATTTTTGGCCACTTTGCTGTTCTGGACTTTCTCGCCGAAGCGATACGGTAATAATTTCGCAACCTGAGGCGAGGACCGCGTCCCTGAGACTTGTAGCCGAAGGATAGCGAGAGGTGCCAAGTAGCAGCCGACTATTTAATTCAATGTCACCAATGTTCCACATGTAAATAACCTACCTGAATCAACCGCCCGCCATAGGGGCAAGGATTTCAATGTTGTCACCGGCCTCGATTTTGTGCCCACTAAAATCGGACCGCTTAATGCAAGTTCTGTTGACGGCAACCGCGACAAAGTTTGATTGATAACCGAGTTGTTCAAGAAGGTTCGCGACTGTTTGGATGTCGTTGAGGGTTTTTTTTACTCCGTTTATCGTTAGTTCCATGACCGATCTCCCGCCATTTGCATCAATTGGTCTGACTGTAAAAGCAGCCGTTCAGTCTCATCTAGTTGATGGTCTTTGAGTACCTTAAGTGTGGTCTCGACCAGAATGGGGGTCATTAAAAAGCCGTAGCGAAAAAGTCCATTTAGCCTCCAAACATCTTGTTCGATGTCGATTTTAGGCAAATTATCGGCAAATGCTGGACGGCAATTAGCTACCATTTGGACGATATTGGCATATCGAAATCCCGGATGTGCGCTGTAGGCAGCAGATAAAAGCTCCATCGCTGACTTGACTGATATAGGCGCTAAGCTTTCACTTTCAAGTTGTGTAGCACCAATCGCATAAATAGAGCCTCCACGCGGCACAATATAGATTGGGTAGCGTCCATGTACTAAATGAACAGCATGTTTTAAGTCAACCTCAGGAGCATTGACCTCAATTAGTTCGCCGCGTACTCCACGCAAACTCGCAAGATCGCTACGACCATGAAATCCTCGGCAATCGAAAACTTTGTCGTAAGCCTCAGAAGCTTCATTGCGGAAATAGATGCGGTCTTTAGTTAGTCGAATTACGTCGAGTGGCATACGGCATTGAATAGCGCTCTTTTCTATAGCTACCTGTAAACCTGCTAGGACTTCATGATTCCTCATAAAACCATCGTGGGGCACCACGATTGCATGACGGAACCTAGTTGTTGCGAAACTAGGCTCAAATTCGCACAGCTGCCTAAAGTTGAGGAGTTGAGTCTCAGCGGCTGGAAAGCGCCGGTTCAGCTTCTGGACCAGCTCGTTCAGTAGCGAGAGGTCTTGATCATGTGCTACGTGAATTGTACCGCGAGTAACGACTGTATTAATGCCAAACTTATCCAGCAAATTTAGCCACAGTTCAATTGAGCGCATCCCAAGTGTGAAAAGGTGCGGTTCGGTATTGTGAACAGCCTCAATAGCAGGTGTTAGGAGACCTGCTGCGGCGAAGCTACACGCGGCCCGGCCACTCCAATTTTGCCTGTCATATAAAGTGACATCCCAACCGGCTCGGTGTAGCTGCAATGAAAGGAGACGTCCTAAGACTCCAGCACCAACCACGGCCGCTTTGCGTCTCAACCTAAACCCTCCGCTGCAGTGGACTTAGCCAAATCCTGACTAATCCGCATAGAACAGAACTTTGGTCCGCACATAGAGCAGAAGTGGGCTGATTTAGCATGCTTCTGCGGAAGCGTTTCGTCGTGGTAGCGACGAGCGGTTTCGGGATCAAGTGACAGGTTAAACTGATCTTCCCATCTAAAGCCAAAGCGTGCCCGCGATAGTGCATCGTCACGTTGTCTAGCACCAGGATGTCCCTTGGCGAGATCGGCAGCATGGGCGGCAATTTTGTAAGCGATGATCCCGGCCTTGACATCATCGCGGTTAGGTAGGCCAAGGTGCTCCTTAGGCGTCACATAACAGAGCAGTGCCGTCCCAAACCATCCTATCATCGCTGCGCCGATTGCACTTGTGATGTGGTCATAGCCTGGCGCAATATCAGTCACGAGTGGCCCAAGAGTGTAAAACGGTGCTTCGTGGCAGTGTTTGATCTGCAGCTCGACGTTTTCTTGAACCATGTGCATCGGCACATGACCAGGTCCCTCGATCATCACTTGAACATCGTGTTTCCATGCGATCTGCGTTAATTGACCTAGAGCTTTTAACTCAGCAAATTGTGCCTCGTCGTTTGCATCCGCTGTGGATCCAGGTCTAAGGCCGTCTCCCAAAGAGAAGGAAACGTCGTACGCTTTCATGATTTCGCAGATGTCTTCAAAGTGAGTATAGAGGAAATTCTCCTGGCCGTGATGACGACACCATTGGGCCATAATGGATCCACCGCGAGAAACAATACCCGTCACCCGATTCTTAGTCAGAGGAACAAAATCTCTCAGGACGCCAGCGTGAATGGTGAAGTAATCTACCCCTTGTTCAGCCTGCTCTATCAAGGTGTCGCGGTAGACTTCCCAGCTGAGATCTTCAATGCGACCGTTGACCTTTTCAAAGGCCTGATAAAGTGGAACCGTGCCAATAGGAACGGGTGAATTACGAATGATCCAATCCCTAGTGACATGGATGTTGCGTCCAGTCGAAAGGTCCATGACTGTGTCAGCACCCCAGCGGGTAGCCCAGACTAGCTTCTCCACTTCTTCTTGAATACCCGAACTGACAGCAGAATTACCGATATTAGCATTAATTTTTACCAGAAAATTGCGGCCGATGATCATCGGTTCGATCTCTGGGTGATTAACGTTTGCTGGGATGATGGCGCGGCCACGAGCGATTTCGTCGCGGACAAATTCCGGTGTGATGGTAGCAGGAAGGTTCGCGCCGTAATTTTTTCCAGTAAGGCGCTGTTCGCGTTCCAGTTCTGAAATTGTCATATCTTTAGTACGACGCCGCTCGTTTTCACGAATAGCAACAAATTCCATCTCCGGTGTAATGATACCGCGCCGGGCATAATGAAGCTGAGTGACATTTCGCCCGTAGACGGCTCGTCTAGGTATGCGCTTTAGCCCAGGAAACTGCTCGGTTAACAAGTCGCCACGCGGTTGCAATTGCGGCGCATTTGGAGTGTAAAACTCTGTATCACTGCGGTCTGTAATCCAGTCTGCTCTCAGGGCGGCAAGCCCTTTGGTGATGTCGACTTGCACTGCATCGTCAGAGTAAGGGCCGCTTGTATCGTAAACGACTACCTGTGCATGATCATCTGGAGCACCCGCGGTCTTGCCTCCAACTTCAATAGCTCGCATCGGCACACGAAGGTTGGGAAACCTCTCGCCGTCCACGTGGATCTTTCGGGATCCGGGCAGAGGACCCGTACAGGGTGTGTACTTAACATCTTGGGTTGATGCACTTGGGGTAGGGCCGGAGGTGTGTTCGCCGATCTGCATATATGAGTCCCTCGCTTTTAGATGGCGAGGGATATCGCTAGCACGAAGCATTTCCCGAGTAAAGCTGCTAGGTCTTGGGGTGGTGATCATGATAGCTTCAGGGAAATTTGACGGGCTCATTATGGAGGCATCGCTATTGGACACGTCGAGTCAAATGATCCTGGGTTCAGGCTGGGATCCCAAAATGATTCTATGGCTTTTTGTCAGTTTAAGGCTTGGCCAAATGGCCGTAGAACGATTTTTGTCGACCCTTAATCGAAGTTATTATAGCTCTGCGGACAGGCAAGCGCAGGCGAGAGAATTATTAGGAATCAGTGTCGAAGATATGGGTAAGACTCTTACCTATAGCAACGATAAGTTCATTTTTTCTCGAGTCGCGGGTACCTTGTCGTTAGCAGGTACTCTTGCGTTTCTAATCGTTGGTGGTCTCGGCCGGCTGGAGGCTGTGGCCAAATATTGGAGTCAGAATACCTTTGATTCTGACCTAGTGACCGGGCTGTATTTCTTTGGATTATTAGGGGCCGTCAGCAGTATTTTTAGCTTGCCTTTTGATTACTACCGAACGTTTGTGCTCGAGCAAAAGCACGGTTTTAATCGTCAGACTCGCAAAGGTTTTTTGATCGATCGTTTAAAGGGTTTAGCGATCGCAGTTGTGTTGGGTGGTCCTATACTAAGCCTACTTCTTTGGCTTATACAGGTGGCAGGCACTTGGTGGTGGCTCTATGCATGGATAGCTGTCAGCGCCTTCAGCATTCTTACAGCTTGGCTTTACCCGACTTTCTTGGCACCGCTTTTTAACAAGTTCACACCGGTTACCGATGAGGCGTTAAAAAACGGCATAGAATTACTTGCTAAGAAGGTTGGCTTTCGAACCGCTGGCATTTCCATCATGGATGCATCTCAAAGGTCGAGCCACGGAAATGCTTATTTCACTGGAGTATTTGGTAAAAAACGGATTGTTCTATTCGATACCTTGGTTCAAGCGATGGCTCCTAGTCAAGTTGTGGCAGTCCTTGCTCATGAGCTAGGTCACTTTAAATTACACCATGTCAGATGGGCTTTGATTCGAGGTGTTTTGGCCACCGGCTTCATTTTTTATCTGTTAAGCCTATGCCTACCAATGACCATTTTTTATCAAAGCTTTGGACTAAATGGGGTGACTGCCTACGGGGCCTTAGTGGTTTTCTCACTTTGGTTTGGCATCTTAGATTTTGCCTTGCAGCCAATTGGGAACGCGATTTCGAGGCGCAACGAGTTTGCCGCTGACCAGTTTGCCTCAGACCACATTGGCAATTCTCAGGAGTTAGGTAGTGCCCTCCTCAAGTTGCGTGAAACAAGTGCGGGAATGCCCCTAAGTCACCCTCTATTTTCGGCCTTCTATCACTCTCATCCACCCTTGCTCGAACGCTTGCTTGCTTTGGGTTATACTCGAGATAAGGTACAACCGATGACGGTGAGTCCATCGTGATCTTGACTTTACAGACCTCTCAGTTGCCGGTGGTTAAACCGATGACCAAGTTGACTAGGACCCAAGAAAAAGCCCTGGATTTCATCAGGGAGGCGAGTGCCAAGTCGGGAGTTTCACCGACATTGCGCGAGATTTGTGCGCACATGGGGTACAAAGCCATTGGATCGGCGCAGGATCTAGTGACCGCGCTGAGGCGTAAAGGCTTCCTCGAGGAAAACTCGCGACAGTCAGCTCGCGCTCTAATCCTGACTCAACTGGCAAGGCAGCATATGGGTGCAGAAGACGGGGTTGAGGAGACTTCGGATGCTCTTTTGGTACCGTTGCTAGGCAAGGTGCCAGCGGGTAACCCCGTACTCGCAGTTGAAGAGCGGATTGGTAGTCTTAGGGTATCTTTATCACTCGTGGCTGCAAATTCAAGGCAGTCGCTGAAGGCTCAAAATTTATTTGCACTGCAGGCCACCGGTGACAGTATGGTGGGAGCCGGAATTTTAGATGGCGATTTTCTTGTTGTGAAAGTCAATAATGACCCTAAGAAAAGCAGTATCGTCGTCGCGAGGTTAGATGGAGACGTTACGGTAAAACGTCTTATGCATGACGACAAGTCCGGCTGGTATTTAAAACCGGAGAATCCTCGATTCAAAAACATCTACGCTAGTAACGATCAATTTGAGGTCATCGGTGAAGTTGTGGCCTTGCAGCGAGCGCTGGCGTAAGTGCGGATTCTCTCTTTTCATGGATGGGATGCCAAGCCGGTCCTTTGACTGCAAACTTGATAGCCTCACCGACGCTTCGAGCGCTCCACATGTCACGGATTAATTGAAATGTCTCATGAAAATTAATCACAAAAGGGTTGTAGGATTTTAGTGGCTTAGTTAGGCCAAAGCGCACGGGCTCACTGGCCATTTCCCCCTGGTAAGTTCCAAAGATCCGGTCCCATATCATCAAGATACCCCCGTGATTTTTGTCTAGATAGCAATCGTTAGCGCCGTGATGTACTCGGTGATTGCTCGGGCTATTGAAGTACAAATCAAACCAACCCAGCTGGCCAACTGACTCTACATGAATCCAATACTGATAAAGCAAAACTAGTGATTTACTGATCACCAGTAGCGCAGGATTCATTCCTAATAAAACGAGTGGCACATAGAACATCAAATCACCTAAGATCCCAACCCAAGGTAGCCGTAGTGCTGTCGACAGGTTGAATTCCTTAGAGCTGTGGTGCACCGAGTGGTAGGTCCAGAAAAATCTAATCTGGTGTGATAGGCGATGGTTCCAGTAATAAAGAAGGTCAGCAACCCCAAGAGTCAGTAAGGCCGTCCACCAGTTGATCGGTAGTTTGAGCGGCGTCCAATTGGCGATTGGTGTCAAGACAGTCAGGAAGATGCTGCCTGTCAGCAACCAATGTAGGGGGCGATTAACTGCCCAGATAGAAAAATTAGCCATGGTTTCTTTGCGGTCGCGATGCTTTCGACCGTGTGCCACGGTAACTAGGAATTCGACTAAAGCTATGCTCATGACGAGATAGGGGGTGTACTCGAGAAAGGACTGAATCGACTGCATGGACGATGCTCCTTATTGGTGGTCAGGCGTCGAAGTTGACCATAATTTAAGTTTAATCACTTGATTGAAA
Organism: bacterium; assembly: GCA_900299215.1. GTDB lineage: Bacteria > Bdellovibrionota_B > Oligoflexia > Oligoflexales > CAIYRB01 > CAIYRB01. The sequence continues at coordinate 8,264 of OMIY01000182.1, read as the reverse complement.
ATGTCAATCAAGTGATTAAATTAAACAAACAACACTCTGTAATTATAGGTGTAATTTGATAAAACCGCGATCCAGGCGGGCGGCAAAGAGTCGGTCGACCGGCGACACAAAGCAAGTCTTGGTGGATGCAGCAATCAAATTATTTGCAGACCGTGGTTTTGACGGAACCACGACAAGGGATATTGCTGAGGCTAGTGGCTTAAACATAAGCCTGATCTCTTACTATTTTGGCGGTAAGGACGGGTTACTGCATGCAGCACTTGAGTACATAGAGAGTTTCATCAATAAGCCCCAGCTCTTGCAAATTACCCCTGATTGCGAGCTGTATTTTGCCGGTCTACGGGATTTTATAGCTGATTTTATATGCTCACATGTAGCTAACCCCAGTATGCACAGACTCGTGCAGAGAGAGCAGGAGCGGGATAGTACTGTTTTTAAAACTTTGGTCCAGCAGCGCTATGCGCCTTGGTACAAAAGAATCATCACATATATAGAATTCGGCCAATCTTCAGGCTGGCTAAAGCCGCATTTGAATCCTAGCACTGTGGCACTGGCTATAACTGGTGCCATGGTCCAACAGGTGCGTTTGGACATTTTCCTCCAACAGCTCCGCGGAGACACCTTAAAAGACCGGTCTTATCGGGAAGTCGTCATCGAAGATCTGTGCTCCCTGCTATTAACGGGAATCAAGGTTTGATCAGACGGATGCTGACCACGTGATTACTCTGTAACTAAAGACATATAAAAACTTGCTTTAGGAAACTTTTAGTTCTTCCGATAGCGAAATATGCATTCAAAGTTAGAGAGGGATCCAAAATATGTCTAATCGTAGGTTTTCAATGGCGTTAGCCATAGGTGTAGTCTGTATTCAGAGCACTGCGTGTGGTGGCAAAAACCTCGGTACTTTTAAGCTAGTAGTCGAAGATGACGAGTCAAAGAGTGAAGCCAAGAATCAACAGGGCGCCTCTGCCAATAGCGTCGCTAATGCGGATAAATCGGGAGACCCAAGCACTACGGCTAATGAAAAGAAAGAAGAGAAGCAGACTGTCGTAACGGCTGTGGCGCCTGGAAGTGGAACTGGGCATCAGGTAGATCCGGCAAAGATTAGTGAGGCATCGTCCAGACAAGCTCTTAATAGTTGCCTTAAATCCTGGAATGGCAAAGCTCCATTCAACGACCAGTCGCCTTATCGTCTGATCATGCCGGGAGTCATGGTGTTCGGAATCGGCACAGCCGTCAATGATGCGCAAACGACAGCATCGCCCGAGTTGGTGTTGATTCCGGCGGGAGTCAATGTACTTGGTAACGCGAGTTATCGCTTACTCAACCCGAACGCTTGGTACTGCTTAATCACTACGGTGAATGTGTTGGGATCCCTAAGTATAGAAATCAATTCAAAAGCTCAATTAGCAGATAGCTCCGTAGACATTATGGTTGCAGGTAAGCAGAGTGCCAATGCCACAGGATTTGTTACTGTAAACGTCGGTGGAGGAATTGCTTTAAAAGTTGTCCAGTGACGAGACGATCAATTTTTGAAGGGCAAATACATACTTCCAAGTGCACCATCAAACTCTGGCTTTTCGGCAGGAAGAATAAATGCACACCGAAGCCCACTCAAGCCCTGCGTCCAGCTTTGTTTTGCGAGTTGATCGGCGAGATTCCGACAGCGCTTCTGCATATCAGCCAGGGCAACCTCACCGGGGACGCGTAAGCGCACCATAATGCCAGCTCCATCTGTAACCAGCATAGACGCAGCATAGACGACCGACTCGCCACTTAGCGTCTTGGTCATCAATCGCAAGAAATCAGGTTTAGTCATTATTTGGTCACGGGCAGAATTAACCTGACTAATTAGTTCGAGCTCTATGTTCTTGCCCATCTCTAAAAGCTTCGAAGCGACATCGAATTCTACAAATGCGGCCTCTTTTTGGCCCTTCTCGAGGTCCCTCTGTGCTTGCTGAGCCCAAGCAATCGGGTCTTTGCTAGCATGGGTCCATTGCTGTGCGTAAAACGATCCGAGGTACCATTTGTCACCAACTGGGACTATGGTAGCAAATGCGCGCCCAATCTCCTTTTGGCCCATGATTTGCAGCCATATCCCAAATTGAAGTGCATACCCATAATGCGGATGCACAGTCAATTCATCGCCGTCGCAGTGCAGGCCCTTAGGGGATCCGTCGACGGTGTTAAGAGCCCACAAGCGATACACGGATACATCAAGTGGCCCGCCAAGAGTGGTATCAACTTTAGCTAGAATTTCTTTGACCGCGAACAGGCTGGTGTTGAGACGCGGGTGAAATAATGGCTGCATGACCATAGCGTCCTTCGTTCGGATTGCTCGCATGAGATCCGAAATAAAGGCATCAAGATCGGGGGTAAGGCTGGTTTGCCCACGAGTGCTAATCTTGACCTGTTTACATGAAGGTTTAGAAATGGAGTCTGTGAACAGCCGCTGTCTCAGGTTTTCATCTACCGTGGTAGGGGCGGCAAGGGTCCAGGGCGACCAAAAGAGTAGATAGAATGAAATGAGAACAGTCAATAACCGTAGTGGTGATATTTGCCAAGTTGGTTGCCTATTTCTTGGCAACGCAGCTGCCGCACCCTTTTTTGTCAAAGCTCTCCAAATCCCATGATCCAAATTCTTCATTGATCACCTCAAGCGCGTCAGTCAGAAAATCGTACTCGCAAGTGAACAGCTCTTTCATCAGTTTCTTTTCGAGACAGTAAGCATTATAGCTGAAGGTCCCTGACTCTGGATCGTAGATTTCACTAACCCCGGCTTGCCGGTCGCGAAATACCAGGACAGATGAGTCATAATTAGTTTCCGTCAATTTTTGCATTATCTTGGTCCTTAAATGATACTACAGCAATAGGCTTATGATGACCGACCTAGCAGCCAGAGCGCAAACTGCCGTAAGTCACTTGTGCCAGTCAAAATACCGTCAAGTTCTTGTATCGCAGCACTGGAAATAGATTTGGCTGCCTGGCGGGCAAGGTCAGGTGCCATCATCGCTAAGTAGGTCAGTTTACCCGATTCCCTGTCCTTTCCAACGGACTTGCCTGTATTGCAAGTTTCATCAAGTAAGTCATCGGTAATTTGAAAAGCCAGTCCCAGACCTTCCCCAAATCGACGTAAGCGCTCCACAGTCGACATCGGAGCATCCACAGCGAGAGCTCCCAGTGCTGCCGAGCAGCCCAGCAGTCGTCCAGTCTTTAAAGTATGGATACGGTCTAAGTCCAAGCGGGAGGCACCTGCCCGCGCTGTCCAGTAGAGATCTAGACTCTGGCCTAAAACCATGCCGTGGCCACCCGCTGCGCTTGCTAGTTCTTTGACCATCCTGCCTGTACTGGGTTGTGATTGTGATGCCAGGACGTTAAATGCATCCGTCAGTAGCGCATCGCCCGCCAGGAGTGCTTGAGCTTCGCCATAAACCTTGTGAGTGGTGGGTTTACCGCGTCTGAGATCATCGTTATCCATGCACGGTAAATCGTCATGTACTAAACTGTAGGTGTGTACGAATTCTATTGCCAGCGCAGCAGGAATCGCTTGCTCCGGATCACCACCAAGAGCCTTAGCCGTCATTAGGCATAGAGCTGGGCGCACTCGCTTCCCGCCTGCTTTAAGAGCATACTTGATTGCTTCAGTAACGGAATCATTACCGGAGTAGTGAAATTCAATGTGCTGATCAAGGGCCTTGTTAAATACGGACTGCCAGTGCTCAAGTTGTAGGTCAAAGTTGCTCATGGTCGTACCTCTCAATGCCCCCATTAGGTAGCGGTAGGGTTCCCGAGACTAGTCTGCGCACTACTGCTGGGTAGAGCTTGCATTCTGCGGCGAAAACTCGGTCCGCCAGCGTGTGTGTATCGTCATCAGCAAGCACGGGCACAACCACCTGGGCAATGATGGAACCCTCATCATAGCGTTCATTAACAAAATGAACGGTCGCTCCACTTACCTTCTTTCCAGCTGCAAGTACGGCAGCATGGACTCGGTCGCCGTACATACCCTTGCCGCCGAAATCAGGTAATAGTGCTGGGTGTATGTTCACCAAACGATGCTGCCAGGGTTCCAGTACAGGAAAGCGTTTCAAAAAACCGGCAAGAACAATCCAATCGATTTTGAGATCTGACAACCAGGCAGAGAGAGTCAGTGTCGTTGAAGAGATCTCTTTGACAAAGTCGCCAATGAATACGGGAATGTCATGCTCCCTTGCGATGGCGACACCACGACAATCCGAGTTTGAGGCGATCACAGCGGCGATTTCGTAGTTGGAATCGCTTTTGGAATTAGCAATGAAGTTGGCTAAGCTGCGACCACTACCTGAAACCGCAATGGCCAATCGAGATCGAGTTGTCGAAGCTGAGGCTTTGCCAGTCATGGTCCTACCTTAACAAATTGCACTCTAGCCCGGTCTTTAAGTCCGTTCCAAAACGCTTCGGCAGTGACAATCTTGCCTCCCGCCGGTTTAAGCCGTTTGATCAGCAGGTGTCCTGCACCAGTAGCGACCCGTAAGGACCTGTCCTTTTTATCGTAGGTAACCGTCCCAGGGACCTCAGATGTAGGCGCGGATGATGTTGGCTCTACCTCTACAAGGCTTAGTCTTTTATCGGCTAGCAAAGTGAAAGTGCCTGGCCAGGGCTCGAAAGCCCGAAAACGCCTGTAAATGACGGAAGCTGGCTGACTCCAATCGACCTCGCCCTCTGTCTTTTCGATTTTGCGGCAATGAGTAACTGCAGCCTCATCTTGAGCAACTCCGATAAAACTCGGATCTCGCAATTTATCAATAGCCTGAAGCAATAGGTGGCCGCTGGCTTCAAAATAGCGAGTAGTCAGTTGACCTGAAGTTTCGTCGCGGCCGATTGGCATCGGCTCTTGAACGATGATCGCACCAGCATCAAGCTTTTGCACCGTAAACAGCACGCTGACCCCACTGGTGTCGTCACCTGCTAAGATCGAAGCCGGTACTGGAATGGCTCCCCGGTACTTAGGGAGAAGCGATGGATGGATATTGATGGTTGCCCGAGTCGGAATGCCGAGGAAGGCGGAGGGTAGAATTTGCCCATAGGCTGCAGTTATGGCTAAGTCTGGTCTCAACGCGGCGAATTCAGCTAAAAATCCGGGATCACTAGCCTTTTCTGGTTGTAGGGTGGTGATTCCCAGAGCTTTGGCAAACGCAGCCACCGGCGGATCGGCCATTTTGCCTCCTCGGCCGACTGGTCTAGCCGGCTGGCTGACAACTGCGACAACCTCATCACCGCGGCTTTTAGCGGTGTCCAATAGCGTTTTCAGCGGGGCGATAACAGGTTCCGGAGAACCCAAGAAGATCAGGCGCATAAAGCCTCGTAAACAGTAACGATCCTATCGATCGACTTATAGTCAACTTGCACCAGCAAGTCTATCCGAAGGCCATCATTTAGGGTGGTTCCCTCGTAAAATCCCACTAATCCTGATAAAATAAGTCCAGTCCTACCATTCATCATCTAAATCTTCTCCTGCCAGCGAGTGTCACCGTGCCCAGCTCCACCTTGGCACAACTCAAACAGCTACAGCAGTCTCTCTATGACAAGGCCTTTAAAGAGGCGCGTGCCATCGTCGGAGACAGCTCTCGACGTATTCTGTCTTATTCAGCTCGATTTGAGCGCAGTCTCCCGAGCCGCTTTGTCTTAACGACCCAGACTGACATCCTCGACGCTGTAAAGCAGCACGACTTCATTCTCTACGGAGACTTTCACACCTTACGGCAGTCACAGAGAGGCCTACTCCGTTTGATTCGTTCCTACGTCGATCGTCAGCGGACCCCTAAAGTGGTGATCGCTCTGGAAATGTTTAAACATGTCGATCAGGACTTTATCGACGGCTACTTGGCTGGAGGACTTACGGAGGAGGCCTTTCTTGATGGCATCAATTATGCGGTTGAGTGGGGATTTCCTTGGCAAAATTTCAAGATGATTCTCGACTTTGCCAAAGCGCGAAAATTACCAGTGATTGGCATTAATTCAGACAATGCTGGACGAGATTTATTGTCCGTGCGAGATCGATTTGCCGCCAAGTGCCTCATTGATGCTGCGGAAAAACATCCTGGTCACAAAATTGTCTGTCTCATAGGTGAATACCACTTGGCTGATGATCACTTGCCGAAAGCCATTGCTGCGGAACATCGTCGCCGTGGTCGCAAGGGCAAGGTCATGCGAATACTAAATAACATCGATTCGTATTACTTTAGTCGCCAAAAACCAAATTCGCACGCATCTACTGAGTACCTGCGACTTCGCAAAGATTTTTTCTGTATCATGAATTCTCCGCCTTGGATGAAATGGCAGTCGTTCGCTTTGTGGGAAGAGATGCGTCACATGGGGGCTTGGCACACGAGCAATCATGAAGCTGAATTTGATCAAGACATCGATGTTAATCATGAAGAAACATACGATGTAGACTTTCAATTTCTTGGCTTCGTCAAAGAATTAGCCGGGTTTCTACAAGTAAGTATAGATTCCAGTGCGATGGAAAGTTTTCACATTCACTTCTCACCGCGCGGAGATTTTATCTCACATATCACGCGAGACGGCGGCTTTGACCAGGTCGAAGCTAACCGTATTATTGGTCGGGCCGGTGGTGACGGCGTCTATTTTCTCTCACGCACAAACACCATATTGTTGGCTGATATATCAATAAATAACTTAGCGGAAGCAGCTGGCCAGTACCTACATGGCCTTTTGAGTGGCTTTGATGACTACAGTGAAAGTAGGAGTGATGAGTTTTTACGACGGATCATCAAAGCAGCGGTCGGGATGTTGGCCTCGAAAATTTTAAACCCGCGTCGTAAATGTATGGAGCTTCATCACTACCGTCAACTGGCGCGACGGCAGAGAGGAATTAAAGGGAATCAGCGATCCGATCTTCGAGCAAGGTCGATTAACGGCATTTTACGGTTTGATCGATGGATGGAAATTGCCCTGGCAAAGGGCGCCAAAACGATTACTCCGATACCAAGGTACTTAATGCTGCTCGATGCGGACAGCGATTACCAATTTAGTCGTGCCTTAGGGCAGATGCTTGGCTTTGCCCTTTATAAAAAAGTGATTGCAAACAAAGTAACTACGATCCAGGTTAAGAGATTTTTCAGACGCAATCACAATAGCACTCAATCAGTTTGGAATGATGTCGTTTGGCTATACGGTTTCATGCAAAATTGATCGGCGCTTTTGATCATCACTGTTGATCATCACTGGGATGTAGCTGGACTGGCAACCGTGTGTATAGCGCGAGTTGAATAGATCAAGTGACCACGTTCATCTATGAGGCAAGCTGCATAGTGGTAGGCTATATTTGCAGCCGTCAGTTCGTCTTGGATCACGACTGGCGCTGAATCTGATGGCGTAATTGTGCTGATGGGTGTGTCAAAAGGCGAATCGCATCCTAAACTAGGAAGACCAGCAGCGGCCGCTCTCCGTCGGATGGTGATGTAAGCTCCACTATAGGTCCCGGCGGGCGGAGTGACGGTAAGCTCGATGCCTCCAGAGGCACCAATTGCTGGCTTTGCCTCGACAAGGGGGCGTGGCTCGGCGATACAGTATAAAGATCGTTGGAGGTCGCAGCCTCCAGGTCCCCCTCCGTTCACCCATCCAGAGCCTAAGAGTGTGGAGGAGTCGCCAGTTTGCCCAAAGTCGGTCGATACTGACGAACTCCAGTTTTGGCAGGTAAGTCCAGGCTGGAGCGAACCATCACTGTTGCTACCAGTCCATACAGGGGATTGAGTCGCATTACCCGTAACATCTAATACGGAGCCGCTGTTGGCGTTGAGGCCGCTGTTCCAAAAATTATCAGCATCTACGAATAGCGTATGATAAGCGTTTGTCAGGCTGAAATCAGACGCCGCAACTTGGCCTAAGATTCTAACTCTAGTTCGTGCCGCTTTGAAATTGTCTGAAATTACAGCGCGCCATTTCTCTTCACGGCGCAAGTGAACGCGAGGACTTCTCGATGCGAATTGTTGGCAAAGGTCATCAGCAACCTCCACCTTTCCATTCATATTGCCGCTTACTGTCGGTGTAGACGTGAACATGATTTGTGGTTTTGAAGCGGCTGATTTCTCAACCTGAACGTTGATGGTTTTACCATCTTTATCGTTTAAACAAGCTGTATAACTAAAGTCTTGTCCTGCCGCGCCAGTTTGATCGGTTAATGTGAGGGGACTTATCGTTGGATCATCGAATTCTCCAACGATCACGCCTTCAGTACAGCTTGGGCTGGAAAGGCCAGCCCC
>OMIY01000181.1 GCA_900299215.1 bacterium | reverse complement strand
CCACTGTTCACCGAGAAGAAATCTACCAAAAGATCCTCGATGAGAACCGAGCAGCTTCGCGTCCCGATCCAGTCAATGTCGGTCAGGCTCAGGGGATCCTTGGGTCCACAGATAATAACAACCGACCGGTGGGTCAGGTGCCCTTGCGGAAGTACCTAAAGCCCCCAAAAGGTCCAGGATCCGAGTAGGTATTGCTAGTAGTAAACAAATTGGTTTATCATAAAGGGTAGTACACCTTGCCAGATTCAATAAGTTACCGTGAGCGGGCGAATAGCTCGAGCAGCGTATCCGCGATCCATGGGAGGCGGTCTTGATCAAGGTTAAAACAACTAGATTCGGTGAGATCGAAGTTAAGAGCGAGGATCTTATCGAACTTCCTGCTGGCCTGATCGGCTTCCCTGAGCTTAAGCGCTATGTGCTCTTGGATCACGATAAGGATTCGCCATTCAAATGGTTGCAGTCGCTGGATGACGGCGCGATCGCCTTTGTCCTTATCAACCCTCTGTTATTCAAGCCTGATTATGTCGTTGAGGTCACTGAGGCAGAGGTTCTGGACCTCGAACTCAAAGCCGAAGAAGACGCTGTCATTTCGGTCATCATTACGATCCCGACAAATCCACAGAATATGACCGCCAATCTCAAAGCTCCTCTGGTGTTCAATCTTCAGAATCGTCGTGGCAAGCAGTTGGTTCTAAGCCACTCGGCCTACACCACTCGCCACAACATTATGGAAGAGATTAAGAAGCAATCAGCAGCATCTGGTGCCTCGGTCGTGCAAGAAGCTATCGAAAAAGCTAAAGCAGATCAGACCAGCGAAGTTGCTGAGACAGCTAAAGCAGGCGGCAAGTAAGACTAAAGGCTCTTACCGCTGGACCAATCTACGCGATGACCGACTTGGGTTGCTACCCAAGTCAGGTACAGGCGCTCTATTTGCCTGAATACAGAGCCCTCACGTGCCGAGTGCAGGCGGTGCTTGTCGATTGCGGCGACTGGGACTAGTCCCCTGACGGTGGAGCACAGGAAGGCCTCGTCAAATCGAGGCAGCTCGTCCGCAAAAATCATTTGCTCATGGACCGGAATACCAGCGTTACGCATGAGATCGATCAAGGTCGCCCGTGTGATGCCAAGGAGGATCCCGCTTTGGGCCGGTGGGGTTACAAAGTGAACCTGGTCGCCCTGTCGGGAAAGGAAGAAGATATTGGCGGTGGCCGCCTCGGTGACTTCGCCTTCGGCATTGGTCCAAAGAATCTCGTCAAAGCCCTCTTTCTGCGCCTTTGCAACACCTAGGACACTGGTCAGGTAGTTGCCGGTTTTTGGTGCGGCACCGCGGGTAGCTCCGGCTTTAATCATCCGTTTGAGGCTCAAACCTTCTCGGTAGACCTTTGCAGACTCAACATTAGCTGGGAGGCAGTACACGTATTTGTTGGGTCGTCCACCTGCGGGTAATTTGAGACTTAAGCCCGATCCTCGGGTAACGGCTAGTCGGATGTATTTCTTGGGCGCTTGGACTCTTCTGACTAGTTCTTCTAGTTCGAAGGTGAGCTCGGCATCGCTCCAGGGGATCTCGAACTCCAGAGCTGCCGCAGATGACCTTAGCCGGGTTAGGTGCTGCTCGAGGTCCAAGATTTTGTCGGCAAAGGCTACAAAAACCTCAAAAACCCCGTCCCCGTAGAGTAGTCCCCGGTCCATCGCGGGAACCACTGCGGCGTCGGGTGCGGTGATGTTGCCATTGATTGCGATCAAGCCTTCCATCAAATCTCCTGTCATATCTCCCGTCAAACCCGCTGCAAAACCAAGTAAAACAATGAATTTATTGTAAAAAAACGACTTTTTTGAATTTTAATCAATTTTATGATAATAGCCACGTCGCTTTATTAAAGTTAAAACGCTTGGAGTCTATTGCCTCATGGAAGCTGTAACCCAACCGGTTCGTAAGGTCCACCTTATCTCGCTAGGCTGCGCACGCAATCGGGTCGATTCCGAGGTCATGCTTGGTACCATGCTTGGGACCGGATGGCAGTCCACCGAGGAGCCCAAGGCTGCTGATGCAATCATCATAAACACATGTGGTTTCATCGCTGCGGCGAAAGAAGAGAGCATCGATACGATTTTGAAAGCTGCCGAGCTTAAGAGCGAAAAACCAGGTCTCAAAGTTGTTGTCACCGGGTGTTTAACTCAGCGGTACAAAACGCAGTTGGCCAAAGGTTTGCCTGAGGTTGACCTGTTTATCGGCACCGATGAGTTCACTAAAATTGGCAGGCTTCTTGACGACCCTGCGACGCAGGGAACGGTGCACGCAAAGAGAACGCACTACCTCTACAACGAGGAAATGCCCCGCGTTAACACCCTAGCTAAGCACTCGGCTTACGTCAAAGTCGCCGAGGGATGTCAGCATAACTGCGCTTTCTGCATCATTCCGGCCATTCGCGGACGACTGCGTTCTCGACCGATAAGTTCCGTTGTGAAAGAAGTAGAAAAGCTAGTCGAAGAGGGTGTTATCGAGATCAACCTGATCGCGCAAGATCTTGCCGCCTTTGGGCGTGATCGCGGTCAAGACGAACTCTTGCCCCTACTTCGTGCCCTCGTGGCCATTCCTGGCTTGCAGTGGATCCGGTGTCTTTATGTTTATCCGGAGTACATCAGCGATGAGTTTCTAGACTTCTTCGCTAGCGAGCCCAAGATCGTAAAATACCTTGATATTCCTGTTCAGCATTCCAGCGACAACATCTTGAAACGGATGAACCGAGACGTCAATCACCAGCAGTTGAGGGAGATTCTGGCTCGGGTGCGTGAACGAGTTCCAGGCGTCGCTATCCGCACTTCAGTCATGGTGGGGTTCCCGGGCGAGACCGAAGAAGACTTCAACGATCTGCTGCAATTCGTGGCAGAGCAGAAGTTTCGCCATTTAGGCTGCTTCTCCTATTCGCAGGAGGAAGGTACCGTCGCTGGCCGCATGGCAGATCAGATTCCAGAAGAGGTCAAACAAGCAAGGCTGGCCGCTGTGATGGCCACGCAAAAAGATATTTCCGAGGAACTCCTTCGCAGCTACGCTGGTCAAGTGTTGCCGGTGCTGGTCGAAGGGCCTAGTCCAGATCACGAGCTAGTCTGGCAAGGTCGCCTTGCGATTCAGGCGCCAGAAGTAGATGGTCTGGTATATATTGGTGATGGTCCGGTCAAAGCTGGCCGGATTCAAATGGTCAAGATCACGGAAACCCATGCCTACGATCTGGTGGGCGAAGTTGTAGGTGATCTCCAATGAGATCTCAAACGACATCTCTAACGAGTGCGGCGTAACCAACGACTAACGCCGGGCGGTAAAAGTGACGGCGACGATTACGCAAAAGACGATTGAGAGAATTCGAAAGATTCAGGAGCAGCATGGAAACCGGATCAGCTTAGTGCTGACCGGGCTCTCTTTCCTTTGGGGGCTTATCTCCGGAATCTTGCTTAAGCGCGACTATGAGCATTCACGCGCTCTTCTATCCTATCTGGGGCTGTTCGTCCTTATTTCGGTCATCTTCCGGATCTTTGTAGAATACGAGGCGCGTCTCGCCGCCAAAGAGCGTGAGCCAAAGGGCTTGCGTCGCCTACTCGTCAAACGGCCGTCTCTAGTTAGCGGCGCCGCAAATTTTGGCACCCAATATGCCGCTCAATACATAACGATGTTTTGTATCCCGTTATTATCGCTGGCCGGAGCTTGGATCACGCTAGCTTTAACACTTTTGATAGCAGTTATAAGTTTAGTGGATCCATGGTGGAACAAAGTATCCATGTTACCGTGGTGCATGTCCCTCATCCGTACATTTAGTAGTGTAATCGCCGTGGCGTTTGCCTTTCCCGTCCTGATGCCGGCGTATCTAGAGTACTTTTATCAGGTGCTGGCTGCGACAGCGCTCCTGACGAGTTTACCGTGGGATTTGTTGATGGGTTGGCAACGCCGGCGACTTCAGCACCTCTTGCCACCGGCCGTAGTGCTAAGTTTGATCATTGCAGAAGTCTTTATGCACAGTCGTTTGCGTCTACCGCTACTTTCGATTTGGCTTAAAGATCAGGCGATCGGTGTCGATATTAGTAGCTATAAGCTAGGCGAAATCTGGACCAAGGAAGAGGATCGTTCTAAGTTGCTGGCTGCAACCAACGAGGGGCATGGAATCTGCTGCTACACGCCGATTGTCTCGCCAAGTGGTGTCGAAGCGATAGTTTCTCATGAATGGTTGATTAATGATCAAGTAGTCGACCGAATATCTTTGTCGCCAATACGAAGCCCAGAACCAAATTCGCAGGGAGTCAAAGTGCACAATGAGCGCGGCTTTAGAACCTACTCATGTAAGAAGCATGTGGCGGATCCAAGCAGCGTCAAAGAACTTACCTGTCGTATTTACTTAGGAGAGGGACTTTTTGTAGGTGAGACGAGTGTGAGATTCAAAGACCAATGAGTAGCGGCCGGTCCAAATTTATCTTGTTGTTTATCCTGCTGTTGATAGTTGGTACTAAAACAAATCATGCTCGTGCAATGGAGCTAGGTGACTTACGCCCAGGTGATGTCATTTTGGTCTCACTTAATTGTTATGTCTGTAAAGCGATTAGCAAGACTACGCTCAGTCCCTACAATCACTCTGGCTTAGTTCTTGATGCTGGCGATGCATTGGGTGGAGTTGATTTTGATAAAGAGACATTTTCTCGACTCAGAGTAGCTCAGTCACTGGGAACCACCTCTACAGTAACACTGGATGAGTTCTTTGCTCAGGTTAAGAACGGGAGCCCCTTTACCGTATTGCGCCCCAAGGAATTAAACCAACTGCGAGATCATGATCCTGCACGTTATGCCGGAGCTCGGCGGAAGCTTAGAGGTTTTTTCAATGAGCAAATGCTTGGTCGTGGCTTTGATGACGACTACCTCTGGGACAACGTCGATCAAAATGGTCGTGAGCTTCTTTATTGTTCCGAGATGATTCAAAAGACGTTGAACCATGTCTTGTCTGAGCCGTTGCGACCCATAGGTTTGGATTATTCCCGCATGTGGGAATTTTGGTTTGAGTACTTTGACGGTGAAGTGCCGCAGGGTTTGCCTGGTAACTCTCCGGCTTCGCTGCAGGCTAGTGACCTGATGATGACGGTTGTGGAAGGTGCAGTGCACCCATAGGTTTTCCACCAGGTTGCTCCGCCTAAAGACAGCCTGATATATGGAAAATCATGCTATCATTTAGCTTACTATCCGGTGATTCGTAGAAGGAGCAGCGATTTGGCCGAGTCCAGCGCAAATTCTGTACGTTGGTACGGTTTAGATCTGATTCGCCTACTTTGCTTTTTTTGCATCGTAGAGTTCCATTTTGGTCTTTTTTACTTTGGTGAACCAACTACAGGATACACTGACCAGAGCATTTTCATTTGGGCGGTTGATTGGCTCGGCCATTTACTAATGCAAAGTGGGTTTATCATCGCTTTTTTATCCACATTACTTTTATCACTAAATAAAAAAAGCGGATCTAAGGCCTATCGATTATTTGGTGTTCTCACTTTGGGCTGGCTTGTATTAAGCATTCAAACGAATAGTCAAGTTTGGATCTCGTGGGATGTCTTTGGCCTGATTTTTTGTGCGATAGGCGCTGCTTTGTTGATCGAAGCTGGGGTGGGAATTCTCGGCGTTCGGATTGCTGGTTGCTTGGGTTACCTCCTGCTATGGATGCCAATCTGGGAGTTGGCTCCGTACTTACATCCAGGCTTTGAGACGATCAAACATGTTTTAGGAGTAGCAAGTTGTGAAGGCCAAGAAGTTGCAGAGTGGCCGTTGCTTCCGTGGACTGGGCTTATATGGTTTGGATATTGGATGGGAGCCGAGGTGCGTCGGATTCGTGACAGTGGACGTCTCGAAACCTTGCGCGTAGGTCGATTTGAAGTTTTAGTATGGACACTTATCTTAGGCTCGAGTGTGCCGCAGCTCGGCGCCTATCTTTACGTGAGAATGGGGGCATATTTTAGCTGCGAAGCTTACCGTCAGGCGCCAGTGATCTTTTGGAGTCACTTGGTCTGGCCGCTAGCATTGATTCGTTTGTCTTTTGATCCTCGTATCCAGAGCCGCCTAGCTAGGATGCGATGGGTGCAAACGGCAAGTAACCTCGCCATCTCACGTAAATTTTGGCTAGCTTATCTAGTCCAATATGTTTTCGGCCGTGTGGTCGCATATGCCTTAAACACATGGGAGACTCTTGAGAGCGACAGCTTCCAACTTTGGGAGTTACCGATTCTTGAATTCATGGCCATAAGTATAATCTTCCAGACGGAGTTGTGGACGCGCGCTGCTGAGAAGCTACTAGTCAAAATATCTCGATGGATGGTCTCTCGGAACGATCATGCAAACGCGATTATAGTATCTCCACCCTCAGGGGGCGGGGCATGAATAAAGAAAATGTTTTGGTCGGCCTAGTATTGTCGTTCTTGATCAATTTTGTCGGCTGGAAATACGCAATTTTACCAGTGCGCCAAGTCCGCATGGCCAGGCAATTTCAAATTGCTGCGGAAAGGATTAAGCCACCGCAAGAGCGTGCTATGATCAGATACCAGCTAAAGCATGGCATCATCAAGCCGCGACGGTCGGTCCTACTGCTGAGAACCTGGGAGTGGAGCTACAAAATTATCATTTACAGCATTGCTCCTGGGGTTTTTCTCGCAGTTTTACTACGGCGAAAAACATTCCTGGCCCTTCCACAAGGAAAACCAATCCTAATCCTGACCAGCTTAGGCCTATTAAGCGATTTACTTAGCCTCTGGTGGATTTTGCCGGCGACGTATTTTTATGCAGCAGCGATTGCAATCATTGCAAGGTCAGATCCGTCAGCATATCCGGACCCAACCAGTGAATCACTTTTAACTAAAGTTCGTCACTGGATGGATCACCGGGTTGAACGTCGAATCAAAAACTTTCGCAATCAGCTGAAAAAGTAGCTCAGTCCTAGTTATTACTTCTCGAGTAATGCTTTGAACTTTTGAGCGAATACTGGCACTGCTTGAAACAGGTCGGCCACGATACCGTAGCTAGCGACTTTAAAGATCGGCGCTTCCGGATCAGTGTTAACAGCTACAATGATTTTAGAGGTCCGCATCCCCGCCATATGTTGGATCGAACCACTGATGCCGCAGGCAATGTAGAGGTTAGGATTGACGGTCTTACCCGTCTGACCAACCTGCATATCATGGCTAGCGTAGCCAGAGTCCACGGCCGCACGCGATGCGCCTACGGTCGCATGAATCACATCTGCGAGCTCATTCAAAATTTTGAAATTGTCAGCGCTACCCATAGCCCGACCACCGGAAACGATGACCGGAGCCTCGGTAAGATCTGGGCGTTCACTTGCGCCCTTGCGTACTTCAAGTGTCTTGATTCTGCCATCAGTTGGTGCCGCAACGTCAAGTTTCGTGACAGTGGCATTGCCGCTGCCTTTATTCTCCGCCTTAAAGGTGTTGGGACGTACCGACACAAACTGCACAGGCGCATTTTGGGTCTCGACTTTAGCGAGAACTTTACCTGCATACATTGGCTTCACACCCTGAAGGTTGTTACCAGCCAGCTCAACTGCGGTGACATCCGTCAGAATGCCTCCATCAAAGCGAGCAGCAAGCCTTGGGAACAGGTCTCGCGTCATTGGTGCAGCAAGACCGACGACTATTTTTGCACCGTGCGCTTTCACAGCTGCTTCAACTGCTGCGGCATAGGCAACAGGGTTGTAGAGATTGTAAGCATCTTGATCGACCACATATACGGTGTCAGCGCCGTAACCCTTGAGCGTTGATGCGATGCCCTCTACGCCTTTCCCAACTACCACTGCCGCCAAATCAGCGGTATTACCGGCCAAGCGGGCACCCACACTTAGAGCTTCAAGTGCCGATGATTTGCTCTTACCGCCACGTTGCTCAACGAAAACTAGAACTTTCATGGATGTCCCCCTTAAATCACTTTTGCTTCTTCACGTAGCAGCTTCACGACCTTGTCCACCATCACGGCCACATCTTCGCCTTTGAAGACTTTGCCTGCTGGCTTCTCTGGGGGTGGCATAAAGCCACGCAAAACTGCCTTAGGAGCCGCCTTGAGGGCAGCTGCGTCAACACCAAAGTCGCCAGGCTTCTTGGTGTCGAGGGGTTTCTTTTTCGCTTTCATGATGCCCGGAAGCGAGGCGTAGCGAGGCGTATTCAAAGCCTTTTGCGCACCAATGACAGCGGGCAATTCGAGCTCAAAAACCTCAACCTGACCACCCTCAACTTCGCGCTCAGCTACTGCCGTCTTGCCGTTAAGCGTAAGTTTAGTGACGACATTGACGTGCGGCCACTTTAGAAGTTCAGCAATCATGACACCAACGTGCATATTATCGTCATCAATTGCCTGCTTACCGACCAAGACTAGATCTGGATTTTCAGCTTTGACCGCGGCAGCAAGTATTTTGGCTATACCAAGTGAGTCCAGCCCGTCGAGACCATCGTTGCTTACTAAAAGACCACGATCACCACCCATAGCCAGGCCTTTTACGATGAGCTCCTTTGCAGCATCACCGGCAAAACTTGCGATCACTACCTCGCCACTGCCTGCCTTTTCCTTGATCTTAAGGGCTTCTTCAATGGCGAACTCATCGTATGGATTGATGATGTACTTGAGTGCAGCGGTCTCAATTTTGCTACCGTCTGCGCTGATTTGAATTTTGGACTCGGTATCTGGAGTCTGCTTGAGTAACACGAGGATCTTCAACTGCTCTACCTCCGTCTAATTGCGCCGCAAACCTTATCACTAGCCGCACTTTTCGTCACGGCTGGAAATACGTTGAAAACTTGGATCGTCACGTCAGCTACTGCTGAGCGTTACTGCTGACCATATTTTGCATCGCTGCTTTGACACCGTTACCTAAATCTAGGTGGAAGCCTTCTTCGCGTAGAGCGAATTCCAAGGCAGCTATGCCGTCTATTAGGTCAAAGCGGCTAACAAAGCCGAGGTGCGAAAAACGGACAATTTTGCCTTTCAGCTCGTCTTGACCACCGGCAAAAAACATTCCAAAACGTTGCCTAAGCCGCTTGACCAGGCGCTGCCCGTCAACACCTGCGGGTACCGTAATTGAGGTCAGAGTATTCGATGGCGCTGTCACGGCGAAAAGTTCTAGCCCCATCGCCTGTACTGCAGCACGCGCTGCTTTTGCCAAAGTCGCGTGATGATCCAACACGCGTTCAATACCGACCTCATGTAGATGCTGCAAAGCAGCATCAAGAGCGAATACTAAGCTGGCGGCTGGCGTCCAAGCTGAGCGACCTTCGGCCTGTCCTTTCCGCTCTTTTTCTAGGTCAAAATAAAAACGTGGGCGGGCGGACAACTGCCCCCAAGCTCGCTCGGACAATGCTGCAAAGGCAAGCCCCGGGGGTAGTCCAAAGCCTTTTTGGCTGCCTGAGACCACTGCATCGATGGCCCATTCGTCCATTTTCATTGGATGCGCAATTAGTGAAGAAATGGCGTCAACGCAGATAAGTCCCTTGTACGAGCGACGCAATTCCTTAACCAGACTGTCGACCTTGTAGTACGCACCAGTCGAAGTCTCATTGGCCTGAAGGAAGATAGCTTTTGTCTGCTTTTGCCGAGATACCGCTGTAAGGATCGCTGCGGCGGTTGGTGCCTGCCCCCATGGAACCTGCACCGTCTCGGTTTCACACTTATAGGCTTTGGCCAATTTTTCCCAACGCTCGCCAAACTTACCGCCATTGACGACGACAACTTCGTCACCAACGTCGGTTAAGCTAACAAGCACTGATTCCATGGCTCCCGATCCCGACGCCGTCAGAATTAATGGCAGCGTGGAAGTCCCAAAAATTGGGGCAAGCCTGTCACCACAGCGGCGAAATACTTTATAGAACTCGTCGCTGCGGTGGTAGATCGAAGTCTCACCCATCGCTAACGCGACGGATTTAGGTACTGGTGTTGGCCCTGGGCAGAATAGTCGGTCTGGCGTGAACAAATCGCGTTGAAACATGACGTACACCTATCCTCAAGATCAGCTTGACGATAGCATACGGAACCAGCTCTGCCACAGGAATATGACCGCCCTTACAACATCCCTTGGCTGCGCGTACTGCCCGAGGTGGAAACGGACGCTGCCGATGGCACGACGATACTGCTCCCCGGCTTAAGCTTATTGGCAGCAATTTCGGGATTTAGATCCATTAGCTGGCGGACTTCGATGCCATACTTGTGAGCGATGTGGCTAAAGGTGTCACCGTTTCGAACTGTGTGTACCCCCAGGCCTTGCACGTTGGCGTCAGTGAGGCGGGGAGCCAATTGCTCATAGCGGTTTAGGTAGTTGGAATTCAGACGCAAGGCATAGCCACCATGGGACGGCGGTGTCATATTGCGTAGAAGCTCAGGATTCCAGCCACGCAATGTTTTAAGCGACACACCAAGCCGACTAGCCAATTCGTCCAGCCTTACTGGTTTATTGATCTGCACCGTCGTGTCAGCGACTTCTGGCGCCTCGGTAGCCTGTACATTGAACCCATGTGCCTCAGGGTCTGCTGCTAGCAGCACTGCTGCTAGCACCTTTGGTACGTATTCTTTGGTTTCTTTAGCTAGATCTCTGGTCTCACACAGCTTCCAGAAATCGGTACTGCCGTTAACGCGCACAGCCCTGCGCACACGACCAGGGCCTGCATTGTAGGCTGCCATGGCCAGGTACCAGTCACCTAATTCGCTGTACAGTTCTTTAAGGTAACGTGCGGCTGCAACCGTGGACTTGAGTGGATCACGACGCTCGTCGACCCAATGATTAATCTTCAGGCCATACAATTTGGCCGTACCACGCATGAACTGCCAAGTTCCTAACGCTCGTGCCCGACTGTTGGCGCTGTTACTGAGGCCTGATTCAATCATCGCCAAATAGAAAAACTCCATTGGCACGCCGCTTTCCTTTAGGATCGGCTGAACGAGCGGTTTGATGGTTTCGCCTCGCACCAGCCAGCGCATGAACATGCCCCGTCCGGAGGTCTTAAAGTAGTGGATCCAAAAATCAACCTTGTCGTTAACCACTATCGGAATCGCACCCATGTAAGGGGATGTGGGACCGACCATCACGGAATGGGCGTGTGCAAGTGCAGCAAAGCGCGAGTGGTTCCGAAAGTAGCGCATGTCATCGTGACGTCGCCGACGGCTACGCGCAGATTTCTTCGAAGATTTGCTCGGAGGGGGAGTTGGAGTGACTTCAGCTTTGTTGTCTAGCCTGAATCGGTCCATTAGGTATTGAGCGTAAATGTCATCTGAGCAAAAGCCGTCTTCGAGATCGTCGACTTGGGCTAAGTCCTCGGAACCCTCCAGGTCGGCATCTGCAGGCTCTGCTGATACCGTGGACTCATCCTCTTCGTACTCACTATCGAGGTCTGAAAAGTCTTCGTGCTCGTCGTCTTCATGACTCAGGGCACTGGCAGTGTCAGCTGCCAATGACTCGTTTGGCTCGTGGCTGGAATTTTCAGGTACTGACGCGGTGTCTGCTGCGTCACGAACGTAAACCACTTGCTCAATGATGGTAGATGGTGCGGGAGGTCCGACAAATTCAGGATCGACTGAAGTACAGCCGATAAGCCCTGTCATTGCCAAGAGCCCAATAGGGGTAACTATGTTGCGCCAAGCTGCCAAGCTTAGGTGGTCCTTTACCGAACGGAGGAAGAGAGCAGAAGGAAATGTGGTGCTTAGAATCTAAGCGTACCGTGTCTTCGACCCTCGCGACAAGGTCCCGAGTATAGTCAGGGGTGGCAAAAAGTATAGGTTTTTCACCTAAATTTAAATACTTATTCAATGATTACAATGTGTTATTGGAATTATTTTTAAAGTCCATTGAGGACATATCGGAACGAACCCGTCACCACCAGACGATTTTTGCCAATACCGCTTGGGAGGGGGGAGAACGGTGAGGCTAGCTTGATCGCATGGATGATTGCGTCGTCTAGAAGCGGGTAGCCTGATGATCTGAGGAGTCGCACATGGCCGACGTGTCCGTCCTTCATAATGACAAACTCCAACCCAACTTCACCTTGTTCCCCCTTGCGAGCGGAGTCCATTGGGTAATTCCAAACCAGTTCGATGGCTTTACGCATACTGGTAAAGTAGCCGATATAGCGGTATTCGGAGGTATTGATGTCAATCCGTTCACCCTCAGCAACGCGCTCGTCAACGTAGTCTTGAAAGCCAGCGTTGATTTGACCCGCTAAATCAGCTGGGCCGGTAGGCAGTAGCGCCTCGTAGGCATTGCGCGGCTTGCGACGGTAGCTATCAACAGCTAGGGACCCTAACTGAGGCTGAATCTCTTTCAAATTTTGCTCAGGCCGAGTCTCTGGTTTGATCTCGGGTTTGGTCTCAGGTTTGTCAGGGGTCTTGGTGCTTGCGGTCGCCTCGCGTGGTTGTGCTCCTGCGTCAGGGCGTCCCTTCACGCCAGGGTCGGCAGCTTTTTCCCGCTTAAGTTTGTTACTGAGTCTAGTTTCCTTGGGTGCTTGATGATTGTTCGAGCCCAAGTAGGTGGCTTGATTAGGTGCCTCGGTAGGTTTTTGCTGGGTCTCGAGTATCGGCCTTGATGGATCAACCTCAGGCTCGGTTTTGGTTTTACGCTTCGGCTTCTCAACAACTCGAATCTTTACGGATGACGACGGGGCAACGCTCACTTTGGGGCGGGAACGGACTTTGCCATCTAACTTGAGTACTGACAGTGCGTGG
>OMIY01000180.1 GCA_900299215.1 bacterium | reverse complement strand
TTCTTCGGATGGCCACCTTTTGATACCGGCTTAACGATATTTTCGATGTGGTAGATCGGGTAGGAAACCCGCGTGTTTTCGGTCTTCGACTGATCGTTGAAATCGACGATGCCGTCAGGCTTAACAACGACATTTTCAAGTAGCGCATCACGCCTAATGGCATGAAAGATTTCCGGCTCAGTCTCTTCAGATAGGTTGATGCACTTCGCGTAGCATCCACCTTCAAAGTTGAAGACTCCGTCATCGTCCCAGCCGTGTTCATCGTCACCGATCAGAGCCCTTTTCGGGTCTGTCGACAACGTGGTCTTGCCCGTGCCGGACAGCCCGAAGAAAAGTGCTGTGTCACCGCTCTTACCCTGGTTGGCGGAACAGTGGAACGAGCCGATACCTTTGAGCGGCAAAACATAGTTCATGACGCTAAAGATGCCTTTTTTGATCTCACCACCGTACCAAGTGCCGCCAATGAGTTGCACCTTTTCATCAAGGTGAAAGGCAACGAATACTTCGGACCTGATACCAAGCTCTTTGAAGTTGTCGGCTTGAGTCTTGCAGCCGTCCAGGATCGTCCAGTCAGCCTTGAAAGTTTTCAGCTCTTCAGCCGTCGGACGGATGAACATATTTTTGGCGAAATGTGCCTTCCAAGCGAGCTCGGTCACCACGCGCAGCGCGATGCGAGTTGCAGGGTTTGCTCCACAGTACGCTTCGATAACGTAGAGCTTTTTGCCGTTGAGCTGCTTGGTCACGACCGACTTTAAGCTATCCCAAGTATCTTGCTTCAGGGCGTGGTTGTCAGAGCCAGTACCAGCCCACCAGACGTTGTCTTTGTTCTTGGGATCGACAACTAGGTACTTATCTTTAGGCGAACGGCCAGTGAACCGACCGGTATCAACCGACACTGCGCCAGTCTTGGTAACCGTTCCGCGTTCCGCGGGTGGCGTTTTTGGACTGGTCTCGTCAGCATAAAGTTGATCGTAGCTGGGGTTGTAGATTAACTCGGTTGCTTCATGGATGCCCAATTTATCAAGGCCGAGTCTTTTCAAGATCTCATGATTCGTGGTGGTCTGCTGCGTCATATAGACTCCAAGTGTCTGAAATATGAACCAAAGGCAGACTTAGACCTTATCAGACATCGTCCGCCGGGCTTGATGGGAAACTAAAAACCCAAACAAATACATACACTTACAAAATCAGCCCGGAAAGATCTTCCCCGGATTGAGGAGCCCTTTCGGGTCGAGCAGCGACTTGATCTGCCGCATGAGAGCAATCTCTGCGTCGCTACGGGAAAAATGCAGATCTTTAGTCTTCAGTAGCCCAATACCGTGCTCGGCACTGATGCTACCTTTATAACGCCCCAGGAGAGCAAAAACTTGCAATTCAACTTCCCGCGCGCGGGCTTGAAAGGCGGCAAAATCTTGCGATTTTGGCCCAACATAGTTGATGTGCAGGTTGCCATCACCAAGGTGACCGAAGATTACGAGCTGCATATCCTTGGGCGCAGATTGCACTATCGGCTCAAGGTCGGCAATAAAATCTGTTAGCTGATTGATCGCCAAAGAAATGTCGTTTTTCCGCACATGTCCATGCTTGGCGATACTTTCGGTAATGTTTTCGCGCAGACCCCAAAGTTCCTTAGCTTGAGCCGAGGACTGCGCAATGACCGCATCGGTGATCAGGTCTTCAGTGAAAATTTGCTCTAGCAAGGGTTCCATAACCTGCTGTCCGCTCGGGCCTTCCTCCACCTCGAGCAGTACGTAGTAAGGAGAGATTTCAGCAAATGGCGACCTCGCGCCCATGGCGTGCTGCAGCACGATTTCGTGCGCCTCTCGTGTAAAGAACTCAAATGCCGTCAATTGCACGCCTGCCCGATTGCAAACGCCAAGGATCGCCGGAATATCAGCAAACTTACGCACAGCCATCACACTTACTTGCATATTGCGTGGCGGCGGTGTCAGTCGAATGGTCGCCTTAGTGACGATACCTAATGTGCCCTCGGATCCAATGAAGAGCTGCCTCAGGTCATAGCCGGTGTTGTTCTTGCGTAGGCCTGTATTGAGATCAAGAATCTCTCCACTTGGCAACACGACCTCGAGGCCCAAGACTTGCTCGCGCATGCCGCCAAAGCGAATAAACTTAACTCCGCCAGCATTAGTCGCAATGTTGCCACCAATGTGACAACTACCTTTAGCCGCCAAATCTAGCGGGAAAAAGAGTCCGACTTCCTTAGCCGCTTCCTGTGCCTGCTGAGTCGTGACTCCAGCCTGAACGCGCATGGTCATACCGACCGCGTCCACATCTTCTATTTGATTCAATCGATTGAGCGACAGGACAATCTCACCATTAGCCGCAACCGCACCGGCCGCCAACCCTGTACGCCCGCCGCTCGGAACGATAGCTAGCTGATGAGCAGCGCAGTATTTGACTAATGCAGCGACATCCGCAGTTGAAGCCGGCAGCACGACAGCTGCTGGCTTCGGCGTATGAATGCGCGTCCAATCCCGCCCATAGGCTTCCAAATCATTGGCGCCCGTGAGTACAAAAGCATCGCCGAGAAGTTTACGAAAATAGGCTAGGTGGGACTCGTGCAGCATGACATTCGCTCCGCAAATGGGTCAGTCAGTCCGTATCATGCGAGTTTCGGGGCTACTGATCAACGCCAATCAGGTATGCTCAAACTTCCTAACTGCGCGAGGACCGATCATGACCAAGACTGCCGCAATCCTGGCTGTGGGCTCTGAGCTACTTGCTGGACAAATCGTCAACGGTAACGCCGCCTGGCTTTCGACTAGGCTAGGGGAGCTGGGATTTATCGTCACGACACACCTCACGGTGGACGACATTGAAGCCGATATCGTCACTGCCATCGAGGAGTTAACCGCCAGAGTTGAGGTGCTTTTCATCACGGGTGGGCTGGGGCCAACCTCAGATGATCTGACCCGCAATGCCGTCGCTAGTTGGGCCGGCCTTTCGCTAAGCTTTGATTCTTCGTCCTGGGACCATGTCAAAGCCCAGTTAGCCCGTGTTGGGGTAGCGGTGCCTGAAGCCAATAGGCAGCAGTGCTTCTTTCCGTCCGGAGCGCAAGTGCTCACCAACAGTGCAGGCACCGCCAATGGCTTTAGCCTCAAAACCAAAGGCAAAGAGATCTGGGTACTACCCGGGCCACCGCGCGAAATCGAGGCCATCTGGGATGACCATATTGGGGCCGCTCTGGGCGAGCGTGTGCCTTTAAACGAGCGCAGGACCACCAAGATGTGGCGTATGATCGGCAAGGGAGAATCACACCTTGCCGAGCTGATTACACCGGTCGTAAAAGGCCATGACGTTGGGATTGCCTACCGCGTGCATGCACCCTACGTTGAGCTCAAGGTGAGCTTCCCAACCGTAGATTCCGACAAACATGCGCAGCTTTGCCAGCAATTGACAGAGCTCCTCAAACCTTGGTTATTTGAGACCGACCAGCAAGACACTCCCTCGCAATTAGCTGATTTACTCAAGTCTTACCCGAGCGTTGCCATCATCGATATGGCAACCCAAGGGCATTTAGCCGAGCTACTGACTGGTCACTTGCGCGAGATTGCCGACACACGCGATATCTTGCTCCAAACCCAATGGCGAGTCACGCAGAAGCCGCCCAGAGACGGTGTCACTGATGCTCTCGACAGGGCGCCCAAATTTGCGCTAGTCCTTGCCGTCGCCGGTGTCGACGCAAGCGGCAACTGGGTTTTAGGCTGGCGGGTTAACGGGCAGAGTTTTTTGGCCGAATACGCTGCTCCCTTCAAACACACGGTTCACCGTTCACGGACTCTCAAAGCTATCGCCGCTCTCGCTGCAAAGTCCTGGCATAGCGCACTTTCTACTGTGAGTTAACTTAGTGAGTTAGCTCAGAGCTCTCAAGGTGGCTCAAAGATCGTTAAGAAACGCTGTCAAGATGTGATCTTGGCGATTCCGTAGATCAACAATCGACGGTTGCCGTTGACCAGAGTTGCCATTCTCGACAACGCAAAAACTTACCATCCCCTGAGTCGGATGACGGAAGTACCCGGCGATCCCTGACACCGCAATTGGTTCCGTCAACGTACCGGTCTTGGCTCTAAACATGCCCTTAAATTCCTCGGTAGCGTTGCGGTTAAACCGTTTCTTTAGGGTCCCGTCCCAGCCGGTTGCCGGCAAGCTAGCAAGAAAGTCTGGAAAAACTTCCATATGCTTTTCCATGTAAGCAAGCACTGCATTGATTTGCCGTGCACTCAGGCGATTATCCGTATCGAGACCGGACCCGTTTTCGAGCACAAAATTAGTCTTGATACCTACGTCTTTCACGAGAAAATCCCGTAGCACGGCCAGACCGTTAGCATAGGTCCCCGATCCAGGCGCAGCCGCTGGACCTGAGGTCGGAAAGTCGGCACCAAGTCGTTTCATCAAGACGTCGGCGATGTAATTGTTAGAAAAGGTATTTAGACCGGCGACTATACGGCGCATTTCATAGCTATCCATACTCATGAGTGGAGTCGCATTGCTTGGTTTTGTTCCCGCTTTGATGGCTCCGCGGATGGTAATACCTTCGTTCTTGAGAAAAGCTTTGACGTATTCGCCAGCCGCCGTGAGATCGTTGGCGACGGAGCGGTAGATTTTTTGTGTAGGCCAGTCGGCCGCAATTTGACCTGTTACCTTCAAAAGCTCGATGCCGTCTTTACGGACCTGTCTGGTCACGCTTACAGTGTTTGATCGCGGCTTTGATGCAGTCGCTGCTGTCGTAGTCACCTTATTTTCGATGATGACGCCACCCAACGAGTAAGGGTCAAGCGATACCAGGGCGGCTTGGCCCGGCTTTTCTCCTGGGGCAATACTAACCGCGTAAGTATTAAAATTAACTCCAAAAGCTGACACCGGGGCATCATAGGCATGACGCGATCGTAGCCGTCCCTCTTCACGTGATTCATCTCGACTTTCATCATCGAAAAGGCTGCCGTCAATGACCAGGTCACCGGCAAATTCATTGATACCAAGACCGCGCATATCGGCTGCGAGTTGCCACAACTTTTCCGATACGACAAAGGGATCACCATTGCCGACGATCACAAGATCACCAGTGATTTTTGGCCCTTTCCGTTGACCGGTGTGAAATAGAGCCGTTGGCAAGGTGTGAACTGGAGACCACCTAACCAGAGCCGCTGCTGATGTCAGAACTTTGGTCAGTGAGGCTGGAGCCAAGAGGGTGTCGGCCTCCCTCTCAAATAGGACCTTGCCATCACTCAGCCGGGTCACAAGCACACCTTGTTTAACCGAGTAGCCACCCTGGGTCAGGGCTTTAGTGATGTCACCCCTGGCGGCACTGGCACTTAGACTGAGACTCAACATGCCTATGACGAGGGTCAGGCCAAGGTGGGCTAGTCGACTGATCATGATGGCTCCTTTGGTGGTCCTAAATTTTTAGCACATTTCTGGTCCGCCGCCGACCCTGGGGGCTAGGAAGTCGCCTGCGGCTTTCCTTTTGGCGACCATCGCGCTAAGTTGAGGGCCCTACGGGGTACCCCCTCCCTATTTGATCTACCTGAACGGAGCGTATAGCGATGAGCGATGTCGTAGTTGTTGGTACAGGACCTGCCGGATTGACCGCGGCCATCTACACCACCCGGGGTGGTCTTAAGACTACCGTGTTTGCTGGTATTCAGCACGGTGGTCAATTGACGACCACAACCGAAGTCGAAAACTTTCCAGGCTTTCGCGAAGGGATTATGGGACCGCAGCTGATGTCTGAAATGTCAGCTCAAGCAGAACGCATCGGTGCCGAGATCGTGTACGAGGAGATCACAAAGGTCGATTTCTCGAAAAAGCCACTACGCCTCTGGGCCGGTGATCGCGAGATCGAGGCAAAAGCGGTCATCATCGCAACTGGTGCCACTGCCAAGACCTTAGGATTACCATCCGAAGGTCCACTCATGGGACGTGGGCTCTCCACCTGTGCTACTTGCGATGGCTTCTTTTATAAGAATAAGCGAGTAGCCGTTGTTGGTGGCGGTGATTCCGCGATGGAAGAGGCCAACTACCTGTCCAAGCTCGCTAGCGAAGTGTTGCTAATTCACCGCCGGCCGGTATTCCGCGCCTCAAATATTATGGTGGAGCGCACTAAGAAGAATCCGAAAATCAAAATGATGATCCCCTACGACGTGGTAGATACGATTGCCAACGATGCTGGTCTTACTCACGCCGTACTACGCCACATTGACAGCGGTAAGCGTGAGGAAGTTGCAGTCGATGGTCTATTCATGGCGATTGGTCATCGTCCAAATTCGACTGTTTTTAAAGACTATCTTGAAACCGACGAGAACGGTTATTTGAAAGTTCGCGACTTTACCGCCACCAACGTACCAGGTGTGTTTGCTGCAGGGGACATTGCTGATCACGTCTTCCGGCAAGCAATCACGGCAGCTGGCATGGGTTGTCAGGCAGGCATGCAGACTATTCGTTATATCGAAGAGCACTACTGAGACAAAGAGAGCTTAGGTTATGGGTTTATTTTCCAGCGTCAAAGACAAGTTAAGTGGCGGCAGCAACCGTAGCGGCATCACCGAAGAGCAAGTTAAGGAGGCTCTGGCCAAGGTGCAAGATCCTGACTTGCATCAGGACATAGTCGCCCTTGGATTTGTGCGCAACATCGTCATTAAAGGCGATAAGGTATCGGTCGAGGTCAATTTGACCACTCCAGCCTGTCCTGTCAAAGAGCAGCTCAAAGCTCAGTGCGAATCAGAGCTGAGGGCAATCCCAGGAGTAGCACACGTAGAAGTAACGATGACGGCAACTACGCGGGCAGCGCAGAGGGATAATAATGCCGCGGTAGTACCCGCCCTTGCTGGAGTCAAAAACATCATCGCAGTAGCCAGTGGTAAAGGCGGCGTCGGCAAGTCGACATCTGCCGTCAACCTCGCCTACGCACTTGCACGGACTGGATCTAAAGTCGGTCTTTTAGACGCTGATGTTTATGGACCCTCGATCCCTCGTATGGTTCGCATCACGCAACTTGCAGAAGAGGGCGGACCCAATGTCATTATCCCCCCTCTTGCTGATGGCATTAAAGTGATCTCGGTCGGCATGTTCACCCAAGCAAGCGACGCGACGATTCTGCGCGGGCCGATGGCCGGCAGTGTGATCAAGCAGTTCCTCACACAGGTGCAGTGGGGAGAGCTAGATTATCTGGTGATCGACTACCCACCCGGTACGGGTGATATCCAACTTACCATTTCGCAAACAGCTCCGGTTACTGGAGCGGTTATTGTAACGACCCCTCAAGAGGTTTCACTGATCGACGTGCGTAAGGCCATGAGCATGTTTAAGACGCTCAAGGTACCTGTGCTCGGTGTGATTGAGACTATGAGTTATTTTGTGTGTGACGGCTGTGACAAGAAGCATCAAATCTTCCGCAGCGGCGGTGGCGAGCGCCTAGCCCGCGAATCCGGAGTTAGTCTACTGGGTGCAATTCCGATCGACCCACGGGTAGCAGTTGGTGGTGACGAAGGACGCCCACATGTCGCTGCGTTTCCGGAAGCACCTGCGTCGCAGGCATACATTGCGGCGGCCGGTGCTGCGGCACAACAGCTATCGATCCTTAACGCTCAAGCCAGCGGAATCCTGAACCAGTTCGCACTTGAGTGGAAGAATTAATATGACGTCAACTGCGGAAAATATTCGAGTTTCAGCAATAGAGCAGGCTGGTCCTCGCACTCTAGCGGTCACCTGGAGTGACGGTCGTACGGACCAATTTGACGTTGTTAAACTACGGCGTAGTTGCCCTTGCGCATCCTGCATCGATGAGTGGACTCGCGAGCAGAGGCTAAAGCCTGATGATGTGCCTGAGACCATCAGGCCACTCCGTATTGAATCGGTGGGGGCCTACGCTCTTAAGATTCATTTTAGCGATGGTCACAGCACTGGAATTTACACCTTCCAGATGTTGCGTGGGCTTAACTTGTAGACTCTCTTATTTTGCGCCGGTTTTGCGAATTTCATTATTGCTCCCCTGAACCCTGTGTTAAAGTTCAGTCAAATTTCTGTAACAAGGGGGTGCAATTATGAAACTTAAAGCATGGAAACACGGCATCGCTCTTCTAGGCCTTGGTCTTGGATTTACCACCGCACAGGCATCTACGGTTGCCGTTATCGACAGTGGTCTCGACACTGAGCATCCGGAGCTTCTTGAAAAGATTTGGCTCAATCCAC